>CAYNPQ010000069.1:0-19503 GCA_964399065.1 uncultured Treponemataceae bacterium | reverse complement strand
CGGAGGCGGCCTCTCCGGAGGAACCCCCGGCGCCCGCCGGAGCCGCGCCTGTCGAGGAGCCGCGCGCCGAGGCGGCGCCCGCCGGGGAGTCCCCCGCGGCCCCGGAGGGCCGGGAAGCCGCCGCGGCCCCGGCCGCCGGGTCGCCGCCCCCCGGCGGCCGCGTCATGGTCGTGGCGCCGACCCGCTACGGCCGCGACCTCTGCGAGCTCCAGGGCCTCGTGCGCGACCCGGGCCCCCTCGGCCGCGAGGACCTCGTCCGCATCGAGCGCGTCGCGACGCCGGAGGACCTCCGCAAGTCCGAGGCCAACCGCGAGCGCGAGCGCAAGGCCTTCGAGCTCTGCCGCCAGAAGATCCTGGTCCGCGACCTGCCCATGAAGCTCGTCGCCGCGCACTACCTCCTCGAGGAGCCCAAGGTCCTCTTCTACTTCAGCGCCGAGTCCCGCGTGGACTTCCGCGAGCTCGTGAAGGACCTCGTCTCCGTCTTCAAGATGCGCATCGAGCTCAGGCAGATCGGCGTGCGCGACGAGGCCCGCGTGACGGGGGGCTGCGGCGTCTGCGGCCGCGTGCTCTGCTGCCACGGCGTCACGGACAAGCTCACGCCCGTCTCCATCAAGATGGCCAAGGACCAGAACCTCTCCCTCAACTCGATGAAGATCTCCGGCCCCTGCGGCCGCCTCCTCTGCTGCCTGGCCTACGAGTACGGCTTCTACCGCGACGCACGCCGCGAGCTGCCGAACGAGGGCGCGCGCTTCCAGTACGACGGCACCCTCTTCCGCGTCGTCGAGGTGAACCCCCTCGCGGGCAAGGTGCGGATGGCCGGCGAGGACGGGCGCGTGCTCGACATGAGCGCCGCGCGCTTCGCCTACTCCGAGGGCCGCTGGCAGGTGCGGGAGGAGAAGGAATGAAAGAGGCGGGGGAGGAACCTTCCCCGAAGGTTCCTCCCCCGCCGCCCCCCTCTTCCAAGGGATGCAGGAGGCCGCCCGCCCGGGGCGGCCTTCGCGTCACTTGCCCACTTTCACCAACTCGAGCTCGAAGGCCAGGAAGGAGTCCGGCGGGATCACGCCGCCCACCGAGCGCGAGCCGTAGGCGAGCTCGGGCGGGAGCACGATGAAGCGCCGCTCGCCCTTGCGCATCGACGCGACGACGAGGTCCCAGCCCGGGATGACCTGGCCCACGCCCACCGCGAAGGTGATGGGCTGGTTGCCGTGGAGCTTGGACTCGTCGAAGACCGTGCCGTCGAGGAGCATGCCCTTGTAGAGGCAGGAGACCGCGGTCCCGGCGCCCGGCAGGGAGCCGGAACCCTTCTTGAGGGTCTTCTGGAAGATGCCGTCGGCGCCTTTGTCGAGGTCGGGCCACTTCTTCGCGATGAGGTCGAGGTCGGCCTGGCGCCGCGCCTCGGCGGCCTTCTTGGCGACCGCCTCGGCCTCGGCCGCGCGCGCGTTCCAGGAGGCCTGGTCGCATTTGAAGGCCTTGGCGGCCTTGCCCACGCGGAGGATCTCGACCTTGGTCATCTTGTCGCCCTGGGCGATTTTTTGCACCACGTCCATGCCCTCGATCACCTTGCCGAAGATGGAGTGCCTGCCGTCGAGCCAGGGCGTCTCCTTGAGGGTGATGAAGAACTGGCTGCCGTTGGTGCCGGGGCCGGCGTTGGCCATGGAGAGCACGCCGGGGCCGTCGTGCCTGAGCTCGGGGGCGATCTCGTCCGCGAACTCGTAACCGGGGCCGCCCGTGCCGTCGCCCTTGGGGTCGCCGCCCTGCACGACGAAGTCGGCCACGACGCGGTGGAAGCCGAGGCCGTCGTAGAAGCGCCTGCCCTTCGAGGCGTCGAGCGTGCCCTCGGCGAGGCCGACGAAGTTGCAGACCGTCAGGGGGGCCTTCTCGAACTCGAGCCTGGCCAGGACGGTTCCCTTGTCGACCGTGATGCGGGCGTACATGCCCTCGGGCAGCTTGGGCTGGCCCGCGCAGGAGGCCGCCAGGGCGAGGAGGCCCGCGGCGGCGAGGATGATGGCGGCGCGCGCCGCTGGATTGTGCCTGGATCGCATGTTCCCTCCGGAGCTGAGCGTTTTGCGGGAGGATAATCCGAAACCCGCGCGAGGGGCAATGAGTCGCCGCGGCCTCCGGCCGGGCCTGTCGGCACTTGACGGCGCGGCGCGGCCGTCGGATCATCCGCATCGAGACCGCCTTGAGGAGGGAGCCGTGCCCGAGGAAGCCTATCGCCGCCCGAGCTGGGACGAGTATTTCATGGAAGTCTGCAACGCGATCTCCAAGCGGGCCACCTGCGACCGCGGGCGCTCGGGCTGCGTCATCGCGCGCGACCACCAGGTCCTCGCCACGGGCTACGTCGGGGCGCCGGCCGGCCTGCCGCACTGCGACGAGGCGGGGCACCAGCTCAAGAAGCTCGTCCACGAGGACGGCTCCGTGACCCAGCACTGCGTGCGCACGGTGCACGCCGAGCAGAACGCCATCTGCCAGGCCGCGAAGCGCGGCGTGCCGATCGACGGCGCGACGGTCTACTGCCGCATGACCCCCTGCCGGACCTGCGCGATGATGCTCATCAACTGCGGCATCGCCCGCGTGGTCTGCGAGCGCCGCTACCACGACGGGGCCGAGAGCGAGGCCATGCTCGCCGCGGCGGGCGTGGCCCTCGAGTACGTCCACGACGAGGTCGAGCGCTACGAGAGGCAGTAGCCGGCGTCGAGGGAGATAAAAGGACGGAGGACGAGACAGGCGGGCGACGAGGCGCTATAGTTTATTAACAAAGTCGCCATTCCGCGAGGGAGGACGCCATGCCCTTGCCAAGCCGCCGTCTCCGGTCCGCCTGTCTCCTCTCGGCCGTCCTGCTCTCGCCCCTGGCGGCGCAGGTCCCGCTCTTCGTCTCCGCCCAGGCGGGCGCCGGCCTGCCCCTCGGCGTCGATGCCTCGCTCTTCAAGACGGGCGCGGCCGGGGCCATCGGCGGGGGGCTCGAATTGCTGTCCTCGCCGCGGCTCGCCCTCGGACCCTCGCTCTCCTATTCGTACCTGCCCCTTCGGAAGGGCGGTTCCGTCTCCGTCGCCGACGCGGGACTGCGGGCGGAGCTGGGCCTCGGCCTCGGGAAGTCGATCCTGGCGGGGGTCTACGGCGGCGCGGGCTTCTACTTCGCCGTCATGGAGGGCGAGAGCGGCGGCAATCCCTCGGTGGAGGGCGGCGGATTCCTCGGCCTGAGGCTCGGTCCGGCCCTCATGGCGCGGATCGGGGGGGGCTACCGCGGCTACATCGGGCTCTGCTCGGGCATCGGCCTGACGGGCGGAGTCGTCCTGTCCCTCCGAGGGGCCCGCGGCGAGGCGCCGCGTCCGGAGAAGCCGCAGCCCCTCGTCGCCCCGGCCCCCGCCTCCGGCGCGGCCGGGCTGGCCATCTCCGCGGTCGAGCTCGACTCGGTCTTCCCGGTCTTCTTCAAGCATTACGACGACCATCCCTTCGGCTCCGTCCTCATCAAGAACGGCGGGGCCGCGCCGGCGAAGGGCTGCCGCGTCGAGTTCCTCGTGAAGCAGTACATGGACAATCCCAAGCTCTGCGCGCCGCCCTTCGACGTGGCCCCGGGGGAGGAGCGGGAGGTCCAGGTCCTCGCCCTCTTCACCGACCGGATCCTCGACGTCACCGAGGGCACGAAGCTCTCGGCGACCGTCTCCGTCGCCTACGACCAGGGCGGGGCGGGCCGGAGCGTCCAGGCCGTCGAGACCCTCGTCGTGCTCGACCGGAACGCCATCGTCTGGGACGACGACCGGCGCATCGCCGCCTTCGTCACGGCGAAGGACCCCCAGGTCATGCGCTTCGCCCGGCTCTTCGCGGCCCTCGCCGGGGAAGCCTCGCGCTACGGCCTGCCAGCGGGACTCCTCGCCGGCGCGGCCATGCACGAAGCCCTCGCGGCCTACGGCATCAAGTACATCAAGGACCCGGCGGCGGGCTACGGCGGCCAGGCCAAGGACGCGGCCGTCGTCGATTTCATGCAGTTCCCGAGCCAGACCCTCTCGTACAAGGGCGGGGACTGCGACGACCTCACGGTCCTGTACTGCGCCCTCCTCCACTCGATCGGCTACGAGGCGGCCTTCATCACCGTGCCGGGACACATCTACGCGGCCGTCGACCTCGGCATGGAGCCGGCCGAGGCGCGGAAGCGCTTCTCGCGGCCCGACGAACTCATCCTCGAAGGCGGCCGCTCCTGGCTGCCGATCGAGGTGACGATGGTGGCGCCCGGTTTCCTCGCGGCCTGGCAGGAGGGCGCGCGCGAGTGGCGCGAGGCCGGCTCCAAGGGCCTCGCGAGGATCTACCCCGTGACGGAGGCCTGGAAGACCTTCGTGCCCGTGGGCTTCTCGGGCGCCCGCGAGGAGCTCGCCCTGCCGGGCGAGGAGGCGGTGCGCAAGGTCGCCGAGGCCGAGGTCGTCCGCTTCGTCGACCGCGAGATCTTCGCGCAGGTCGCCCAGCTCCAGGCCGAGATCAAGAAGGCCCAGGGCGATCCGCGCGCGCTCAACAAACTCGGCGTGCTCTACGCGCGCTACGGCCTCTACGACCGCGCGAAGGAGCAGTTCTCCCTCGCCTCGGCGCGGCAGGACTTCGCGCCCGCCCTCGTCAACCTCGGTAACCTGGCTTCCCTCGCCAAGGACCCGAAAGCGGCGATCGCCTACTTCCAGCGGGCCTACGACAAGGATCCCGCGAACCCGTCGGTCATCCTCGCCCTGGCCAAGGCCAACCACGACAGCGAGAACTACGGCAGCTCGCGCGACCTCTACGAGAAGCTCAAGGCCGCGGACCCGGTCCTCGCGGCGAGGTACTCCTACCTCGACCTCCGGGGCCAGGAGGCGACCAGGGCGGCCGAGGCCGCGGGCCTCGCGGGGGCGGTGCCATGGTCCGAATGATCCGTCGCGTCGCGGCGCTCGCGTTGTGCGCCGCCGTCTGCTCCTGCTCGGAGATCGGCATCAAGACGAAGATCCGGGACCTCAACGCGCCCTCGCCCCCGTTTTCGCTGCAGTTGACCGTGACCGGCGCCACGAGCATTTTCCTCCAATGGCAACCCTCGTCGGACGCCGATTCCTACCGTATCGAGCGCAGCACCCAGGCGGCGGCGGGCTTCGCCGAGGTAGGCGCGGTGGATGAGCGCACTACCTCGTTTTCCGATTCAGGACTGGTCGCGAATACGACATATTGGTACAGGATACGATCGGAGAACAGGGTCGGGATATCCGCATCTTTCGCCGACGCGAGCGCGACGACGGCGGAGACCGCGCCATCGCCGCCATCGGCCCTCTCGACTCAGGCCGTCGCGTACGATACCGTGCGCCTCTCCTGGACTGACAACTCCCAGAACGAGGACTCCTTCGTCGTCGAGCGGCGGCTGTCGACGGATGCGACGTACTCGGTGGTCGCGGCCGCGCTGGCGGCGAACGCGACCACCTGGGACGACGATACCTGCGGCGCCGAGACGACCTACCTGTACCGGATAAAAGCGCATAACGCGGCAGGGGACTCGGGCTACGCCGAGTCCGCTCCCGTGACCACCCTCGCCCTCCCGACGGGCCCCTATTCGCTCAGCGCGACCGCCCCCGGCGACGGGACGATAGCTCTGTCCTGGTCGCTCCCCGCGAATGGCTTCGACTCCATCAAGATCCAGCGCCACGGCGAGGGGCAGGACTACGCCGACGCCGCCACGATAGGCGGCAGCGCGACATCCTGGTCCCAGCAGACCGGCTCCGTGGGGCTCTACACCTTCCGCGTCATCGGACACAGCGCGACCGACGGCGACAGCCAGCCCTCGAACGAGGACTCCGCGCGCGTGATCGCGCCGCCCGCCATCACGAGCGTCGCGAGCCCGGACAGCGCCAGGGCAAGGCTCACCCTCAGCGCCCGCGAGACCGGGGCCGAGAACCTCGTCATCATGCGCCGGGAGTCGACCTCCCTCTCCTTCGCGGAGATCGCGAACCTCGGTGTCGCGGCGTTCTCGGGCGGCGACTGGGACGACACGACCGTCGCCGCCGGCCATTCCTACGTCTACCGCGCCCGCTACGCGAACGGGACGGACTTTTCGCCCTACAGCGCCGACACGGCGGCCGTCCCCGTCCTCGCCGCGCCCGCGGGCCTCGCCGCGACCGGACTGGAGTCCACCGCAACGCTCTCGTGGACGGCCGCCACGAACGCCGACGGCTACCAGATCCTGCGGAAGGCGGACGCCGCCGCCTGGGTCGCGGCGCCGATCTACGCGAGCGTGACCGGCGATAAGGTCGCATTTACCGATACCAATGTCTCGACCGGGCACTATTACGCCTATCGCATCCGCGCCAAATACGGCGACCGCTGCTATTCCGACTACGCGGAATCCAACGTCGCCTATGTCATGTCAGCGCCCAACTTCGTCTCCGTGGTCGCCGACCCCGACAATGCTCGCATCGCGCTCAGCTGGTCGCTCTCGTCCGACCTCGCGACCGGCTACCAGGTGCAGAAGAGCGTCAACGGCGGTGCGACCTGGAGCCTCGCGACGACGACGGCCTCCTCGAGCGCGACGAGCTGGACCGACACCGCGCCCCTGTCGGACGGAGCCACGCAGTACAAGGTGCGCGCGGTCCACGACGGGGGCGCCGGCATCGTGAGCGCTTCAGCCTACTCGAGCGCGGGATCGGCGACCATCCTCGTCGCCCCGACCACTGTCTCGGGCGCCTTCGACGGCGGCGCGACCGCCAAGCCCCAGCTGAGCTGGAACGACGTATCGACGGCTAACACGGGCTACCAGATAGGCCGCAAGATCGGCGCGCAGGCCTGGGGGGTCGCCCCCAACGATTCCCTCATGCTCGAGCCGACGGCGACCGCCACTTCATGGCAGGATTCGGGCGCCGTCGAGGAATTCGCGTACTATTACCGAGTCCGTTCCTATACGACCACCGGAACATCGAAGTGGAGCGCCGACCTCGGTCCCATCGTCGTGCTGCGATCCCCGTCCGGTGTCGCCAGCGTAGCCACGACGAGTTCGACGGTGAAGGTCTCCTGGACCTTCGACGGCTTCCTCCAGGACGGCTTCGCGATCCAGCGCGCCGAGAACTCGGCCTTCACGGGCGCCACGACCTTGACGGCGACGGCGGCGGCGCGCGAGTACGTAGACGCCGGCCGCGTCGCAGGTACCGCATATTATTATCGCGTGAGGGCAGTGACGGGCCCGCTCAACGCCTCCGCCTGGGCCACGCCCGCGCCTTTGAGCGTGACCCCCCTCGCCCCGGCGACGAACCTGGCCGCCGCCGCGATCTCTGACACCGCGATACGGCTGAGCTGGACGCCGCCCGCGAGCCCGGGATTCTATCTTAACATCAAGGCCAGCCCGGACGGTGGTACCACCTGGGCCACCATATGCACGAACGGCGGGAATCCGACGACCGCGACCTTCGACCATAATAACCTCACCACGGGGACCACCTACTCGTACCAGGTGTATTATGCGAACACCACCGCCACCGCCGTCTCCGACCTGGCCCAGGTCAGCTGCCTCGCGCGGCTCTGGAGCAAGACGACTCTCGATTCCCCGGGGGACGTGGGGCAATGCGCCTCGCTCGACTACGGGGGAGGAGCGATGGGGATCAGCTACTACGACGCGACGAACAAGAAGCTCAAATACCTGAGTTCGGTCGATTCAGGCGCGACTTGGCCGGATCCCTCGCTCCCTGCGGCGACCGTATCCACCGGATCCTACCTCTGCAGCGGCTACGGCCTGGGGTCGGCCCTGGCGCTCGATGGCGCCGGCATACCCCATTTGAGCTACCAAGCGCTCGACATGACGGGCTACAAGTACCACTTTTACACCACGAAGTCGGGCGCCGCCTGGGCGGAACCCGTCGTCCTGGGGGCTGGCGGGATCGGCTCGGAACACGGGTACGACACCGCCATCGACGTCCTGTCCGACCGCAGGATGGTCCTGTCCACGAGCAACACCGGCGGGACCGTCAGGCGCGTCTTCACGCAGTACATCTCCGGGGGCTGGATGGCCGGCTCGGAGCTCGACAGCCCCGCGACGATCGGACAGCGGGCCTCCCTCCAGTACTCGGGCACGACGGCGCACGCGGTGTACTACCGCAATTCATCGAACGACCTCGCGTACAAATACTCTACAGGGGGGACCTGGTCCGGGTATTCCGTCCAGGACGGAGCGGCGAATCCCTGCGCGATCGCGGTGTCGGCATCGGGCCTCATCCACGTGGCGTACCGCTCGTCGAACGACATCCAGTACCGCTCCTCGACGGATGGCGGGTACACATGGAGCGCGGCGACGACGATCGGCAGCGCTGTCTACAGCAGCTATGTCTCGATGGCGACCTCGCCTTCCGGGATGCCCTGCGTCGCCTACAACACCGACGAGGTCGGGATGTTCGGGCTGCGCTTCAAGTACTACGACGGCTCGGCCTGGAGCGCCGAGGACATCATCGAGACGGGCAACCCCGCGAGCGCGGGAAGATGGTGCTCGCTCAAGATGGACGCTTCGGGCTACGCGCACATCGCCTACTACGACGCCACGAACCAGGACCTGAAATACGCGAGGAGGTTGTCGCCGATTCCGTAGTCGCGCCCGGCTATTCCATGTCGACTATCTTCCCGGGGTTCATGACCAGGTTCGGGTCCCAGGCCCGCTTGATGGCCTTGATAAGGCCGAGCTCGACGGGGTCCGTGAACTCGGCCATGTAGGGCTTGCGCTTCAGGCCTATGCCGTGCTCGCCGGAGATCTTGCCGCCGAGGCGCTTCACGAGCGAGTAGAGCTCGCGGAGGGCCGCGGGTTCGGCCTCGTCCCAGGCCTCCATCGGCATGGCGGGGTCCTTCACGAGGGTCGCGTGGAGGTTGCCGTCGCCGGCGTGGCCGTAGCAGGGGATCGTGATGCCGTACTCGCGCGATATGCGCTCGAGCTCCGGGATGACGTCGGGGATCGAGGCGATCGGCACGACGATGTCCTCGAGGCTCTGCACGGGGCAGCGGACCTTGAAGGCCTCGGCGATGTTGCGCCTGACGCTCCAGACCCGCTCCTGGGTGGTGCGGTTGTCCGCCATGTAGACCTCGAGGGCGCCCATCGCGGTGCAGAGGTCGCCGACCTTCTCGGCGTCGGCGTCGACGGCCTGCGCGTCGGGGCCGTCCATCTCGATGAGGAGCATGGCGCCGCAGCCCTCGTAGGGCAGGCTCTCGTTGAGGTACTCGCAGGAGGCCTGCACGGAGAGGCGGTCCATGAACTCGATGCCGGTCGGCACCGCGCCCTTCGCGAGGATGGCGGGCACGCAGGCTATGGCCTCGGCGGGGGTGCGGAAGAGGACGAGGAGGTCGGACTTCGCGGCGGGCAGGCCGATGAGCCGGATGGTCGCGCTCGTGACGATGCCGAGGGTGCCCTCGGAACCGACGACGAGGTGGACGAGGTCGTAGCCGGTCACGTCCTTGGAGAGCTTGCCGCCGAGCCGCACGACCTCGCCCGTCGGGGTGACGAGCTCGAGGCCGAGGACGTAGCGCGAGGTCACGCCGTACTTGACGGCCTTGCCGCCGCCCGCGTTCTCGGCGATGTTGCCGCCGAGGAAGCAGGTCTCGAGGCTCATGGGGTAGCCCGCGTAGAAGAGGCCCCGGTCCTTGACGAGGGCGTTGATCTCGTTCGTGACGATGCCCGTCTCCACGGTCATCGTCATGTTCGCGTAGTCGATCTCGAGGACGCGGTTCATCTTCTCGAGGGAGAGGACGATGCCGCCTAACGTCGGTATCGCGCCGCCGGAGAGGCCCGAGCCGGCGCCGCGGGGCGTGACGGGCACGCGGAGGCGGTTCGCGAGGCGCACGACGGCGGCCACCTCGGCGGTCGAGGTCGGGGTGACGACGGCCTCGGGCATGCGCCCGTACTCGGCCGCGGAGGTCTCGTCGTGGGAGTAGGCCTCCATGCGCTCCTCGTCGACGATCAGGTTCGCGGGGCCGACTATCGCGCGCAGCTCGTCGAGGGCGGCGGGGTCCAGCTTGTTGTAGGTCATGCCCTTCCCCCCTTCGTCGCCGGCGCTTCGCCCGCGGCCGCGGCGGCCCGGGCCGCGAGCCTCGCGGTCAGCCGCGGCAGGACCTCGAAGAGGTCGCCCACGACGGCGAAGTCCGCGAGCTTGTGGATAGGGGCCTCGGGGTCGGCGTTGATAGACACGATGGTCTCGGCGGTCTTGATGCCGGCGAGGTGCTGGATCGCGCCCGAGACGCCGGCGCAGAGGTAGAGGCGGGGCGAGATGGTCTTGCCGGAGAGGCCGACCTGGTGGGGGTACGTGGCCCAGCCCCGGTCCACCGCGTCGCGGCTCGCGCCGACGGCGCCGCCCAACGCGTCCGCGAGCTCGCGGACCAGGCGGAAGTTCTCGGCCTTTTTGAGCCCTCGGCCTCCCGAGACGACGACCGTCGCCTCCTCGAGGTTCTCGAAGCCCTCGGCGTCGGTCTCGAGGCCGAGGACCTCGACCCGGCGATCCACGAGGCGCGGGTCGAGCGTGATGCGCTCGATCGAGCCTTTGCGTGAGCCGTCCCGCGCCAGCGGCCGCGAGGACTTTGGCCGCACCGTGGCCATCTGGGGCCGATGGTCCGGCGTCTTGATGGTGGCCATGATGTTGCCGCCGATCGCGGGCCTCGTCTGGAGGAGGAGGCCCGTGCCCTCCTCGATGTCGAGCTCGGTGCAGTCCGCGGTGAGTCCCGCGTGCAGGGCCACCGCGAGGTGGGGCATCAGGGTTCGGCCCGAGCTCGTCGCGGCGGCGAGGATGATGTCCGGCTTCCGCGCGCGGGCGAGGTCGGCCACGGCGGCCGAGAAGGTCTCGCAGGCGAAGGCCGCGAGGGCGGGGCCTTCGATCGCGACGACCTCGTCCGCGCCGCGCTCGATGAGTTCGCGCAACGCGGCATCGTCGACGCGGCCGGCGCCGGCGGTGGAACCGGCGAGGACCACGGAGACCAGGGAGACCGGCTCGCCGCAGGCGGCGCCGAGCTTGTCGGCGAGGGCGCGGCCGCGGCCGAGGAGCTCGAAGGAGACGGACTTCAGCGCGCCGCCCGATTGCTCGGCGACGGTCCAGACCTGCCTCATCGGGAGCCTCCCTTCGCGCCGGCGGGCGCCGCGCCGACGGCAGGCGCCGCGGCGCCGGGGATCAGGTTCCGCTCCTCGAGGAAGCCGACGAGGCGCTCGACCGCCGCCTCGACCCCGGCTTCGTCGGAGGCGCGGACCAGGGTGCCCCGGCGGGCGACCTGCGGCGCGAAGATGCGTACCACCTTGGTCGGCGAGCCCTTGAGGCCGATGCGCGCTGCGTCGACCCCGAGCTCGGCGGCGCCGTAGGCCGGGATGGCCGCGGCCTTGGCGGCCTTCTTGCCGCGCAAGGTGGGGAGGCGGGGGCTCGCGACCTCCTTCACGACGGTGAGGAGGGCGGGGGTGGCGAGGCGGACCCGCTGGTAGCCCTCCTCCACGAGGCGGCGCACTGTCACGCTTGACCCGTCGCAGGCTTCGACGGCCCCGACATAGGTCGCGACGGGGATGCCGAGCCAGGCCGCGAGGCAGGGGCCGACCTGGCCCGTGTCGCCGTCGGTCGCCCGTTCCCCGGCCAGGATGAGGTCGAACTCGCCCATCTTCCCGACCGCGCGGGAGAGGGTGTAGGAGGTGGCCCAGGTGTCGGCGCCCGAGAAGGCGCGGTCGGTGAGGAGGACCCCGTCGTCGCAGCCCATGGCTATCGCTTCCTTGAGGGCCTTCTCGGCCGCTGGCGGGCCCATGGTGAAGACGGAGACCCTGCCGCCATGCTGTTCCCTGAGCCTGATGCCCAGCTCGATCGCGTAGAGGTCGAGGGGATTCACGATGGTCTCGACCCCTTCGCGGACCATGGTTCCGGTGACGGGATCCATCTTTACGTTGTCCGTCTCGGGGACTTGCTTGATCGCGACGAGGATTCTCACTGCGGACGCTCCTGAGCGCCATGGTAAGGGTGGGAAGGCGATCTGGGAAGTCGGAAAAGGTCGAAATTCGAAAAAAAGTTTCAGTTTATTGTCGTTTCCTGTTTTTTTATTCCAATATGGCCATAGTCGAGGCGCTCGTCATGCGCGAATACCTCTTTGCCCGCTCAGCGTGTGGCGAGTTCTTCGAAGACGGCCATGGCCTTAGCGCTGCCGTATTCCCGGCTGCCGACCGCATAGGCGATGGCGCGGCCCGACTTGTCGATGATGTAGGTCGTCGGTATCGAGGAAGCCCCGAAGAGCTGCCCCACGGCGCCCTTCGGATCGAGGTAGACCGGGAAAGCGTACCTGGTCTTGTCGATGAAGTCCCTGACTTTCTGCCTGTCCTCGCCGACGCTGACCGCCATCACCGTGAAGGGCTTGTCCTTCAGCTTCGCCCAGAGTCCCTGGATCGAGGGCATCTCGGCGCGGCAGGGAGGGCACCAGGTCGCCCATAGGTTGAGGAGGACGACCTTGCCCTTCAGGTCCGCCAGCCGGGCGTTTTCCCGTCCCAAGGCCTCGACCTGGAAGGCCGGTACCGGCCGGGGGCTCGAGAAGACTTCGAAGCCGAGGGCCTCGAGCTCGGATGCATACCAGGGGCGGGAGGCTTGAGCCGGCAGTGAGGAGGCAAGAGCGGCTGTAAGGGCGACGAGAAGCACTATTCGAGGTGGTTTCATGGTTGTCCTCGGGGATAATATATAGAGGAAAGCATATATTGTGTAGGGGCGGAGGGTCTGTCCCCCGGCATTATTGGGTCTGTCCCTCGCCTATTGGGGTCTGTCCCTCGCCTATTGGGGTCTGTCCCCAGTCGTTTGAGGGCCTGTCCCCTCATGGCCCCTCCCGTTCTTCCCTCGCCGCCGTCCCTCGGAGTATATTCCAGCTATACCCAGCCTCAAGGAGAGTCCATGAGCATATCGAGCCTGCGCCGCCGCTTCGAGGAAGAGGAGGACGAGGAGCCCAAGAAGCAGCAGCGGCCCGAGGACGCCCTCGCCGAGCGCTTCCTCAAGACGAGGACCATCCTCCTCGCGGGCGAGATCGACAAGGACCAGGGCGAGAAGGTCATCCGCCAGCTCCTCCTCCTCGAGGGGCTCTCGGCGACCAAGCCGATCAACCTCCTCATCGACTCGCCCGGCGGGGACGTGGACGCCGGCTTCGCCATCTTCGACATGATCCGCTTCGTGAAGCCCGAGGTCCGCATCCTCGGCATGGGCCTCGTCGCGAGCGCCGCGGCCCTCGTGCTGATCGCGGTGCCCAAGGAGCGCCGCTTCGGCCTGCCGAACTCGCATTACCTCATCCACCAGCCCCTCTCCGGCATCAGGGGCGTCGCGACCGAGATCGAGATCCACGCCCGCGAGCTCGAGAAGACCCGCGAGCGCATCAACCGCATCATCGCCGAGCAGACCGGCCAGACCCTCGAGCGGATCCAGAAGGACACGGACCGCGACTATTGGATGAACGCGGAGGAGGCCCTGGCCTACGGCCTCATCTCCCGCATCGGCACGGGAAGGGCGGAGCTCGGCCTATGATGCGGGACGAGATCGCGGCCCGCCTCCCGGAGGCCTTCGAGGCCCTGCCCGAGGAGGCGGCCCGCGGCCTCCCCGTCTACCGCGGCAAGGTCCGCGACGTGGTCCGCGGGAAGGACGCCCTCCTCCTCGTGGCGAGCGACCGGCTCTCGGCCTTCGACCGGGTCCTCTCGGCCCTGCCCTTCAAGGGCGAGATCCTGACGCGGATCTCGGCCTGGTGGTTCGAGCGGACCCGGGACATCGTCCCCAACCACCTCCTGCCCGGCGGCTCTCCCGACGAGCTCGCCGGCACGGGGCGGGCCATGCTGGTGCGCAAGGCCGAGATGCTCCCCGTCGAGGTCGTGGTGCGCGGCTACCTCGCCGGCTCGGCCTGGCGGGACTATGCCGCGGGCCGGCCGATCTCGGGCATCAGGCTCCCGGAGGGTCTCTCCCGCGACGAGAAGTTCCCCGTGCCCCTCGTGACGCCTTCGATCAAGGTGCAGGACGGCCACGACCGCCCCGTCTCCCGGGCTGAGATCGTGTCGGAGGGCGTCGTCGAAGCCGGGCTCTGGTCCGAGGTCGAGGCCGCGGCCCTCGCCCTTTTCCGACGCGGCCAGGAGCTCGCGGCGGCGAACGGCCTCATCCTCGTCGACACGAAATACGAGTTCGGCCTCGTCGACGGCAAGCTCGTCCTCGCGGACGAGATCCACAGCCCGGACTCGAGCCGCTACTGGTACGCTGATTCCTACCTCCGCCGCCTCGAGGCGGGCGAGGAGCAGCGCGAGCTCGACAAGGAGCCTTTCCGCCGCTGGCTCATGGAGCGCGGCTTCAAGGGCGAGGGCGAGCCTCCCGCCATCCCCGACGCGGTCAAGGTGGAGACGGCCTGGCGCTACGTCCAGGCCTTCGAGGCCATCACCGGAGAGAATTTCGTCCCCCGCGGCGCCGACCCTCAAGCGGAAACCCGGTCCATCGCGCGTATAGTCTCCGAGCGCCTCGCCTAAGGTCGCCGGCCTCGGGCCGCGCTCATGGAGGTCCCATGCGCGCTTCCCTCCTCGCCCTCCTCGCGGCCGCCAGCCTCGTCTGCCTTTCCGCCTCCCGCTGCTCGGGCCTCGGCCCGGGCGCCGGGGAGGCGGGTCTCTCCATCCTGGCCTACAACGCGCACAACCTCTTCGACGCGGTCGACGACGGCTCCGAGTACGCCGAGTTCTCGGTCGCGAAGGGCCGCTGGGACGAGGGCCGCTATCGGGCGCGGCTCGCGGCGGTCGCGGAGGCGGTCGGTGCCGCCCTGCCCGAGGGCTCCTGGCCGGACATCCTCTGCCTCGAGGAGATCGAGAACCGCCGCGTCCTCGAGGACCTCGCCTCGGGGCCGCTCAAGGCCGCGGGCTACCGCCACATTGGCATCGCGCCGGCCGCGGGCTCGCCGGTCAACAGCGGCATCCTCTCCCGGCTGCCCATCAGGTCGCTCAGGGCCCACGGCCTCGCCTCGGCCGGCGCCGGCCTCGTCGCGCCGACGCGGACGCTCCTCGAGGCGAGGGTCGACGCTTCCGGGGGGCGGGACGGGGGCCGGGCAGTGGACGGGCCGGCGACTCCTTCGGGAGAGCTCTTCCTCTTCGTCCTCCACTGGAAGTCGCGGATCGAGGGGGCCCGCGAGACCGAGGGGCTTCGCCGCGAGGCGGCGGCCCTCCTCGCCTCGCGGATCGCCGAGCTCCTCGACGCGCGGCCCGAGGCCGAGATCGTCGCCTGCGGCGACTTCAACGAGAGCCCCGACGAGTATCTCCGGGTGGGCAAGGGCTATCCCACCGCCCTGATGCCCGCGATGCTCGCCCCTGCGCGAGGCGGTGCCGGGAGGCTCCTCGTGGCCTCGGAGCCGGAGGGGGCCGGCAGGCTCGAGGGAGGGGAGCCCGTCCTCTACAGCCCCTGGACCACGAGCGCGGGATACAGCTACTCCTACAAGGGCGGCCGCGAGCGGCTGGACGGTTTCCTCCTGTCTGGGGGGCTCCTCGACGCGAGGGGGCTCGGCTTCCGCGGCTTCGCGGTCGTCGACGCGCCCTTCCTCCTCGGCCAGTCCGGCGAGCCCCTCGCCTGGACGAGCTCGGGCGGCAAAGGCTATTCGGACCACCTCCCGGTCCTCCTCCTCCTCGAGCGGACCGGCTCGTGAATCCCGTCGAGCCCGCGCCCCCGACCTGCCGTGTCGGGGAGCCCCTCCTCCTCGCCCTCGTCGCCCATGACCTCAAGAACGCCATGTCCCCCATCCTGGCAGGCACGCGCCTCCTCTCGGAGGAGATGGCGGGACTCGAGCTCGGCGAGGCTCGGGTTCTCGCCTCCGAGCTCAGGCTCCAGACGGAGCGGAGCTACCGGCTCCTCGAGGAGTTGCTCGCCTGGTCGCGATCGAAACTGGCGGAGGAGGGGCGGTCCGACCGCGCGTCCTGGGCGAGGCGGGAGAGGGTCGAGCTCGAGCCCCTCGTGCGTGGGGCCCTGCTCCTCTATACGCTGCCCGCGGCGGCGCGGGGGCTTTCGCTCATCGCGGAGATCGAGCCCGGGGCCGCCGCGCTCACCGACCCCAACATGCTCTCGGTGCCGCTGCGGAACCTCGTCGCGAACGCCGTGCGGCTTTCGAGGCCGGGCGGGGAGGTGGCCCTGCGGGCCTGGACCGCCGGCGAGGAGGCCCTCGTCGAGGTTCGGGACGCGGGGCCGGGGCTCGGCCGCGCGCGGCTTCCCGCCGAGGGTCTCGGCGTGGCGGAGATCCCGCGGGCGGGCGGCATGGGGCTATTCCTCGCGACGGAGTTCGTCAGGCTCGCCGGCGGCAGGCTGGAGGCCGCCGAGCGGCCGGGAGGGGAGGGCGCGGTGTTCACGGTCCGCCTGCCGAGCGCTTCGGGCGATCGGCGAGTCAGCTCGGCTTAGCCCCCGGCGCTTTCCCCTTCGCGAGGAAGAAGAGCCAGAAGAGCAGGGTCGAGGCGGCGTAGAGGGCCGCGGTGGCGCTGAAGGAGGGGGCGAAGCCTCCCTCCAGGATGAGGATGCCCGAAGCCTTGGCGGCGATCATCCAGGAGCCGGTCCAGAGGAGCATCTTGAGGGCGTTCATGAAGTGCTGTTGGTCCGGGGGGACCTGCGAGAGGGCGAAGTTGTCCTGCAGGGGAGTCGAGAGGTTCATGAGGGCCTGCCGCGCGAAGTAAGCCGCGAGCACGAGGGGGAAGGCCTTGGCGTAGGTCAGGACGAGGATGAAGGGCACGGAGAGGGCCTGGGTCCAGAAGATGCTGCGCCGACGTCCGATGCGCCGAGACAGGGCGGGCGAGGCCGCCATGCCGATGAAGGTCGAGACCTGGCCGGCCGCGACCGCGGCCCCGATGGCGGAATCGCTCATCGCGAAGACGTTCTTGAAGTAGAGGTTGATGTAGGGGATGGTGAGGCCCGCTCCGATGCCGACGAGGAAGCCGGGCGAGAGGATCTTGAGGTAGAGCCGGGCGTCGACGCGGCTTCGCACGCCGAAGAGCCGCGCGACGGGCCCCGCTCCCGCCTTCTCTCCGTACGCCCCCGTCCCGGCGGCCTTGTCTCGGCGCGGGCCGGCGTCGCTCGCCGCGGCGCCCGTCTTCCCGGCACGGATCGCCGCGAAGGGGAGCATGGCCGCGAGGACGAAGGCGGCGCCGACGAGGATGGTCGCGCGGTAGGCGAGGGGCTCGTTCCCGGTCGCGCGGGCGAGGCCGTCCTTGAGGAGGCCGGCGACCAGGGATCCGGCGATGCCCGTCGCGAAGCTCATCGCGCTGTTCATCGCGAAGAGGTGCATGCGCTCCTCCTCGCCGGAGTTGCGCATGAGGAAGGGCCCGCCGGCCACCTGGAAGACCGCGTTGAAGGCCCCGCCGAGGAGGATGCCCGCGCCTATGCCAGCGCCGGAGGCCGCGAGTCCCTGGGCGGCGTAGGCCGCGGCGGCGAGGCCCGCCGCCGCTGGCAGGAGCCTGCGCGGGTCGATCCTCGCCACGAGGAAGGAGGCCGGCAGGGCCACGAGGACTGAGCCGAGGGCCCTGATGGAGAGGAAGGAGCCGATCCTGCCCTCGTCGTAGCCGAGGCGCTTCAGGTAGAGGCTGAGGAGGAGGGAGACGAGGTTTGCGCCGATGCCCGCGAGGAAGGAGCCGAGGAGGTAGAGCCTCGCGTCGCGGCTGAACTGCCGGAAGGCCCCTTTGTATTCCGTCGCGAGCTTGCGCAGGGGGCCCATGGGGGAGGAGCTTAGCGGCGGCGGGCGGCCATGGTCAATGGCGGTCGCGCCGCGGGGAGGCGCCCCGGTCCCAGAAGACGCCCTCCTCGTAGCCCTGGATGCGCCGGTCCGACTCGGCGAGCTCGAGTCGCCGCAGGGCCGCGAGGCAGTGCGCGGGATCGGCCTCGATGCCCACGCAGCGACGGCCGAGCTTGGCCGCGACGACCGCGGTGGTGCCCGAGCCCAGGAAGGGGTCGAGGACGAGGTCGCCGGGCCGCGAGGAGGCGAGCACGAGCTTCGCGACGAGCTTCTCGGGCTTCTGCGCGGGGTGGGCGGTGTTCTCGGGCATGGACCAGAAGGGCACGACGAGGTCGGTCCAGAGGTTCGAGGGAGCGGTGTCGCGCAACTTGCCATCCGGCCCCTCGGACCAGTCGCGCGGCGCGCCGGAGCCGTCGCGGTAGGGAGCGCGCACGAGGCGCCGCAAGCGCACCGCGCCTGCCTCGAAGTGGTAGTCGCCCGAGACCGTGGCGAACCAGAGGTCCTCGTGCGCCGACTTCCAGTTGCGCGCGGCCGCGCGCCCCTTCTCGCGCTCCCACGTTATGCGATTCCGTATGACGAGGCGGCGGCCGAGCTCGCGCTGCAGGGCCGCGCCAGAGCGCCAGTCGCCGCAGACGTAGGCGCTGGCCGTCGGCTTGAGGAGGGGCACGCAGGCCTCGAGCCAGGCGGCGGTGAAGGCCGCGTACTCCTCCTCCCCCACGGCCCGGCCGCGCAGGGCGCCGAAGTCCTTGTCGAGGTTGTAGGGCGGGTCCGCGACGAGGAGGTCGACGGAGGCGGGCGGCAGGCGCGGCAATACGGCGAGGCAGTCGCCCGCGACGAGGAGGCAGCCGCGCCCCGCCCCCTCTTCCGGAGGCGCGATGGGCGAACTCCCCGCGCCGAGGGCCGCCGCGGCCTCGAGTCGCGGGGCGAGGCGCGCGCGGTCCTCGGCCGTGAGGCGGAGGCCGCGGTTGCGGGGCGAGGGCGATCCGGTCATCAGGCCCCCAGTATAGCACGGGGGATCGCTTCGCCTTGGCTTTATGGCCGCTTTGCATTATGCTTACCCGGATATGGCCGAAGCCAAGCCCCTCATCGTCCAGAGCGACCTCAGCCTCCTCCTCGACGTGCACGACCCGGGCTTCGAGGAGGCGAGGGCGGCCATCGGCGCCTTCGCGGCGCTCGAGAAGAGTCCCGAGCACCTCCACACCTATCGCATCTCGGCCCTCTCCCTCTGGAACGCGGCGAGCGCGGGCCTCGGGCCCGCCGAGGTCGAGGCGACCCTCGACCGCTTCAGCCGCTACGAGGTGCCCCGCGACGTGCGCTTCATCGTGCGCGACACGATCGCGCGCTTCGGCCGGCTCGTGCTCCGCGCGCGGCCCGCGATGCCCGGCGAGTCCGAGGGCTCGGAGCTCCTCCTCTCCTGCGCCGACGGGGAGGCCCTCCGCGAGCTCGGCTCCTCGAAGCGGCTCGAGAAGTGGCTCGCCCCCTGCCCCGGCGGCTTCGCGGTCCGCCTCGTGGACCGGGGCACGGTGAAGCGCGAGCTCCTCAAGCTCGGCTGGCCGGTCAAGGACGAGGCCCCCCTCGCGCCGGGCGACCCCCTCGAGCTCTCCCTCCTCCCCGAGCGGCGCTCGGGCGGCGCCTTCGGGCTCAGGCCTTACCAGTCGGACGCCCTCGCCGCCTTCCTCGGCGGCAACCTGCCCGGCACGGGCTACGGCGTCGTGGTCCTGCCCTGCGGCGCCGGCAAGACCATCGTCGGCATGGCCGCGATGTCCGCCATAGGTCGCAAGACCCTCATCGTGACGACCAACGTGGCGGCGGTGCACCAGTGGATGGACG
>CAYNPQ010000068.1:18425-19567 GCA_964399065.1 uncultured Treponemataceae bacterium | reverse complement strand
GGTAGCGCTGGAGCGTCTCCTGCACGCGCCTCGCCACCGCGTAGTGGTCCTCCCCGACCACGAGGGGGTCGAGGATGCGCGAGGACGAGGCGAGGGGGTCGACCGCGGGGTAGATGCCCTTCTCGACGATGCGGCGCGACAGGACCGTCGTCGCGTCGAGGTGGGTGAAGGTCGTCGCGGGGGCGGGGTCGGTGAGGTCGTCCGCGGGGACGTAGACGGCTTGCACCGAGGTGATGGAGCCCTTGCGCGTGGACGTTATGCGCTCTTCGAGCATGCCGATCTCGTTGGCCAGGGTGGGCTGGTAGCCGACGGCGCTCGGGATGCGTCCGAGGAGGGCCGAGACCTCGCTGCCCGCCTGCACGAAGCGGAAGATGTTGTCGATGAAGAGGAGGACGTCCTGCCCGAGGTCGTCGCGGAAGCGCTCGGCCATGGTGAGGCCGGAGAGGGCGACGCGCATGCGCGCCCCCGGCGGCTCGTTCATCTGGCCGAAGACCAGGGCCGTGTTCTTCACGACGCCGGACTCGTTCATGTCCTTCCACAGGTCGTTGCCCTCGCGGCTGCGCTCGCCGACGCCGGTGAACACCGACAGGCCGGCGTGCTCGCTCGCGATGTTGCGGATGAGCTCCATGATGATGACGGTCTTGCCGACGCCCGCGCCGCCGAAGAGGCCGATCTTGCCGCCCTTGGAGTAGGGCGCGATGAGGTCGATGACCTTGATGCCCGTCTCGAGGATCTCGGCGTTCGGGCGCTGCTCCTCGAGGGAGGGCGCCTCGCGGTGGATCGGGAGCCGGGGGGCCTCCACGGGCCCGAGGCCGTCGATCGGGCGGCCGGCCATGTCGAACATGCGCCCGAGCACGCCCTTGCCGACGGGCACCGAGATGGGCGCCCCCGTGCCCCGGGCGTCGAGGCCGCGCGCGAGGCCCTCGGTGGCCTCCATGGCCACGCAGCGGGCGATGCCGTCGCCCGTGTGGAGGAGGACCTCGGCGAGGAGCTTCGAGCCGTCGGGCCTCGAGATCTCCACCGCGTCGAGGATCGCCGGCATGGTCCCTCCCTCGAACCTGAGGTCGAGGATCGGGCCGGTCACCCGCACGACTTTTCCAAAGCACTCGCCCATGATGGCTCCCTTCCGTTCCTCAATCGCC
>CAYNPQ010000068.1:0-18325 GCA_964399065.1 uncultured Treponemataceae bacterium | reverse complement strand
CACGACTTTTCCAAAGCACTCGCCCATGATGGCTCCCTTCCGTTCCTCAATCGCCTGAGCGCGGCGGCACCCCGTCGCCGCCGCTCAATCGCCCAACGCGGCGGCACCCCGTCGCCGCCGCTCAATCGCCCAACGCGGCGGCGCCGGCCACTATCTCCGAGACCTCGCCGGTGATCGCCGCCTGCCTCGCCCGGTTGTATACCAGCCCCAGCCGGGCCAGCATGTCCTCGGCGTTCTTCGTCGCCGTGTCCATCGCCGCCATGCGCGCGGCCTGCTCGCTCGCGAAGGCCTGCACGAGGGCTCCGTATATGACGCCTTTCAGGTACTGCGGGACGAGGACGTCGAACACGGCGTCCTCGCTCGGCTCGTACGAATAGGAGGGTCCGTCGCCCCGGCGCCGGCCGCCCGAGGCGATGCGCCCGGCGTCGAGGGGGAGGAGGACCATCATCTCGGGCTCGAGCTTGACCGTCGAGTGCATCCGCGTGAACACGACGCGGAATTCGTCGATCCGCCCCGCGGAGAACTGCTCCGTGACGAAGGACGCGATCTCCTTGGCCTCGTAGACCGTCGGCACCTTGGTCGAGGCCGCGAAGTCCTCGAGAAGGACGTAGTCCTTCTCCATGAAGTAGCGCTTGCCCACCGAGCCCACGGGCATGAGGATCGAGCGCGGCGGGCAGGAGGACTCGACGTAGCGGATCACCGAGCTGTTGTAGCCGCCCGCGAGGCCCTTGTCCGCGGTCACCACGAGGGTGGCCACGCGCCGCGGGCTCTTGCCGGCGCGTTGGTCGAACCAGCTCTCGCCGTGGCCCTCGGCGTGGAGGATGATGTCGCGCATCGCGTCGCGGATGGCGTCGAAGTAAGGCAGGGTCTCGTCGAGCTGGCGGCGCGCCTTGCGCAGCTTGGAGGTGGAGATGAGCTTCATGGCGCCCGTGACCTGGAGGGTCTGGCGGACGCTCTTCATCCGGTTCCGGATGTCCCTCATCGTCTCCACGCTAGGCGCCTCGCTGGTGGCCGCGGAATTCGTCCAGGGCCTCGCGGAGCTCCTTCTCGGCCTCCGCGGGGAGCTCGCCCTTCTTCAACGACTCGAGGAGCGCGGCGTTCTTGAAGGCCAGGGACTTGAGGAGCCGCTCGAGGAAGGAGCGGCACTCCTCGACCTTGACGTCCGCGAGATAGCCGTTGACCGCCGCGAAGAGGACCACGATCTCGTGGGAGAGGGGCATCGGCGCGTACTGCGGCTGCTTGAGCACCTCGACGAGGCGCTTGCCGTGGGCCAGGCGGTCCTGCGTGGCCTTGTCCAGGTCCGAACCGAACTGCGCGAAGACCGCGAGCTCGCGGTACTGGGCGAGGTCGAGGCGCAGGCGGCCCGCGATCTTGCGGACGGCCTTGGATTGGGCGGAGCCGCCGACGCGCGACACGGAGAGGCCGACGTTGACGGCGGGCCGCACTCCCGAGAAGAAGAGCTCGCTCTCGAGGAAGATCTGGCCGTCGGTGATGGAGATGACGTTCGTCGGGATGTAGGCGGAGATGTCTCCGCCCTGGGTCTCGACGATGGGGAGGGCCGTGATCGAGCCGCCGCCCTTCTCGGGCGAGAGCCTGGCCGCGCGCTCGAGGAGGCGCGAGTGGAGGTAGAAGACGTCGCCGGGATAGGCCTCGCGCCCCGGCGGCCTGCGCAGGAGGAGGGAGAGGGCGCGATAGGAGACGGCGTGCTTGGTGAGGTCGTCGTAGACGACGAGCACGTCCTTGCCCTCGTCCATGAAGAACTCGGCGACGGCGCAGGCCGAGTAGGGCGCGATGTACTGGAGGGCCGCGGTGGTCTTCGCGGTGGCGGCGACCACGATCGTGTAGTCGAGGGCCCCGTAGCGCCTGAGGGTCTCCACGACCTGGGCCGTGGTCGAGGCCTTCTGCCCGATCGAGGCGTAGACGCAGACGACGTCCTGGCCCTTCTGGCTCAGGATCGCGTCGAGGGCGATGGCGGTCTTGCCGGTCTGGCGGTCGCCGATGATGAGCTCGCGCTGGCCGCGGCCGATGGGGACCATCGCGTCGATGGCGAGGATGCCCGTCTGCAGGGGCGTGCCCACGGACTTGCGGTCGATGACCGAGGGCGCCTGGCGCTCGACGCGCATGGAGCGGGCCGCCTTGATCGGGCCCTTGCCGTCGAGGGGGGCGCCGAGGGGGTCCACGACCCGCCCGAGGAGCTCCGGGCCGGCGGGGACCTCGGCCACGCGGCCGGTCCGCTTGACGGTCTCGCCCTCGCGCACGGCGTCCTGCCCCGAGAAGACGACGCAGCCGACGTCGTCCTCGTCGAGGTTCATCGCCATGCCGGTCCCGCCGGACTCGAACTCGAGGAGCTCGCCGTAGGCGCAGGAGTCGAGGCCGTAGACGCGGGCGATCCCGTCGCCCGCCTGGACGACGGTACCCACCTCGTCGCGGGAGACGCGGTCCTCGTAAGCGGCGAGCCTCTCGCGGAGGATCGCGGCCACTTCGTCGGGTCGTTGCGGCATATCGTTCAACCTTCCTCCCGCGCCGACCCGGCGCGGTGCCCCGAGCCGGGTCGGGCGAGCTGTCGCGCGAGCCGCTCGGCGCGGCCGGCGATCGAGTAATCGAGCCTCAAGGAGCCCGAGCGCAGGCGGTAGCCGGCGACGAGCGCGGGAGTGACGCGGACCGAGGTCCTCACCGAGGATGCCCCGGAGGAGGCGGCCCAGGCGGCCGCGATGCGCTCGACGGTCGCCGGGTCGGGCTCGCGGGCGGCCTCGATCTCGAGGGGGGAGACGCCCTCGGCGCGGTCGAGCTCGCGCCGGTAGGCGGCGGCGATGGCCGGCAGGAGCGACGCCCGCCCCTTGGCGACGAGGAGCCCGCAGAAACGCCCGAACAGGGCGTCGGCCGACCCGTCGGGGCGAGGCTTGGCCGCGGAGGCCAGGAGCTCCGCCTTGCGGGCGGCGGGCACGGCGGGCTCGCGGAGGTAGTCGCGCAGGGCGCGGCCCCCGGGGCCCGACATCGCGGCCGCGACGGCCTCGAGGGCGGCGGCGTAGGCCGCCCTCCGCCCGGCATCGGGCGCGGCCTCGAAGAGGGCCGCGGCCCAGGCTCGCCGCCTATCGGGCACGGCCGGCCTCCAGGTCCTTGACGAGGGCGTCGGCGGCCCGCTCGTCCTCGGAGCGCGCCTCGCGGCCGGCGAGCTTGGCGGCCGCCTCGGCCACGAGCCGGGCGATCTCGCCGGCCAGGGCCTCGCGGGCCTTCTCGGCCTCGCGGAGGGCGGCGGCCTCGCCCTGCCGCCGCGCGTCGGCGGCCTCGGCCTGGGCCCGCTCCAGCGTCGCGGCGGCCTCGGCCTTGGCCCTGTCCTCGCCTTCCTTGACGATGCGGGCCGCCTCGGCCTCGGCCTCGGCGAGGAGCCCGTCGTAGCGGGCGGACTTCTCCTCGGCCTGGCCTTTGATCATGGCGGCCTCGTCGAAGCGGTCCTTGATCTTGGCCTCCCGGGCCTCCATGAAGGCCGTGACCGGCTTCCAAAGCAGCTTCCGGAGCACGAGGAAAAGCACGAGGAGATTGGCGATCGTGATGAAGAAAGTGACCGTAAAATCGAGCACGGCGGGTTCCTCCCGGTCGGGATCGAGGCCCCTACTTGAACAGGAGAAGGAGGGCGACGACGAGGCCGTAGATGGCGGTGGCCTCGGCGAGCGCGATGCCGAGGAGGAAGGATCCCGTGATCTTGCCGCTCGCCTCGGGCTGCCTCGCGATGGCCTCGGAGGTCTTGCCCGTGGCGATGCCGATCCCGATGCCCGCGCCGAGGCCCGCCACGACGGCGATGCCGGCTCCGATCAACGCAGCAGCAGAAGCTTCCATGATTCCTCCTATTCGATCGCCTCAGCGACGTAGACCGTCGAGAGGAACGAGAACACGACCGCCTGGATGAGGCCGTCGAAGAGATCGAAGTACAGGCCCGCGATGGGCGGAGCCGCGACGGGCATGACGGCCTCGACGAGCAGCATGATGATGTAGGCGCCGAGGATGTTGCCGAAGAGCCGGAGCGCGAGCGAGACCGGCTTGATCGCGTACTCCATGAGGTTGAAGGGCAGCATGAAGGGCATGGGGCTCACGAGGCCCTTGGCCCAGCCCTTGACGCCCTTGTACCTGAAGGTCGAGCCGATCACCGTGACGATCACCGTCACGGCGAAGGCCGCGGTGACGTTGATGTCCCGCGTGAGCGGCTTGATGACGAAGGGCGGCTCGAAGCCGAAGCCCCCGATGGGCGTGAGCATCGGCGCGAGGTTGGCCGCGATGAGGAAGAGGAAGATGGTCCCGAGGAAGGCCGCGTAGGTCTTGCCGTGGTGCCCGAGCTTCTCCTCCGCGAAGTCGTTCACGAAGCCGACGAAGGCCTCGAGGAGCGCCTGCGCCTTGCCGGGGACGAGGCGCATCCTCCGGGTGAGGAGCCAGGCGGCGAGGATGAGGAGGGCCATCACGACCCAGGTGGCGATGACCGTGTCGGAGATCGGCACGGACAGCCCGAAGGCCTTGATCGTGAAGACGGTCTCGATCCGGATGTGGTGGGAGATCCTTTCGCCGATCGACATGGCTTCCTTGGCGGCCTCGTGGGCTTCGCTCATGCGGCCCTCCTTCGCGCGTCGGCGGCGCCCCGGATGCCCGCGACGCAGGACTCCGCCGCCAGCGCCGCCGGCCCCGCGAGAGCGGCGGCCGCGGCCCAGGGCAGGGAGGCCCGGTCGAGGCGGGCGACCGCGGCGAGGGCGACCGCCAGGGCGAGGAAGGCCAGCAGCCAGGCTCCGCCGAGGAGGGCGATCCTCGCCCCGGACTCCCTTCCGACGGCCGAGGCGAAGGCCGACATCGCGCCGTAGCGCAGGAGGGCGAGGGCGGAGACCGACAGGGCCGCGAGCGAGGCCGAAGGGGAGGCCGCGAAGGCGGCCAGCGCGACCGCTCCGTGGAAGGCGGCGAGGCGGAGGGCCCGCGTCGTCGGAATGGCTATCCTCGATCCCATCTCGTCCCTCAATCCGCCCGCTTGAAGAAGAAGTCGTCGGGGAAATACTTCTGGAGGACGCTGACCGGCACGTTCTCGCCGTTGCGGAAGCGGAGGAAGGTCTCCTCGAGAAAACCCTTGGTCATGTAGTGCATGCCGAGGAAGTAGAAGTCGCTCACCATGTTGACGGCCTCCATGAGAGCGTAGACCTGGAAGGCGCCCTCGAGCTCCGCCCCTCCCGCGATGTGCTCGCTCACGGCCTTGCGGTCGAGCATCATCGCGAAGGTCAGCTCCGAGAGGGGGACGCCCTGGGCGCAGTATTCCTTGGCGACCGTGACGAAGAAGGCGCCGAGCTCGTTCTTGTCCGCGCTCCGGTCGAGCCAGCGGCCGAGCTTGCGGATGACCTCGCCGTGGACGGAGAGGAGCTCGTCCTCGCCCAGCTTGCCGAACACCTTGATCTGGGCAGTCGCTTCCTTGATCGCGGCGACCCAGCGCTTGCCGATGCCCGGATCGGTTCCCGCGAGGATGTCATCCAGACTCTTCAGAAGCATGGGCTCTCCTACTCTCCCGCCCGGGACTCGAGGCCGCCCAGGAGGGCCAAGGCCTCCTCGACGACGACGCGGCGCTGGGCCGGTCCGGATATCTCGGCGGCGCCGTCGCCCTTCTGGGCTCCGTACTCGCCGAACTGCGCGTGGTTGCCGCCCGCGATCTCGACGTACCTGGCGCCGGCGGGCATGAGGGAACGGGCCGCGGCGACCTTGCGGGGCGTCGCCAGGCCGTCGGCGGAGGCCGAGACGCTCACGGCCGGCAGGCCGCTGGCTGAAAGGTCGGTCTTGCCTCCCGGGTACGCCGCCAGGAGGAAAAGACCGGCTGTCTCGCCCCCGGATGCGTAGGCGCAGGCCATGGCGCCGCCCAGGGAATGGCCCCCGGCGACCCACCGTTCCACCTCGGGGAAGGCCGCGATCGCATCGCGGGCCTTGTCCGGGTCGAAGATCGCGAAATTGAGGGGGAAGGAAGGGAAGACCGCGGTGAAGCCGGCTTCGGCGCAGGAGCGACCGAGGTAGGCGTAGGCCTCGGGGGGAACGCGCGCGCCAGCGTAGAAGACGATACCCGTCCGCGCCCCCTTTTCCGCCGGGACGAAGGCGAGTCCGTAGGGACCCCGCTCGACCTTGACCGAAGCCGAGGCCTCGAGCAGCGCCTTGTCGCCGGAGACGGGATAAGGCTGGAAATAGGAAGCGGCCGCCACGGCGACCGCGCCGACAACCGACGCCGCCGCGATCGGGCCGACCTTCCTGGCAACTTTTCTCATCACTCGATCCGACCGTAAGAGTAAGAGAACGACCCGCTCTTGTCAAAGGGAGGCGGGCGGATATAGTGGATGAAGGATGTTTTCCCCTTCGGAGGTCGATCCATGACTCGCTCGTCGCGCATCGCGCTCTCGGCCCTCGGCGTCCTCGCCCTGATCCTGGCCGGGTTGGCCTCCATGACGGGGCTCTACGTCGTCAATCCCGTCCCCACCCTGCCAGAGGGCGAGACCATCTGGTACTACCGGCGCGGCTTGGGCCTCCCGATGGTCTCCTCGGCGGACGGCCTCAACATCAAGTACAGCAACGGGGTCTCGACGGAGAACCGTTACGCGATGAACGCGAAGATCGCGACGGTGATCGGCTCGCACGTCATCGCCAAGTTCCCCTATGTTCCCTCGCTCTACCTCATGTCGACGGGGAACAAGGACTTCAGCAAGCTCGGCGCTCCGGGCGGGGCGCCCGCCGGCGGGCCGGCCAAGGGCGCCGAGGGCGCCGAGACGACGCCATACGCTACGCCCGGGGCCTCGAAGCCCTGAGCTGAGGCGCGGCCTTCTCCGGGCTGGCCGCGCGCTCCCGCTTCAGCTCCTCGGCGATCTCCTTCATCTTCGCGAAAAGCGCGAGCTTCGCCTCGACCGCCCGCTCGACCTCGAGCTCCCCGCGCTCCAGCCTCTTCCCGACCAGCTCGCGCTCCTCCTTGAAATCGAGGCGCCGCCCCGATCCCATGCAGGATCGCAGCAGTTCGAGGTGGCGCTCGTCGCCGAGGCTCGCGAGGGCGAGCTCGCGGTTCGGCACGCGGTCGACGATGCGCGCGGCGTCCCGCCGGTCCAGGGTCGCGAGGAGGCCGAAGGGGAGGTCCTTGGCGACGAGGGCCTCGAGCCGCGCGCGCGAGGCCGCCTCGAGGGGCTTCCCGACGACCCGCTCGAGGAGGTCCTGCGAGGCGGGGGAGAGCTCGATCTTGCCGGAGCGCGCCGCGTCCCAGAGGAGCCTGGCCGCGGCGTCGTTCGCCGCGACGCAGTTCGAGGCCGTCTGGGTGCGCTGGGGGAGGTCGAAGCGGCGCTCCTGCTCCCAATCCTCGCGCGCCGCGGCGGGAAGGAGGCGGAGGACGTCGGCGTCGCGCATCGGGGCGAGGGGGACCGGGCGCATGGCGCGCTTCCCGTTCCGCTCGTAGGGCGCGTGGTAGTAGAAGAGGTAGGGCAGCTCCTTGACGCCGTACTCGGGCACGAGGCAGTTCTGCGCCGCTATCGCGGCGTCGCGCGGCCCGAGGCAGGCGAGGAGGCCAGCGAGGGGCGGCGCCGCGGCCTTCCGCTCGCAGCCGGCCGGGGTCCTGGGCCTCAGGAAGGGATCGCGGATGGCGGGGCCCCAGAGCCTCGAGAGGGCCTCGTTGAGCGCGAGGGCCGCGGCGAGCTCGCCGTCTCCCGCCGCGCGCTCGGGCCTGTCCTTGAGCGCGGCCGCGAGCGTCGCGAGGAGGCGAGGGCCGGCGTGGGCCGCGAAGGGGAAGCCGCCCGCCCCTATCCGGATCTCGCCGGCCGCGCGGACGGCGCCCTTGAGCAGGGTCGCCGGCGGAGCCTGGAGGGCGCCGAAGCGGGCCGCCGAGCCGGCGGGCGCGAATTTGGCGAGGCGTTGCGCGGTCCTGGCCCAGGCCGCGCGCAAGATCGGCGCGAGGCGGGCGCCGTACTCGGCGCGGTCGGGGCGGTCGGCGGGGCATTCGAGGACGAGGACCAGGCCGAGCTTCGGGTCGCCGAGCTGGGCGGCGAACCAGAGGGACGAGGCGGGAGGATCGGGCTCGATGGCGATCTCGTCCCAGAAGACGGCGGCCTCGGGAGGCTGGGCGCCGGGGGCCGGCGCCGGCCCGAGGGGAAAGAAGGGCGGCACCAGGAAATGGGAGAGGGCGAAGTCCAGGCCGCCGTCGAGGCCGAGCCTGTCGGGCGACGGGAGGTTCGGGGCGGCGTCGGGGTCGTAGGCGTCGAGGGCCTCGGGTTCGGTCTCGAGCCGGGATTCTATCGCGGCCGCGAGGGATTCCGCCAGGTGCAGGAGGAGGCGGCCGTCGCGGGCGAGGAACTTGCGGCCGCCGCCGGTCCAGCCCCGGGCGGCGAGGAGGGAGCGCTCCCCCGCCCGCTCGGCCAGGACGATCCCCCTCGCGACGCCCTCGGGCGCCCCGAGGCCCGCGAGGAAGGCCGCGATGCGCGAAAGCTCGACGCGGTCCCCGGCCTCGTCGTCGAAGCCGAGGAGGACGAGGTCGGGAGTCGAGCCGGCCAGGCGGGCCGCGACGAGCTCGCCGCGGGCGCCGCGGGCCGCATCCTGCCACTCGCGCGCCGCGGCGGCGGGAAGCGCCGGCCGCTCCCGGTCGCGCCTTTGGCGCCGCCCGCGCCGGGGCTCCGCCTCCCCGGAGGGTCCGAGGAGGCGGGCCAGGGCCTCGCCGAGCGAAAGGGGCGCGCCGCGGTCCTTCCCGGCGCCGAATAACGTCTTATGCGGGCTCATGCATCCACCATCCCGTCGCAAGTATATTGGATCGGGGGGACCGCCACAAGGAAAAGCGCGGGGGAAACTTGATACGGCTCTCAGGCCCCATGTATACTGGAGGGCGAGGTAAGGAATGAACATAGCGACGATAATCGGCCTTCCGGGCGGCATCGCCTGCCTCCTCATCGCCTTCATCATCGAGGGCGGCAACCCCGGCAGCCTCGTCATGCCCTCGCCCTTCATCATCATCTTCGGCGGCACCTTCTCGGCCCTCTGCCTCTCCTTCGACCTCGGGGACGTCCTCTCCATCCCGAAGCTCATCGGCGCCACCCTCAAGGTGCCGAAGACCAAGGAGAAGGAGCTCGCGCTCCGCTTCGTCGCCTTCGCGGAGAAATCGAGGCGGGACGGACTCCTCTCCCTCGAGGAGGACATGCAGGGCCTGGACGCGAGCGAGGATCCCCTCCTCAAGAAGGGGCTTCGCTACGTCATAGACGGCACCGACTCGGACGCCCTCCGCGACCTCATGGAGAACGACGTCGCCATCTTCCTCAAGCACAAGAAGCATGAGGTCGAGATCTTCGAGGCGGGGGGCGGTTTCGCGCCGACCATGGGCATCATGGGCACGGTCCTCGGCCTCATCGTCGTCCTCTCGAACCTCGCCGAGCCCGAGAAGCTCGGCGAGTCCATCGCCGTGGCCTTCATCGCGACCCTCTACGGCATCGCCGTGGCCAACCTCTGGTTCCTCCCCATCGCGAACAAGCTGAAGATCATGCTCGCGAAGGAGAAGAACGTGAAGGACATGGTCATCGCCGGCGTCCTGGCCATCCAGCAGGGCGAGAGCCCCAAGCTGGTCGGCGACAAGCTCGCGGCCTTCGTCCCCGAGAAGGACCGGAAGGAACTCGAGTCCTTCGACGAGGGCTGAGAGCATGGCCGCCAAGGGACCCGCCGCGCGCAAGCCCAGGCAGGAGGAGCCGGAGAAGCCGCAGAACCACGAGCGCTACCTCCTGACCTACGCGGACATGATCACCCTCCTCATGACCTTCTTCGTGGTCATGTACGCCATGTCCCAGGTGGAGACCACGAAGTACACGGCCATGTCCGAGTCACTCATGGAGGCCTTCAACATGCCCGGCGTCCAGGCCGAGGAGGGAAAGGGCGGCCATTCGCTGTCGCCGACGGACTCGAGCCTGAAGCCGCCGCCCGGCACCGGCCTCGCGCCGAAGAAGGAATCCACGCGGAACCCCTTCAGCGAGCGGGCCCGCTCGACGCTCAAGACCGACATCAACACCGGCGCGGTCCGCGTCAACACCGAGGCGAGGGGCATCGTCGTGGCCCTCGCCGGGGACTTCTTCTTCGAGCAGGGCTCGGCCACCCTCGGCGCCGGGGCCGTGCCGGTGCTCACCAAGATCGCCGAGCTCGCGCGCGACCTGCCCAACCCCGTCGTCGTGGAAGGGCACACCGACGCCGCGCCGATGCCGCGCAACGACCGCTTCAGCTCCAACCTGATGCTCTCGGCTGCCCGCGCCGTCAACGTCGCCGAGACCCTCGAGCTCCTGGGCCTGGACCCGGCCCGCGTCTCCGCCGCGGGCTACGGGGACTCGAAGCCGGCGCGCTCGAACGACAGTCCCGAGGGCCGCGCCTACAACCGCCGCGTCGAGATACTCTTCCAGTTCGCCGCAGAGTGAGGCCGGGCCCGCCGCGCGGCTTCACGGCGGCGGGCCGCGGCGCCGCGCCCGCGCTTCCACCGGCGGATTCTTTGCGGTAATATGGCTCTCCGGGCCACGCCTCCTCCGAGGGGCGGCCCTCGAGGAGCATCCATGGAGGCACGCGACTGCCCCGGGGCCGAGCGCCTCGGCGACAAGGCCGCACGCAAGGCCCTGGCCGAGCTGTACGGGCGCGCGGGGATCGAGGCGCAGGCCGCGCGCTACGCCCGACTCGGCGAGCTCGCGGCCGCCGACGGGGTCGCGTCCGGCAGGCGCTGGTACTCGGCGCCCGGCCGGACCGAGCTCGGCGGGAACCACACGGACCACAACCGCGGCAGGGTGCTCTGCGCCGCGGTGCGGCTCGACGCCGTGGCCTGCGTCGCGCCGACCGGCGACCTCCGGGTAAGGCTCGTCTCCGAGGGCTACGCCGAGCCCATCGCCGTCGACCTCGGCGACCTCGAGCCGCGGCCGGATGAGCGCGGGACGACGGCGGCCCTGGTCCGCGGCGTGGCCAGGGGCCTCGCGGACCGCGGCGTCGCGCCCTCCGGCTTCGCGGGCCGGATGCACTCGACCGTCCTGCCCGGCTCCGGGCTCTCCTCCTCCGCGGCGGTCGAGGTCCTCCTCGCGACGATCCTGGCCGACCTCGCCGGCGCGCGGCTGCCGCCCATCGAGCTCGCCAAAGTCGGCCAATACGCGGAGAACGCCTATTTCGGCAAGCCCTGCGGCCTCATGGACCAGGCGGCCAGCGCGATGGGCGGCATCGTGTCCATCGACTTCGCCGACCCCGCCGCGCCCAAGGTGAAGCGCATCGAGTACGACTTCGAGGAGGAGGGCTACGCCCTCGTCGTCGTCAATACGGGCGGCTCCCACGCCGACCTCACGGCCGACTACGCCTCGGTCCCCGCCGAGATGCGCGCGGTCGCATCCCTCCTCGGAGCGGAGGTCCTGCGCCAGGTCGAGCCCGGCCTCCTCGTGGCGCGCGGCCCCGAGATCCGCGCGGCCTGCGGCGACCGCGCCCTCCTCCGGGCCCTCCACTTCGTCGCCGAGAACGCGCGCGTACAGGAGATGGCGCAGGCCCTCAAGGAGGAGGAGCTCAAGCGCTACCTCAAGCTCGTCAAGAAGTCGGGCGACTCCTCGTGGCGGCTCCTGCAGAACCTCTACCCGCCCTCGGACCCCGCCGAGCAGGGCCTGCCACTCGCCCTGGCCCTCAGCGCCGACTACCTCGGCAAGAAGGGGGCCTGGCGCGTCCACGGCGGCGGCTTCGCGGGCACCATCCAGGCCTACGTCCCCGCGAAGCTCCTGCCGGGCTACTCGGCCCTCATGGAGCGCTACTTCGGGCCGGGCTGCGTGATGCCGGTCGCCGTGCGCCCCGTCGGGGCGACGCGTGTGATGCATGAAGAAGACTGACAAGGGAGGCGACGTGAGCGCGGACAGGAAAGGCTTCAAGCCCTACTTCGGATTGACATTCCTCATCGGCTTCGGCTTCTTCACGATGGGCCTCATGGACATCCTCTACGACACCTACGTGCCCATCTTCCTCGGGAACATCCTCGGGAAGATCGCGGAGGAGCGGGTCGGGCTCTCGAAGGTCATCAACGGCCTCACCGGCTTCATCATGACCTTCGACAACATCCTCGCGATCTTCCTGATCCCGATAATCGCGGTCTGGTCGGACAAGACGAGGACGGGGATAGGGCGACGCATGCCCTTCATCGTCGTCCTCCTGCCCCTCTCGGCCCTCTGCTTCTCCCTCATCCCCTACACGACCCCGCAGGCCCTCATGGACAAGGCGACCGCTTCGCAGGTCCTGCCCTCGGCCGCCCGGACGGCCCTCGTCGCGATCATCGCCGTCATCTTCGCGCTCAACCTCTTCAAGCAGTCGGTGCGCGGTCCCGTCGTGGCCCTCATGCCGGACACCATCCCCGGGGAGTTCCGCTCCGAGGCGAACGGCATCATCAACACGATGGGCGCCCTCGGCTCGATCGTCAGCACCCTCGTCCTCGCGAAGCTCATGGACCTGGACCGGAGCCTGCCGCTTCTCGGCAACACCAAGTACCGGATCCCCTTCCCCCTCGCGGGACTCTGCGTCGTCGCCGCCACGATCCTCCTCTTCTCCTTCGTGCGCGAGCGCTCGCGCGACGAGACCGCGGGCGAGGAGCGGGTGCCCGTGCTCAAGTCGCTCAAGTCCATCGCGGGAGAGAAGGACAAGAGCGCGCTCTGGATCCTCGTCTCGCTCTTCTTCTGGTTCTTCGGCTACCAGGGCATCCTGCCCTTCGTCGGCAAGCTCTCGGTCGAGGTCTTCCACATGTCGAAGGGCAACGCCGCGCTGCCCGCGGCGGCCGTCGGCCTGGCGCAGGCGCTCTTCGCGATCCCCTCGGGCTACATCGCGCATCGCATCGGGAGGCGCAGGGCGATCCGGGGCTCCTTGGTGTCCCTGGCCGTCATCATGGCCATCGGGGCCTTCCTGGCGAGCGGCCTCTCCGCGGGCCTCGGCGCGACGAGATTCTACCTCTTCCTCGGCGTGATGGTCGTCTTCGGCATGTTCTGGATCACCATCATCACCAATTCCTTCCCCATGCTCTGGCAGATGGCGTCCTTCGGCACGATCGGCGTCTACACCGGCCTCTATTACACCTTCAGCCAGGGCGCCGCCATCAGCTCGCCGCCCCTGACCGGGCTGCTCATCGACTTCGTCGGGTATCCGGGCATCTTCGTCTTCGCCGCGGCCTGCATGCTCGTCGCCTGCCTCTTCATGGGCAAGGTGACGAGGGGCGAGCCGGGCGAGAAGGCCTCCCCATCGGGCGGGACCGCGGCGGACACCTTGAAAAAGAACGCGGACGGGGTACAATAATGCGCGAAGACCTTTCAGGAGGTGCTCCATGAAATCGCAGGACAAGCAGAAAAACGAGGAGAAGAAGAAGCCCCAGAAGACCTTGAAGGAAAAGCGGGCGGAGAAGAAGGCCAAGAAGGATTCCAAGGGATCCGAGGCCTGATAGCCACGGGCGGCCCCCGGCGCCCCGACGAGGACGCTAGCGCGGGCCGCCCTTATTCTGCTCTTCGCCGAAGAGCAGGGCGGGCCCGACGAGCTCGCGGCCGCGGATGGAGCTGAGGTAGCGCTCCTCCTCGCGCTCGACGAGCTCGGCGAGGTTCCCCGCGATGCGCTTGAGGAGGACCTTGCCGGTCCTCGCGTAGAAGAAGATCTTGCGCGGATCGTGGCCTCCGACGTCCGACGCGAGGACGGGTATCCGCTCCTCCCGGAGGTACTCGAAGGCGAACTCCACGTTGCTCGCGGGGATCGAGGATGTGGAGCCGTCCGTGAAGCGCAGGACGGCCCCTCCCCCGAAGACCTTGGCCCTCATGCTCGACTTCGAGAGCCCCATCTTCATGAGGTCGTTGATGAGGAGCTCCATCGCGAACATGCCGTACTTGGCGTTCGGGTTCGCGGCGAGCTCCTCCGCGGCGGGCTTGCCGCTCGCGAGTTCGCCGGGGAGCATGAAGTGGTTGAGGCCGCCGACCGCCTTGGCGGGATCGAATATCGCGACCGCGACGCAGGAGCCGAGGACGGTCGAGATGATCGTGTCCTCGCAGGTGGAGTAGTACTCGCCGGGGTGGATCGTCACCACCTCCTGCTCGAACTGGGTCACCCTGTGATGGAACATCGGCCGGTCGTCGCTAGAAGAGCGTCACCTCGCCGGCCTCGACGCCGGACTCGACGTCGAAGCGGCCGATCTCGCCCGCGGTCCTCTTGTGCGTGAAGATGGTGAAGCGGTCGACCATGGCGCGCAGGCGGTCGCTCTTGAGCTCGTGGTTCCCCGGCCCGAGCTCGGCCCTCACCTCGGCGCGGAGCCCGCCAAGCGCGGCGCGACCCTCCTCGACCCGGCCGGAGAGGGCCTTGAGCCCCTCGACCCGTTCCGAGGCCTCGCGCGCGAGGGAGATGAAGTCCGCGGTATAGAGCGAGAAGCCGTCGACGGCCGCGCGCACGGCGCCCCGGGAGGCGTCGAGGCGCCCGATGTCGCCCTGGATCCTCTCGAGCGTCGCGGTGAGGCGCTCGTCGCCCTCGCCCGCGGCGTACTCGACGATGGCCGCGCTCGCCGCCTTGATGAAGTCCTTGGTGGTGTCCATGGCCGCGCGCACGTCGGTCTCGATGCGGTCCGTGAGCTGGATCATGCCCTGCACGGTTGTGGCGACGCCCACGAGGGCGCGGGTCTTGGCGACCTCGATGCGAGAGGCGACGACTATGGTCTGGAATCGCGACAGGAGGCCGGCGAGGCCCTTGAAGCTCTCGTCGAGGCCCTTCACCTGGTCGGAGAGGCGGCGCGCGGAGGAGATGACCGAGCGCTTGAGCTCGAGGTAGCGGGCCGAGCCCGCGGTGAAGCCGGCCGTGTCGAGGGCCTTGAGGGACTCGTCCGCGCCCACGAGGAAGGTCGAGCGCTCGCGCTCGCAGCGCCCGACGATGTCACGGACGGCCTTCATGTCGGAGCCGAAGGAGGCGGCGCTGGCCTCGAACTTCTGCACGACGTCCGAGGCCAGGGACTCGGAGAGCTCGGTCACGGCACCGATGAAGGCGAGGCTCTCGCCCTCCTCGCTGGCGGAGGCGAGGGCCTCCTTGAGCGAGATGACGACGTGCTGGAGCGACTGCCGCGCGATGTCCTGGTGCTGGATCTCCTGCATCACGCGGCTCACGGGCTCGCGCACGCCCCGGGCCCTCGCGAGGAGCTCGCCGAAGAAGCGCGAGGCCTCGGCGCAGGAGCGCTCGATGTCCGCGAGCCCGCCCGCCAGGGTCTGGTCGAGCTCGGCGAAGAAGCCGCCCTGGAACTCGTCGAGCTCCCCGAGCGAGGAGCGCAGGCGGCCGAAGGACTCGAGGAGGGCGCGGCCGCGGGCCGTGACCTCCTCGGTGAGCGCGATGGTGCGCGTCGACAGTCGCTTGAGCTCGTCCGTGATCACGGAGAAGGCCTTGCCCTCGGAGCCGGACTTGAGGGCCACGGTCATCGCGTTGAGCGAAATTATCTCCATCTCCTCCGAGTCCGCGCGGACGCGGGAGATGATCTCCTCGAGGGCGCCGAGCCGGCCGATGCCGTCGTTGATGGTGGCGAGGAAGGCCGAGTCGCCCTCGTGGAGGCCGCGGAAGTACGCGCTCGAGTCCGCGGCGAATTCGCGCGCGGAGCCGAGGTCGGCGGGGCCGGACCCGCCCTCGAGCGAGAGCTCCGAGAAGCCCTTGATCGAACGCTCGGCGTTGTCGGCGCTCAGCGCCATCTCGGAGGCCAGGCGGGGGAATATCCTGCCGAGTTCGAGGTAGATGCGTTCGCTCTCGGACTCGATGCGCTCCGTTTCGGCTATCAGGTCGGAGACGCGGCTGACGACGTCGATGGGCATCGACTCACACTATAGCGAAGCGCGGCCCGCCCCGCAAGGACGGGCCCTGGGCGCCGCGACCCGATTCGGACCGCCGGAACGGACGCGGGGCGAAAAAAGCCGGGGCGCTTCTGGCGCCCCGGCTTTTCGGCGGACCGCCGAACGCCCTTGCCGCGTTCGGCGCCGTGATCCGCGCGGCCTCAGGTCCGCGCCGCGCTTCCCACGGGGACCGCTGAGCGCACCGACGGCGCGCTCAGCGCCCTGATCATCGCGAAGCGACGATCAGGCCTGCTCGTCCCACTTCACGGGGAGGAGGGAGAGCTCGGAGTCCTTGTCGAAGTAGCAGGCCTTGGTCATGACCGGCGCGAGGGCGATGTCGTCGCCCGTCTTGAAGAGGTGGTGGGGAGGCAGGCGCGCGGTGAAGGAGTGCTTGGGCGTGGTGGCGTAGAGGTTGATGTCGGCGCCGAGGGGTTCGACGACCGTGACCTTCGCCTTGAGGGACTCGCCGGAGTCGGCGGCCGCGGGCAGGTCCTCGGGCCGGATCCCGAAGCAGATCTCCTTGCCGACGTAGGGCTTGAGGATGGACTGGTGGGCGGGCGCGGGCGTGAGCTTGAACGAGCCCTCGTCGATCTTGACCGTGCCGCCCTCCTCGAGGACCTTGACCGTCATGAAGTTCATGGGCGGGGTGCCGAGGAAGCCGGCGACGAACTTGTTGATGGGCTGGTTGTAGAGGTAGAGGGGCGCCCCGATCTGCTGGACCTTGCCGTCGCGCATGACGACGATCTTGGTGCCCATGGTCATGGCCTCGACCTGGTCGTGGGTGACGTAGATCATGGTGGCGTCGAGGCGGTCGTGGAGCTCGATGAGCTCGACGCGCATCTGGACGCGGAGCTTGGCGTCGAGGTTCGAGAGGGGCTCGTCGAAGAGGAAGACCTTGGGGTTTCGCACGATGGCGCGGCCGATGGCGACGCGCTGGCGCTGGCCGCCGGAGAGCTGCTTGGGCCTGCGGTCGAGGAGCTTCTCGATGTCGAGGATGCGGGCGGCCTCCTTGACGCGCTTGTCGATCTCGTCCTTGGGCAGCTTGCGGATGCGCAGGCCGAAGGCCATGTTCTCGTAGACCGTCATGTGGGGATAGAGGGCGTAGTTCTGGAAGACCATCGCGATGTCGCGGTCCTTGGGCGGGACGTCGTTGACGAGCTTGCCGTCGATGTACAGCTCGCCCTCGGTGATGTCCTCGAGCCCGGCGACCATGCGGAGCGTGGTGGACTTGCCGCAGCCCGAGGGCCCGACGAAGACGACGAACTCGCGGTTGTTGATCGTGATGTTCGCGTCGTCGACCGCCCGGACGTTGCCCTCGTAGACTTTGCCGATCTTCTTCAACTCTACCTTGGCCATGGAGACCTCCCGTGGGGGTGTATATTAGTGTTGCGAAGTATAGACGGGAAACGCGCCGCCGTCAAACGGAATAGGTCGGGTAAGGATCGGTTCCAGGCGCCGTCGGCCCGGCCCCGGCCCCGGCGCGCCCGAGGCTCCTCGACCAGGCGTGCAGGAGTATCCCGAAGGCGACCGTCGCGTTGAGCGAGCCCTTCGCCCCGGCCATCGGGATCGAGACCTTGCCGAGGTCGCAGCGCGCGACCGCCTCGGGCGACACGCCGAGCTCTTCCGAGCCGAGGACTGCGATTCCGCGTGCCGGAAACTCGAACTCGTCGATCGGCGTCCCCCCCAGCTCGAGGGCGAAGGCCGGGCCTAGGCTTCCGTCGAGGCATTCGAGACCCGCCCTCCTCCAGGGCACGAGCCCGACCGCGCCCATGGCGCTGCGGACGGCCCTGGGATGGGCCGGATCGGCGCAGCCAGGCGAGAGGAGGAGCTCTTCGAGGCCGAAGGCGTCGGCCGTCCGGAAGGCCGCGCCGACATTGAAGGGCGAGCGCAGGTCCTCGAGGTAGGCGGCCATGCCGGGCAGCACCCGCCTGCCGGCCGCGTCGGGACGGCCCGTGCCCGGGTCGATGAGGTCCCAGTCGGCGGGGGACTGGCCGGTCGCGGCCAGCAGGGCGTGCCGGAGCGAGTCGACCGCCCTGAGCAGGCCGCACTCCCCCGTCCCGGCCAGCGCCGCCGCCGAATCGCGCGCCGGGGCGGGCGCCTCGGGCAGCGCGGCGAGGAGCCTGCCCATGCCCGCGGCGTAAGCCGCGAGCGCGGGCGAAGGCCCGGTGCGCATGAGCTCGCGCTCGAGCTCGCCGAGCACCAGGGCGGACTTGCGCATCCGGTGCCGCGGCGCCAGTTTCGCGAGCTTGGCGAGGGGGATCATGGAGCGGCTAGAAGGCGGTCTTCACGAAGTCGAAGACGTCGTCCACCGAGGCCGCGCGCGGCAGGTAGTTCATGAAGTCCAGCTCCCGGGCGTCGCGCGCCGACTCCACGAGACGGTCGAGCACGAGGTCGAAGTCCTTGAGGCGGCTCGGGATCCTGAGCAGGCCGAGCCTGGTGCGGAGCCACTCGGCCGCCCTCGCCGCCGACTCCTGGGGGCTCGGGACCCGTCCTTCGCGCTCCTC
>CAYNPQ010000067.1:11126-19701 GCA_964399065.1 uncultured Treponemataceae bacterium | reverse complement strand
ACGTCGCGGATCGAGTAGGCGTCGGTGAGGAACATCACGATGCGGTCGATGCCGATGCCCATGCCGCCGGTCGGGGGCATGCCGATCTCGAGGCTCGAGACGAAGTCCTCGTCGAGGGCGTAGGCTTCGTCGTCGCCCAACGTCTTCTCGCGCTCCTGCTGGCGGAAGCGCTCGAGCTGGACGATGGGGTCGTTGAGCTCGGAGTAGGCGTTGCCGATCTCGCGGCCGTAGACGAAGGCCTCGAAGCGCTCGGTCATGGTGGGGTCGCCGGGCTTCTGCTTGGTCAGGGGCGAGACCTCGGTCGGGTAGTCCATGAGGAAGGTCGGCTGGATGAGGCGCTTCTCGGCGTACTTCTCGAAGGCCGCGACGAGGATGTCGCCCTTGGTGCAGTCCTTGAGCTTCTTCTTCAGCTCTTCCTCGAGGCCGTGCTTCCTGGCGAGTTCGCGGGCGGCCTCGTCGTCCTTGACCTCGGCGAAGTCGATGCCGCCGTACTCCTTCACGGCGTCGACCATGGTGAGGCGGCGCCAGGGGGCGGCGAACTCGATCTCGGTGCCCTGGTAGACGACCTTGGTGCCGCCCGTGGCCTTGACCGCCGCGTAGGCGATGAGGTTCTCGCAGAGCTCCATCATGCCCCTGTAGTCGGTGTAGGCCTGGTAGAGCTCGATCATCGTGAACTCGGGGTTGTGGCGGATGTCGATGCCCTCGTTGCGGAAGTCCTTGCCCATCTCGTAGACGCGCTCCATGCCGCCGACGATGCAGCGCTTCAGGTAGAGCTCGGTCGCGATGCGGAGGTAGAGCTGGAGGTTCAGGGCGTTGGACTTGGTGACGAAGGGCCGGGCCGCGGCGCCGGAGGCGATGGTCGACAGCACGGGGGTCTCGACCTCGATGTAGCCGATGTCGTCGAGGTACTCGCGGACGGCCTTGAGGATGAGGGTGCGCTTGCGGAAGGTGTCGAGGACCTCGCGGTTCACGACCATGTCGAGGTAGCGGCGGCGGTAGCGCTGCTCGGGGTCCTTGAGGCCGTGGAACTTCTCGGGCAGGGGCTCGAGGGCCTTGGCGAGGAGGGTCACCTTCTTCGCGTGCACGGAGATCTCGCCGCGCCGCGTCTTGAAGACGTGGCCCTCGACGCCGATGATGTCGCCCATGTCGTAGGTCTTGACGCGGCCGTACTCCTCGGGCCCGAGCTCGTCGGCGTTGAGGTAGACCTGGATGCGGCCATCGCGGTCCTGGAGGTCGACGAAGGCGGCCTTGCCGATGTCGCGGAAGGACATGACGCGGCCGGCGACCGAGACGTCCTTGCTCTCGTGTTCTTCGAAGGCCCCCTTGATCTGCGCCGAGTGGTGGGTCTGGTCGAAGTTGACGACGGCGAAGGGGTCTCGGCCCTCGGCCTGGAGCTTCGCGAGTTTCTCGCGCCGGACGCGCTGCTGCTCGGAGAGAGCGTTCGCGAGCTCCCGCTCGCGCGCGGCCTCCTCGGCGAGGGCGGCCTCGTCGCGCTCGGCGGCGGGCTGGGGCTGGTTCGCGGGAGCTCCGCCCTTCTCGGGGCGCTGGTCCATCGTCATCGTGGTCTCCGTGGGAGAGGGATAGTGCCATGCATTGTACGGGAAAGGACGGCCTCGATTCAATGACCGGCCGGGGAAAGGGGCGGGAGGCCGTTTTTTCGGGGCACGTACGGTGTTATACTTATCCTCGGCGAGGGCGCCGCACAGGAGAGCCCCGTCGACGGGAGTCTCATGCGGATACTGGTGTTCTTCAGGCGGAAGTTCCTGGCCCTCGCGGCCTCGTCGGGCAAGGAAGGCGCGGCAAGGCGCGAGCTCCGCACTCTCCTCCGGGACATCGAGCGCCGTGGGCCCCGGTGGTATCGCCCCTGGTCGAACAGGTTCGAGCCGGGCTTCGCCGAGCGGGCCGCGGCCCTCAGGCTGGCCCTCGCGCCCGTCGCCAAGGTCCTCGGCCGGACGATCGCCGGCGACAAGGAGGAGGAGAGGCGCGCGCTCGAGGCCCTGGTCGACGCCGCCCTCGCGCCCGAGGGGCTCAGCCGCGCCTCCTTCGGCTTCGAGGAGATCGAGGCCGAGGCCGGGCGCCGGGGAGGGGAGCTCCTCGCCGCGATGGACGCGGTGTTCAACCATCGCCTTGGCGTCTTCAGGGGCAAGCCCCAAGCCCGGCTCGGCGAGGCGTACCGGACGCTCTCGAGGCTGTCCGCCCTCATCGAATACGATTTCGAGGGCCTCCTCGGGCCCTTCGAGAGGAAGGGGCGCTTCGCGGCCTGCGACGGCGAGCTCGTCGCGACCCAGGTCGCCGACCTGCACTTCCTCGTCGAGGGCCTCGACATCGGGCGCGAAGCCGTATCGGCCTACGGGACGCTCCGCGACCTCGTCGGCGCGGAGGGCGGCGCCGAGGCGGCGGAGTCCGAGCTCGCGGCGGTCGAGTCCCTGCTTTCGGGCGAGCTCCGCGCGGAGCGGATCTGGGACGCGGCGAGGGCGGCGCGGGGCGACGCGGCGATGGAGCTCAAGGCCTACTCGGTCGCGGCCGCGGCCTGCGACGCCTGGCTGGCGGAGATCGTCGACGAGTACGCCGCGAAGAGGGACCGCCTCGCCGAGAGCCGCCGCGCGGCCGAGCTCGAGGCGCGGAAGCGGACCCTCTTCGAGGAGAGAGATATCCTCTCCGTCCTCGGCTACGGCGAGGAGTACTCGGAGTCCTTCCGGCGGAACGGCCTGCCGGGCCTCGGCCACGCCGCGCCCCTCTCGATCCTCAAGAGCTTCTTCCAGTTCTTCTTCCTCCCCTTCGTCCGCTCCTCGGTCGCCGCCGTCCTGGCCGAGATCGACCTCCGCGACGAGGAGTTCCATCGCGGGCTCGCGCTCTCCTTCGAGGCCTGCACCACCGTCGCGGCGAACCTGCAGGAGCTCGAGGGCGACCTCGCCTCGCCGGGGCCGCGCGGGCTCCAGGGCCTGTCCGAACGGTTGCGGGGCGGCCGCCTCGACCAGGCCGGGCGCAAGGCCGCGAGGGACTCGATCGAGAGCATCGAGCGCCGCGCCGAGGCCCTCGTCCAGTCCTCCTTCTCGGGCTTCGGGAAGCTCCTCGAAGGCCTGGAAACGGTGCTCCGCGACCTCAGGTCCAAGAATCCCGAGCTCGTGGCGAACGCCTCCTACCTGAACCGCAACAGGGCGCGGGAACTCTCGTCCCTCGAGCGCTCCGTCGGCCTCGTGGCCGAGTTCCTCCGCCTCCTCGGCTTCTTCGCCGTGGACCAGGTCGAGGCGAGGAAGGCCGCGCCCGCGCGCGCGGCCCGGTGATGGCGCTTCGCGATCGGCGCGCGACCGTGATATACTGGATGCGACTGCCGGATGCGGCCGGGCCAGGCGCCCGTCCCGGGGCCGGCGACGAATCACGCTCTACCGCCGGACCTGCGGGCCGGCTGCATGGACTCGTTCCGGAGCGACTATGTCCCTCTCCACGATCGCGACCCCCAGGGTCGCCCGCCTTCTCATTGCCTTCTGCGACATCGACGGCTTCCTCGGCATCTCGAAGCGGCTCGGCGACGACCTCGCCCTGTTCCGCTTCATGGACGGCTACCTCAAGGAGGCGCAGGCCCTCCTCGGCGCCGGCCTCGTCATCAAGATGATGGGCGACGAGTTCATCTTCCTGTCCGAGGAGCCCGACGCGGGGCTCCGGGCCCTCCTCGAGGCCAAGCCGAGGCTCGAGGCGATCCTGGCCGCGGCCGGAGGGCAGGCGAGTCTCCGGGTGCGCGCCCACGTCGGGGAGATGGCGGTCGGGCCCTTCGGCCCCGGCGACGCCATCGATGTCTACGGCGACGCGGTCAACCGCTGCGCGCGGCTCGACGAGCGGAGGCACGCAGGCTCGGTGCTCATCTCGCCGGAAGCCTTCAGGTCGCTCTCTCCCGAGACGAGGAAGCTCTTCAGGCGGCAGACGCCGCAGGTCGTCTACCTGTCGAGCTGAGGGCCGCGCCCGCGGCTCTGGTTAGACGAGGAGCTCCCCGTCCTTCTCGATGACGGTCTCGCGCCCGTCGCGGCCCGTGACGACGATGGTCGGCCGCGAGACGAGGCCGTCGAGGTGGATGAGGGCGGGGGCGTCCTCGTCGTAGTTCGAGCCTATGGCGAAGTGGCAGGTGCGGAAGGCCTTCTCGTCCTCGAGCATGTTGCCGACGACCTCGGCCTTGGGATTGAGGCCGATGCCGAGCTCGCCGATCCCGCGCGCGTTGCGCTCGTACTCCGCTGCCTTGCCGGCCGCGAGCCTGCCCTCGCGGGCCATGCGCCGCGCGCCTTCGGCTCCGGCCTCGAGGGCCGCGCGGAGCCGCGCCGCCTCGTCGCCGCCCTCGACCGAGGTCACGAAGCCGCCGGAGACGCGGCAGCGGATGGGCTCGCGGATGAGGATGTCGCCTTCCGTGTCGGCGATGGAGCCGTCGAAGACGATCATACCCTCGGCCGTGCCGAGGGCGGGCGAGACGAAGACCTCTCCGGCGGGCAGGTTGCCGCCCCGGCCGGGCTCGGCGTAGTCGCCGTCGTCGGACTTCGCCGAGCGGCCCGCGAGGCCGACGCGGATGTCGCTGCCGTTGGGGTTGGTGACGCGGACCGAGGCCGCGCCGTCGAGTACGGCCTTGAGCCGCCGGCAACGGGAGCGGAGCTCGGCGTAGTCGATCGGCACGGTCTTCGCGAACATGGCGCGCGTGATGCTCGGCGACCAGAAGGCGCGGAGGGTCTTCGCGCCCCTGAGCTGGTAGTGGAAGACGTGGTCGTAGCTCACGCCGTCCCACTCGTAGGGCGTCGCGATGCCGCCGGGATCCTTGCCGAGCTTCTCGGCGGAGATCGAGAGGAGGATGTCGGGCTGCGCCTCGAAGGCCGCGATCACGGCCTCCTCGGCGTCGTCCATCTGGCCCTTCACGGGCTGGACCACGAGGGTGGGGCGCGCGCCCGCGGCCAGGGCCGCGTCGTAGAGGGCCGCGGAGATCTCGAGGACCTCGCGCGCGGGATTGGTGACGATGAGGATCTTCTCGCCGGCCTGCGCGCGGACCGACTCGCGCAAGGCGATCTCGGCCGCCTCCGCGAGGGAGCGGTCCCGGGCGAAGGCGGCCGCGGCCGATAGGCTGTCCATGCCTCAATCAAAAGCCCGACGGGCCTTCCTGTCAAGCTCGCCGGCGGGGACGGGCCAGCCAGGACAGTCGCAGGCCGAGCCAGGCGCGGAAGCCCGCCGAGAAGGCGGCGACGCCCGTCGCGGGCGGCGCGGGCCCAAGGACGCGATAGGCGGAATAGGCGAGCTCGGCCGAGGCCTCGATCCGCGGCCGCTTCCCGTCCCCCCGGCCGAGCTCGAGCCACTCCACGCCGACGGCGAGGACGCTCGGCCAGCCCGCGGGCTCGAGCCGCGCGGTGACCCCCGCCGAGGCGATGCCGGGCTGGATTAGGGCGGCCTCGCGCCCGGCGGCGAGGCGCAGGCCCCCGCCGAGGCCGAGCAGGATCCCCGCCTCGACGGAGAGTCCGGCGAGGGAGGCGTCGTAGGCGAGGGCCCCGCGGAGCGCGGCTTCGATGCCGCCCGCCTCGAGCCCGAGCGCGAGGGCCAACCTTCCGCCGCGGAGGAGCCGGTCCATGCCGAGGGCCGGGCCCGCCTCGAGCTCGATCAGGAGGGCGGGCCCCTCCCCGGGCTCCTCCGCGCCCGCGAGCGGCGCGAGCAGCGTGGCTGCCAATAAGGCGAAGATTGTCCTTCTCATCGTCACCCCGCCTTGGAACGCGCGGGCCGTGCCCGCCCGCTTGAGCCCGGATTCCCCCCAACGAGGTATTCCGTCCCCGGCCTCGCGCGGGCTAGGCTGGCAAGCGGAGGCGCGGCCCGCGGCGCGCGGAGGGAGGACGGTTGGAGACTGGCGAGATCCTCGAACTCTACGATCGGTTCGAGCGCAGGGAGGCCGAGTGCATCGGCTGCAGGAGGGAGGTCTCCGGGACCCTCACCAGACTGGTGGGCGTCGAGCCGGGGGCGCCCGACTTCGTCGTGCATTCGAAGCTCTCGGAGCGGGATGCGGACGCCGCGATCGAAGCCGAGCTCGCCTACTTCCGGGGCCTCGGCAGGGACTTCGAGTGGAAGCTCTACTCCTACGACCGGCCCGCCGACCTCAAGGAGAGACTCGCGCGCCACGGTTTCCGCATCGGCGGCGACGAGGCCCTCATGGCCCTCGAGCTCGACTCGCTTCCGCCCCGCCTCAGGGGGCTCGGCGGCCACGATGTCAGGAAGGTGGTCGACGAGCGGGGCATCGAGGACTTCGCCGCCGTCGACGCCGAGGCCTGGCCCGCCCGCGGCAAGGCTTGGATGGAGGCCCTGGCCGCGACGCTGCGCTCCTCGCCCGCCCGCGTCAGCGCCTGGGTGGCTTATGTCGAGGGCGAGCCGGTCGGCGCGGCCCGCGTCGAGTTCCCGCCGCGCTCGCCCTTCGCGGGCGTCTGGGGCGGGGCGACCCTCGAGCCCTACCGCGGGCGCGGGATCTACTCGGCCCTCCTCGCGGCCCGGGCCGCGGAGGCGATCGCCCGGGGCTACCGCTTCCTCGCGATCGACGCGGGCCCGATGTCGAGGCCCATCGTCGGCCGCCTCGGCTTCAGGCTCCTCGCGATCTCGAATCCCTGCGAGTCGCCGGAACAATAAGGGAGAGTGTCAGCGGCGCTTGTAGACCGGCACCCGCGCCGACACGTTGAGGTCGAAGGGCGAGCTCTCGCCGCGCTCGAGGTAGCGGTAGCCGATGCCGGCCACCATCGCGCCGTTGTCCCCGCAGAGGCGCAAGGGCGGGAAGCGCGCGTCGAGGTCGGGCCGCGCCGCGAGGGCCGAGCGCAGGTAGGAATTGGCCGCGACCCCTCCGCCCGCCACCACGGTCCTGAGGCCCGTGTCCTCGATCGCGCGGAAGAGCCGCGAGAGGAGGATGTCGACCGCGGCCTTGCGGAAGGAGGCGGCGAGGTTCTCGGGGCTGGCCTCGGCCCCGGGACGGCGGTACTGCTCGAGCTGGTAGATCGCCGCGGTCTTGAGGCCCGAGTAGGAGAGGTCGTAGCGGTGCTCGCCCTTGTGGAGCGAGGGCATGGGAAAGGCGTAGGCCGTCGCGTCGCCTTTCTCGGCCAGTCGGTCGATGGCGGCGCCGCCCGGATAGCCGAAGCCGTAGTGCTTGGAGACCTTGTCGAAGGCCTCGCCGGCAGCGTCGTCCAGGGTCGTGCCGAGGACCTCGATGCGGTCGAAGTCCTCGACCCTGCAGATGATGCTGTGCCCCCCCGAGACGAGGAGGCCGAGGAATGGGTACTCGACGGGGGGGCGCCCGTCGTCGGGCCGGGCGAGGCGCGGGGCGTAGAGATGGGCGAGCATGTGGTTCACGCCGACGAAGGGCTTGCCTGTCGCCCAGGCGAGGCCCTTGGCGAAGCAGAGCCCGACGAGGAGGGATCCGACCAGGCCGGGCCTGACGGTCACCGCCACGCCGTCGATGCCGGAGGCCTCCATGCCCGCCTCCGCGAGGGCGCGGCCGACCACGTCGCGGATCCACTCGGTGTGCTTGCGGCTCGCGATCTCGGGGACTACGCCCTGGTACTTCTCGTGGAAGGGTATCTGCGTCGCGACGATGTCCGAGAGGATGGTCCTGCCGTCCTCGACGACCGCGGCCGCGCACTCGTCGCAGGACGACTCAATCCCCAGAATCCTCATCGCTCGACGCCTCGGAGAGCATGTAGCGGGCTATCGTGGAGAGGGAGTAGCCCTCCTCCACGAGCTGCGGATAGAGGTCCATGATGGTCTGCGCGAGCTGGGCGGACCAGACGTGGCCGATCATGACGGCCGGCCGGCCTGCCTCCGCGTGCTTCTTGCCGTCCTCGACGGCCCGTATCAGCGATGCCCGGTCGGGCGCGTTATCGAGGAACACGTCGCGCTCCCAGTAGCGGATTCCCTCCCTGAGCGCGGCCTCCTGCGAAGCGGTTCCCGGGATGGTGAGTGAGTCAAGATAGTAGATCCGGCGTTTTTTTGCAATCGCCGCCACCGCCTCCATGATGGCCGGTTCGGTCGTGACGGCGGAGCCCATGTGGTTGTTCATGCCGACCGCCCCCGGCAGGGAGGCGAGGTTGGATTCGACGATCCGGCGCGCCTCGGCGGGGCCCATGCCGGCCCGGATCGCCCCCGGGCCCGGATCCTGCCCGCCCAAGGCCTCCATGGGCTGGTGGAGGATCAGCTCCTTGCCCGCGGCGCGGACCGCCCGGGCCGCGCGCTCGCTGTAGGGAAGGCCGGGCAGGACGGCGACCGTGAGGGGGAAGGGCAGGCGGAGGAAGGCTTCGAGTTCCTTCATGTTGTAGCCCGCGTCGTCGATCACGAAGATGAGGGTCCCGCGCGCCGGGCCGAGCGGCCCCGGCCTTCCGGGAAGCTTTCCCGAGGCCGCACCGCGCCCGGCTGCCCCGACGCTCCGGGCCTCGGGGCGGGAACGAGCCGAAGCCGGGAGGGAGGCGGTCGGCGCGGCGCCCTTCGGTGTCGGCGTCGCCGGGACGTCGGCGGAGGCGTCGTCGTCGACCCCGCCCACGGCCTTTTCCGTCGGGGGCGCGGCCTGGGGGAGGAGCGCCGCCGGAGCCGGCAC
>CAYNPQ010000067.1:0-11026 GCA_964399065.1 uncultured Treponemataceae bacterium | reverse complement strand
CGGCCTTTTCCGTCGGGGGCGCGGCCTGGGGGAGGAGCGCCGCCGGAGCCGGCACCTCGGGGGCCGGACCGCCGGGAGCCGGACCTGTCCCTCGGGGAGCGCTGATAGAGTCCGGCGAGCTTTCGCCGGTCGGGTCGGCCCGAAAGAGCCCGGCGGCCGCGGCGATGGCCAAGGCCGCGGCGAGGCAGGCGAGGCTCGCCGCGACGAAGGCGAAGCGGTTTTCCTCGCGCCGCTTGCCGGCTCGCCGACGTCCGCCCTTCCTCGGTTTCGCGCGGCGCGGTTTCGGGTTTGCGTTGTGGGCCACTGACGGAACTATACGCGCCGGGGTCGGGAGGGGCAAGCGCGCCCGCCCGACGGTTCAGCCGCGCAGGCGGTCAGGAGACGTAGGATAGGACCGTCTCGGGGGCGTTTTCCTTGAGCTTGCGGAGGGCCCGCTTCTCGATCTGGCGGACTGTCTCGGGGGAGATCCCGAGCTCGACGCCGATGCTCTTGAGGGTGTGGCGCTCGCCGCCGAGGAACTCGAAGCGGTACATGAGGATGCGACGCTCGCGCTCGAGGAGGAGGGCGAGCATCTGGAGGGTCTCGTCGCGGGCGCAGGATCGCATGAGCTCCCCGTCCGGACTGTAGCTGTTGTCCTCGTAGATATCGATGACGGAGCCGGCGTCTTCGTCGTAGTCATTCTCCAGGGAGACGAGGGAGGCGGCCATGCCGATGACGCCGTGGACGGCGGATTCGGGGATGCGGAGCTCGGCGGCGATCTCGGTGGCCGTGGGCTCCCGCTGGAGGACCTGGGTGAGGATGCTGTAGGTCCGCTGGATCTTCTTGAGCAGCTCTTCCTTGCGATGGGGCAGGCGGATGGCCCGGCGGCTGTTCACGAGGGAACGGGTGATCGCCTGCTTGATCCACCAGGAGGCGTAGGTCGAGAACCGAACCTGGCGCTCCCCGTCGTACTTCTCGGCGGCTTTGATGAGGCCGACATTCCCTTCCTGGATGAGGTCGAGGAGGGGCATGTCGGGGGTCACGAAACCCCTCGCGATCTTCACGACGAGACGGAGATTGGCTTCGATGAGCATGCGGCGGGCTTCCTCATCGCCGGAGAGAACGCGGGTGGAGAGCTCGCGCTCCTCTTCGGCGCTGAGGAGTGGGATGCGCTTGATGGTTGCGTAATAGGCCCGAAGCCCATCCTCTCTACTGTCGTTGGCTAGTGCTGTCTTCATCCATGTGCCTCGAAAACTATTATGCAATATCCATGCCAAGCATCGAGAATTAATAATTCCGGAATATTCTGTTGACAGCCAAGGAAATAAAAAAACGGCCACCAAGAAGGGGGCCGTTTCTCATGAGCGACGTATAGTTATTTCGACTTTTTGCTCTCTACCGCGTATACTCGATCATACTATCACTGCGTGACTGATGTATTAATTTCTGCCTTAATGGATGTGTTGGAGTTTTCTGACGCGGTGCTTTCGCGGATATACGTGAAAACGGCGACTGCCACGACGAGCGCGATGACGAGCTTTCTCATGAGGTTCTCCGGTGTATGGCCATAGTAGCGCCCCTCTTTGGCATCATTCAAGCCCTCATTTCAGGTACTTCAAGGGGTTTACGGCCGCCCCGCTCCGGAACAGGCCGAAGTGGAGGTGGGGGCCCGTGCTGTAGCCCGTACTGCCCACCAGGCCGATGACCGTACCCTGTCCCACTCGCTGGCCCACCTTGGCCGCGGTCGCGCTCATGTGGCCGTAGAGGGTCTGGAGCCCGTCCTCATGGTTGAGGATGACATAATTGCCGTAGAGCGCGTTGTAGCCGACGTCGGCCACCTTCCCGTCGATGGCCGCCTTGATCGGGAAACCCGTGTTCGCGACGATGTCGAGGCCGGCGTGGAATTGCCGCAGGCCGGTGAAGGGGTTGGGCCGGTAGCCGAAGTACGAGGAGATGGGGCCGCGGATCGGCCAGGCCACGAGCTCGCCGAAGATCTTCCGCAGCTCCGAGGCCGGGAGCCTCGCCCCGGGGATGAAGACCGACTGTCCCGGCATCAGCACCGAGGAGCTGAGGTCGTTGGCGTCGGCGAGTCGGGTCGTGTCGGTCCTGTAGGCCTTCGCGATGGAGCCGAGACTGTCTCCCGGGCGCACCCGGTAGACGAGGCCGTCCATGTTCGGGACCTTGAGCGCGGCTCCGTTCTTGACCGCCTTGGCGCTCTTGATGCCGTTGATCGAGATGAGGGTGTCGGGCGCGAGCCTGAAGCGCTTCGCGATGGAGGCGATGCTGTCCCCCGTCCGCACCGTGTAGGTCGAGATCTCCAGGGTCGCGGGCGGCGCGGGCGCCTTCGAGAGCTCCTCGTCCTCGTCGACGGGGGCCTCGGGCAGGGCATAGGAGAGGAGGAGGTCGGCCGCCGCGCCGTCATCGGGGATGAGGCCTCCCTTCGGGAGGGGGAAGGCCGGTCCCTTGGCGAGGGCGACGAGGCCGGCGCCGGCCAAGGCGAGGATGAGGAGGCCGCCGACGATGAGGGGCAGGACCTTGGCGGGTACAGCCTGGCGGAGCCGTACGGCAAGGCCGCGGAAGGCCGAGGGCGCGCTCACGCGGAGGGAGCGGAGGACGCCGCCGATGGCGGCGGAAAGTCGGGCGAGGGTAGGTCGGAGGCCGGCGACGCGCTTCGCGGCGCGGCGCCCGGCGGAGGGGCTCGGCGCGAGGATGGCGGGGGCGCCGCCGCCGGCGGACCGGCCGCGTGCGCGTTCCTCGACGGGGCGCCGCTCGCGGCCCGCGAGGGGCCGCCCGGGAAGGGAGGGGCGCCGGAACCCCGCGCCGGGGGCCGGCCGCCTGCCGATGCCGCCGTCGACGAACATGAAGTCGGCGCGCGGCGCCTCGCGGGCGGGGCGATCCCGGGAGCGCAAAATATCGGCGAGTCCGGATTTCCGTGCCGGCCCCGCGATGGGAATGGGGCGGCGCCTCGCCACCTTCTGTCCTGCGATGATGCTTTCCATGGCTTCGTTACTGTCTTATCGACAATTCACGAGGGCGGCATTATAGTCGGACAACGTCATGCGCACATCGAGACCCCGCCCCGGCCTCGTCCTGATCGCGGCCCTGCTCTTCGCCCTCGTCCTCAAATCCTTCGTGATCGACGCGGCCATCGTCGACGGACGCTCCATGCTCCCCCTCCTCTCGCCCGGGGCCGTCGTCCTCGTGCTCCGCTGCGCCTACGGGCTCCGCCTGCCCGTCGGCGACGGCTACCTCCTCCGCTGGGCCTCCCCCCGCGAGGGGCAGGTCGTCGCCGCCGCCAGCCCCCGCGACGGCAAGCCGGTCGTCAAGCGCGTGGCCGGGGTCCAGGCGGGCGGCTTCCTCTACCTCCTCGGCGACAACGCGGCGGAGTCGGTCGACTCGCGCGACTACGGCCCCGTGCCATCGGGCGCGGTCAGGGGGAGAGTGATCCTCCCCGGCGCGGGAGCACGGCCTTGACCAAGCGCGATGCGCGATACTGGACCATCCTCGGCGTCTTCGGCCTGGCCGTCCTGGCCATCCTCGTCCGCTACGCCTCCCTGGCGGCCTCGAAGGGCGAGCCGGGCCAGGCGGCCGCCTCCGAGGTCGAGCGGGGCTTCATCAGGGACCGGAAGGGGAGGGTCCTCGCCATGGACAGCCCCCTGTACAACATCGCCGTCTGGCGCCCCGAGACGCAGAAGTCCTCCTTCCCCGCCGAGGCCGGCCGACTCGCCTCGATCCTCGGCGTCTCCGAGTCGGACATCGTCTCGCGCTGGTCGGGCGGCGAGGCGGATTTCTTCTACGTCAAGAAGCGGGCCCAGCCCCAGGCCGCCAAGGCGATACAAGAGGCCAAAGTCGCCGGCTCCTTCGCCGGCGTCGTCGTCGAGAAGGTCGAGGGGCGGCTCTACCCCGAGAAGCGCCTCGCCTCCCACCTCGTCGGCTTCGTCGGGGACGGCAACAGGGGGCTCTCCGGCCTCGAGGCCCGGTACCAGGACTTCCTGGCCGCCGAGGTCTCGGTCGACCCGGACGACCCGAAGGAGGCGGCCCCCGCCCCGGGCGTCGGCGCGGCGACGCCGCGCGGAGCCGACCTCGCCCTCTCCCTCGACGCGGACATCCAGTACTCCCTCGAGGAGGTGGCGCGCGCCGCCTACGCCGGCACCGGCGCCCAGTCCGTCATCCTCCTCGCCTCCGACGTGGCCACCGGCGAGATCCTCGCCTACGTCGCGATGCCCGACTTCGATCCCAACGACTACTTCTCCTCGCCGCCCGAGGCCTGGTACGACTGGCCCTCGGTCTACGCCTACGAGCCGGGCTCCGTCTTCAAGGTCTTCTCGATGGCCTCGATCCTCGACACGGGCGCGGTCGACGCCAGGCAGACCTTCCGCTGCGACGGGGCCTACCGGAGGACGGCGCCCTCGGGCGAGAAGATCACGATCAAGTGCCTCGGCGAGCACGGCGCCGTCGACATCGAGCGGATCCTCGAGTACTCCTGCAACGCGGGTGCGGGCTACGCCTCCGACGAGGTCCAGGCCCTCGACTTCTACGAGCGGCTCCGCGCCTTCGGCTTCGGCTCCCGCACCGGGGCCGCCCTCGCGGGCGAGAGCTCGGGCCAGCTCCGCTCGCCGGAGTCCTGGTCCCTCCGCTCCAAGCCGACCATCGCCATGGGCCAGGAGCTCCTCGTCACCGCCCTCCAGATGATCCAGGCGGGCGGGGCCGTGGCCAACGGCGGCCTCCTCATGAAGCCCGTCGTGGTGCGTCGCATAACCTCCCCGGCGGGCGAGGCCCTCCTCGACAACGCGCCCCAGTCCGTCCGCCGCGTCATCTCGACCCAGGCCTCGCGGGCCATCCTCGACGCCATGGAGGCGGCCGCCGGCGAGGAGGGCACGGGCAGGCGGGCCAAGGTCAAGGACCTCCGCATGGCCGTGAAGACGGGCACGGCCCAGATGATCGATCCCGCCACCAGGCGCTACTCCGAGAAGGACTTCATCGCCTCGACCCTCGCCATCTTCCCCGCCGACGCCCCCCGCGTCGCGGTCTACCTCGCCATCGTCAAGCCGAGGGGCGAGTCCTACTACGGCGGGCGCATCGCCGCGCCTTACGTCCGGGACGCGGCCGAGGCCATCCTCGCGGTCACCGACCTGCCCCGCGGGGACAGTCCCCAGGCCCTCCATCCCGGCGCGATCACCGTGCCGCAGTACGCGGCGGTGACCATCGGGAAGGTCATGCCCGACCTCCGGGGCGTGCCGAAGCGCCTCCTCCTGCCCCTCCTCGGGCGGAAGGACCTCAAGGTCCGCATCGAGGGCGAGGGCTACGTCGCGCGGCAGAAGCCCGAGGCCGGCGCCGCGGTCAAGGAGGGCGAGTCGATCCTCCTGGAACTCGAGTGAGCGCGGAGGGGCGAGCCGATTTCCTGGCCGCCAACCTCGGCGCGCTCGAGGCCCGGCTGCCGGCCCTCGCCGACTGCCTCCGCGGCCTCTCCGCGGAGGGCGCGCCGGCGGGCGGCCTCCTCGAGCTCGCCCCGACCCCCTCCGGCGATCCGACCGCCCGCATCCCCGGCGGCGGCTGGCTCCACTCCACGCGCGACCCCCGCGCCGAGGCCCGCCGCCTCGCCGAGGCGCTCGAACCTGGATCGCAGGCCATCGTCCTCCTCGGCTTCGGCTTGGGCTACGCCGCCGAGGCCTTCCTCGAGGCCGGCGCCGCGGCGGTGATCGCCTGCGAGGCCGAGCCGCGCCTCCTCGCGGTTGCCCTGGGCGCCCGCGACCTCCGCGCGGCCCTCGGCGATAGCCGCCTCGGCTTCATCCTCGGCGGCAACCCCGACGCCATCGTCTCCGGCCTCGAGCTCTCCGGGGCCTCGCGCTCCTCCGTCCTCGGCCTCGCGGCCGCCGAAGCGAGGGACGCCGCCTGGTACGGGGCGGTCCGGGCCGCGGCGGGACGCTGGAACTCGAAGGAGCAGGTCAACGAGGCCACCCTGCGCCGCTTCGGCCGGCTCTGGGTGCGGAACCTCGCGACCAACCTCGAAAGGATCGCCTCGAGCCCGGGGATCGAGCGCCTCGAGGGCCTCGCCGCGGGCCTGCCCGCCCTCGTCCTGGCCGCCGGCCCGAGCCTCGACGCGATCCTCCCCCGACTCGGCGAACTCCGGAGGCGGGCCCTCGTCGTCTGCGTGGACACCGCCCTCCGCAGCCTCCTCCGCGAGGGGATCGAACCCGACTTCCTCGTCGTCGTGGACCCCCAGTACTGGAATTGGCGCCACATCGCCGGCTTCGCCGCGCCGCGCTCGATCCTGGTCTCCGAGTCCGCGACCTGGCCGGCCGTGTTCAGGACCGGGACGAGGGCGACCTTCCTCGGCGGCTCCCTCTTTCCCTTGGGCAGGCGGATCGAGTCCTTCGCCGGGCGCAAGGGCCTCCTCGGCGCGGGCGGCTCCGTGGCCACGAGCGCCTGGGACCTCGCGCGCATCCTCGGCGCGGCCCCGATCTACATGGCAGGCCTCGACCTGGGCTACCCGGGCGGCGCCACCCACGCCCGCGCGAGCCTCTTCGAGCAACGCGCCCTCGCCGAGTCGACGAGGCTCAGGCCGGCCTCGGGCGCCCAGGCCGCCGCCCTCCTCGGTCCGGAGACCTTCGAGGCCCCGGCGGCCGGGGGAGGGACAGTCCCCACCGATCGCCGCATGCAGCTCTACGCCTGGTGGTTCGAGTCGAGGCTCGCCCGCTCCTCCTCGCCGAAGACCTATACCTTGGGGGCCCGAGGCCTGGCCATACCGGGGATGGAGGTAGTAAACCTCGATTCCCTCCTCGGCCTCCCCGATCGGCGGGAGCGCATCGAGGGCCTTCTTGCGGAGGCCGCGGCCCTGTCCCCGCCTCCCGCGGCCCGCGAGGGCGCTGAAACCGGCCTCGCCGCACTTCGCGCCGAGCTCCGCGACATCGCCGAGACGGCCCGCTCCGCGGCAGCGGCGGCCGCCCGCGGGCGCTCCGCCTTCGCCGTCGGCCGGGACTGCCGCGCCGAGCTCTCCCTCCTCGAAAGCGCCGACGAGCGGCTCCTCGGCAACGAGTCCAGGGAGCTGGCGGCCTTCCTCCTGCCTCCGGCCGAGGAGCTCGTCGGCTCGCGGGCGGGCGACCTCGGCGAGAGCCTCGAACGCTCGGAGGCCATCTACCGCAAGGTGGCGGAGGCGGCCGTCTACCACCTCTCGCTCCTCGAATTTTAGTTTTCAGGGTTACCTGCCGACAATTCTTGTGGAGGGAAACCTCTGCAACGGTATGCACCAAGACGTCCAGGCATACCGTTTTTTTATACCCGCGCGGCCGCGCCGCTTCCGCCCGCCTCCGACAGCCGCTATACTCGCCCGAGCAGTCCAGGAGGATCCGATGCAGAACCGCGACCAGGCCCTCGCCCTGTGGAAAGCCCACAACGACGACGACTACCTCTATCGCCACGCCCTCTCCGTCGAGGCCGTCATGCGCCACTTCGCCGCGAAGCGGGGCGAGGACCCCGACTGGTGGGGCCTCGTCGGCCTCCTCCACGACGTCGACTTCCAGGAGCATCCCGAGGAGCACCTCAAGCACGCCCGCGCCATCCTCGCGCCCGCCGGCTACCCCGAGGCCTTCATCCGCGCCGTCGAGAGCCACGGCTACGGCCTCTGCACCGAGGTCGAGCCCGTCCACGTCATGGAGAAGTACCTCTACGCCTCCGACGAGCTCACCGGCTTCATCTACGCCTGCGCCATCATGCGGCCCTCGAAGAGCGTCCTCGACATCGAGGTGAAGTCCGTGACGAAGAAGCTCAAGACCCCCGCCTTCGCCGCCAAGATCGACCGCTCCGTGATCCAGAAAGGCGCCGGGATGCTCGGCATCGCCGTGGACGAGCTCGTCGGCGAGTGCATCCTCGCGCTCAGGCCCGTGGCCGCGGAGATCGGGCTGAAGGGGAACCTCTAATCGATATCGCATAACGTGCCTCGCCCGCCGCCCGCGCGGGGCGATGGAAGCTGGAGGGGTCAAATGTCCTTGAAAGCCGCCATGCCGCTCGTCGTGGCCACCGGACTGGACTGGTCGCCCTGGCCCGGTGACAGGCCCCATCTCTGGCTTTCCCGGCCCGAGGGGAAACTGGCGTATTCGGAGCAGTTCGAGAGCCTCGTGTCCTTCCACCACGGGGCCTCCGCCGGCGACATCGACAATGATGGCGATCTCGACATCGTCCTGACCGACGGCGGCGCCCATGAGGCCGGGACGCCGGCGCGACAGCCATTGATCCTCGATAACGACGGGCAGGGAACCTTCCGCGCGCGCGCCGCGGGCATTCCCCTCTCCTGCAACGAAGTGCCATTCTTCTCGGTCGAACTCGTCGACGTGGACCGGGACGGCTTCATCGACATGCTGGCCGGGGGGGACGAGCGGTACGTCTACGAGGGCGTCGAGTACATCGGTCTCCTGTCCACCGTCTTCTGGGGTGATGGGAGCGGCGGCTTCTCCGACGAGTCTCGGACCATCCTGCCCGAGGTCCGCGACTGGGGCGCTCCCCTGGATTTCCTCGTGGCCGACCTGGACGGGGACGGAGTCAAGGAGATCGTCGTACTGCGGACGAACAACACCGAGGCGGCTTTCTACAAAGGGTATCGCATCCAGTTCCTGGAGCGGAGCTCCGCCCGGCGATACGCCGAGTACGATACGATCCAGGACGAGAACGCCGCCTGGCTCGACTGGCTCCGGCTCATGGACGTGGACGACGACGGCGCGGCCGAGCTGATCGCGGACGATCGGGGACGGAGCCTCGTCTGGCAGCCCGACGGGACGGGGAGATTCCGCTGACGCGGTGGCTGGGACGCCTTTATTCAGCGGCTTGGCGATCCGGATGCCCCGGCGCGCAGGTGAGCGCGCGAAGCTCGAGTGCCTTCGTGCCGCAGCCGCTCACTCGATCGCCTCGATCTCCTCCCGCGTCAAGCCGGTCGCCCTCGCGATGAGCTCCAGGTCGAGGCCCTCGCGCCGCATGCTGGCGGCCACTGCTCTGAGCGCCTCCGCCTTGCCTTCGGCCTTGCCTTCGGCCTTGCCTTCGGCCTTGCCTTCGGCCTTGCCCTCGGCCTTGCCTTCGGCACGGCCTTCAGCCCAGCTGGCTTCACGGCCTTCGCGGGCCTCGCGGAGCTCCTTCATGAGGGAATCCTGCTCCATGCGGAACTGCACGCGGCGACGGTAGAGGTCGCGCGCGGCCTCCGATTTCGTGAACGCGGCCATGATCTCCAGAGCCTCCCCGACCCCACCCTCGGCCAAGCCGGGCGGCACGGCCTCGGGGTCGATCTCCTCACCCTTCCAGAGAAAGTATAGCCACCGGTCGAGGGCCCCTTCAAGACGATCCCGGGAGCCGGGGGAAACCTCGGCGGCCCAGCGCGAGAGCTCGATGACGATGATCGTCTCGTCATCGCAGAGGACCGCCCCGGTGCCCTTCTCGCGGAGCGAGTACTCGCGGAACCAGGGCCCGGTCCGGAGGAGGCTCCCCTCGAGGATCCAGATCGAGATGACGGGTCTGAGCATTTCATAGCCCTCGCCCTTGCGCAGGCGGGCGAGGTAGCAGCTCGACCAGTTATGGAGCATGCGGCGGGGGAGGCCGGCGGTGACCTGGACCTGGACCTCCAGCTGGAACTCGCGGCCGGACTCGTCCTCGGCGCGGACGTCGAGGACGGCGTCCTTGTCGCCGCGGAACCGGCCCGGGCGGAGGGGGTTGAGGATCGAGAGCCTGCACGCCCGCTGGCGCCCGATGCGCTCGAGGATGGCATTGAGCAGGCTCGCGGTGATGTCGGTGTGCGTCTCATCCCCGAATACGGCCTTGAAGACCACGTCGACGGTGGGTTTGATGCCGAGTCTCATGGCGTCGCCTCCGCATGCACTACGCCCGCGGCAAGGCCGGACGCTTGAGGATGGAGGGACGGAAACCAGGAATCCGGCGCGCTGGGGATGAACCAGAGGCCGGCGCGACGGCGATGACCCCTGCGACACGATTCGCCTAACGTTGTAGGGCGGCGGGTGTCACGGAAAAGGGGGCGGCCCGCGAGTACTCGAGCGGATTGCCTCCTTTTCCGTGACAGGACCCGCCCCACGACGTCATCGTAATGTAAGCGCCGGCTACATTCCTTTGGGCCGGAATTCAGTCCAGGTCCGCGAACAACTCCTCCGGGTCCACGCGGAAACCCTCGAGCACCGACGACGCGACCGGCGAATAGTCGCGTATGGTTTCGCGCAACGCCCCGCCGTCATACTTCCCGTCAGCCCCGAGGCGGTAGACGCAGAGCCACTTGCCCGCGGGGTCGACGACCCAGTATTCCCGGACCCCGTGCTTCTCGTACAGGTTGTACTTCTCGTTCAAGTCCTTTTTCGAGGTGGAGGGCGAGAGGATTTCGATGACGAGGTCGGGGGCGCCGCAGGCACCTTCCCGGGTCAGCTTCGAAGTGTCGCAGTAGACGACGATATCGGGCTGGACCACGGTGTCGACCTCGTCGTCGGCCTCGTCGCCCTCGGGAAGGAGGACGTCGAAGGGGGCTGCGAAGGCCTCGCAGGGCTTGCCTTGCAGGAAATTGACCAAGCAGGTGAAGAGCTTTCTCGAGAATCGCTGGTGCCACATCGTCGGTGCCGGGCTCATTGCCCAGGCATGGCCCTCGATGAGCTCCCAGCGCTCGGAGTCAGGCCAGGTCTTATATTGGCGGTATGTGAAGCGCTCCTTGGGAGCGAGGTTCGGGTTGCCCAAGCGTTCCATGCCTCCAGTATAGCAGGAACGCGCGCGGGGAGGGCGGATGATTGAGGCCGACCTGTCGCCATGGCCGAATCCCGGATTGGAGGGCGGCCCCATCCATGCTATACTTCGCCATCGAAAACCAAACCGGAGGCCCCCATGAGCTCCCGCCGGATCGCCGCTTCCACCCTGATACTCCTGGTCGCGCTCGCCTTCCTGCCCGGCCTCGCGGCCCAGGTCCGCAAGGTCGCCCTGGTCATCGGCAACGCGAACTACGCCTCGCGTCCCCTGCGGAACCCGGCGAACGACGCCGAGGACCTGGCGGCGGCCCTCCGCGGGATCGGCTTCACCG
>CAYNPQ010000066.1:0-20647 GCA_964399065.1 uncultured Treponemataceae bacterium | reverse complement strand
CCTACTTCTCGAAGGCCAGCCCGCGCCGGCTCCCCGCGCGCATCGCCGACTGGCCGGGCCGCGCGGCGCTATGGAGCCGCACCGCCGAGCTCGTCGGCCTGCCGGGCTGACGAGCGGGGCGCGTCGCCCTCAGGACGCGAGCGCCGCCGCGAGCCCTATTTCGACCATCGCGCCGAAGCTGCGCTCGCGGTCGGCCTGGCTCGTCTCCTCGTGCGTGACGAGGTGGTCGCTCACGGTGAGGATGGAGAGGGCCTCGACGTCGTACTTGGCCGCGAGGGTGTAGAGCTCGGCGGTCTCCATCTCGACGCCGACCACGCCGAAGCGGGCCCAGAGCTTCCACTGCTCGGGATCCTCGGTGTAGAAGGAGTCCGAGGAGAGCACCTTGCCGACGTTGACCGGCAGCTTCGCGGCCACCGCGGCGTCGTAGGCGGCCTTGAGGAGGCGGAACGAGGGCGCCGGCGCGTAGTCCATGCCCTTGAAACGCACCTTGTTGACGGCCGAGTCGGTCGAGGCGGAGATCGCGATGATGAGGTCGCGGACCTTGATCTCGGCGCGCAGGGAGCCGCAGGTGCCGACGCGCACGAGGCGCTTGCAGCCGTACTCGCGGATGAGCTCGTTGACGTAGATCGAGTGGCTCGGCATGCCCATGCCGGTGCCCATGACCGAGACGCGCTGGCCCTTGTAGAGGCCGGTGTAGCCGAACATGTTGCGGACCTCGTTGAAGCGCTCGGGCTTCTCGAGGTACTTTTCGGCGATGAACTTGGCCCTGAGGGGGTCGCCCGGGAGGAGGATGCCTTCGGCGATCTGTCCCTTGGCTGCGGCGATGTGCGTGCTCATTCGTACCTTCCTAGCCCCGCGTCGGCGGGCGATTCAGATTAACCCCGATTCCGGGCATCGGCAATCCCGGCCTCGAGCGCCTTCCCGCGCTCGGCGGCGAGTTCCGCGAGGGCCGCGGCCTCCGCCATGGCCGCGGCCGCGGCGACGGAGAGGTCGGCGGCCGAGGGGTCGGCGGGGGCGAGGGCGGCGGCGCGCACGACCCGCATCTTCTCGACCGTGCGGGCGGCGCCCGCGGGATCGGGGGAGCTGTCGATGCCGACCTCGCCGCCCACGGCGTAGTCCCGGCCGTCGGGGCCGCGCTGGTAGGAGTAGGTCGCGCCCCCGCGGATGTAGCGCCCGCCGGCCGCGACATGGGCGGCCTCGTGGGCGCGTACGGCGGTATCCCTCGACTTGAGCGCGTCGAGGACCCGGCTGAGCTCGGCCTGCCGGCGGTTCCGCTCGGCCGAGGCCTTGCCCTCGATGCGGGCCTTCTCCCCGTAGAGCTCGGCGAGGCGCTCGGAGATCCGGCGTTCCGAGGGCCGGGCGGGATCCGCATCGGCGGCCGGCCCGAGGCCGAGCCAGCCCGGGCCTCGGGGATCGAAGTCGGGTCGGCGGCCGGACCAGGAAGGAGTCGCCTCGGCGGAAGGAGCCGCCTCCTCATCCCGTCCCGCCGCCTCCGCCCCTCCAGCCTCGAGCCCCGCCGCCGCCTCGACGGACGCCACCCGCTCCACCGCGGCGACCCTCGGCGCCGCGCCGATCCTCGGCAGGGAGCGCGGTAGCGAGGCGGAGACGCGCGACAGGGCCGCGATGGACATAAGGAAAGTATAACTGCCGCCTTCCCCGTCCTCAAGTCGCTAGGAAGGCCGGCGGAGGACGTGGTATCCTGCGGCCGGAGGGGCGAATGGAATGCTACACGATCCTGTACGAGGATGATGAACTCCTCGTGGCGAACAAGCTCGCGCCCCTGCCCGTGCAGCCCGAGAAGACGGGCGCGCCGTCGCTCCAGGAGCTGCTCAAGCGGGACCTCGCGGCCCGGGACGCGGCGGCCGGGGACGGGAAGGGGCGCGAGCCCTTCCTCGAGGCGGCGCACCGGATCGACCGGAGGGCCTCGGGCGCGATCGCCTTCGCCAAGACCCCGAAGGCGCTCTCGACCCTCGAGGCGGCCTTCAGGGACCGCCGCGTCGAGAAGCTCTACATCGCCTGCGTGGAGCGCGAGCCCGCGCCGGCCGCGGGGAAGCTCGAGCACCGCCTCGTCTGGGACAAGCGGCGCAACGTGGTGAGGGCGACCTCCCCCCTCCCCGCCGCGGCCGGGCAGAAGCCGGACGGCGAGGCGGGGAGGAGCCTCAAGAAAAAAGAGCGCGGGCGGATCCCCGCGGAGCTGGCCGTCCTGGAGTATCGACTCGCGGGGAGGTCGGAGCGTTACTTCTTCGTCGAGGCCAAACTCCTCACCGGCCGGCACCACCAGATCAGGGCCCAGTTCTCGGCGGCGGGCTTCCCCATCCGCGGGGATCTCAAGTACGGCGCGCGTCGGAGCGCGCCGAACGGCCTCATCATGCTCCACGCGAAGCGCCTGGCCATACCCCAGCCGCGGACCGGCGGGATCGTCGAGGTCCTCGCCCCCTTCCCCGCCTCCGAGGGACTCTGGGCGGCTTTTGAGGAAGGCGGGAAACCCGGTCTACCTGGCGCCGAGGTAGATGCGCGCGAGGAGGGGCGTGATGCGCCGACCCTCCCCGAGCACGATGTCGAGGATGGCGACGGTCTCGAGGTCTAGGCCGTTCGGGAAGGCCTTACCGAGGTTCAGGACCGCCCCCTCGCCCAAGGGCTCCGCCGAGGAGGAGCGGAATTTGATGCCGCCCTCGATGTCGAAGAACTCATATTCGGTATCGCCGCCTCCCGAGGGATCATCGGCCGGCCGCTCGATGTAGCGGCCCGGCCTCGGCCAGGCCCCCTCGAAGCGCCCCGTAGCGCCGGGCCCCTTCGTGTCCGAGACGAGGCAATCGCCGCCGCGATTCCACTCCTCAACATAGACCCGCTGTCCATGCCGGCGTTCTATCCGCATGCCTTGCCCATCGGGAGCGAAGTAGGAATAGCTGAAGTCCTTGCCCACAGCCTTCAGCGAATGACCGGAGCCCTCGATCAGGCAGTCGGATTCGCCCTTGCCATGGAAGACGGATCGCAGCTTGATGCCTGCCTCCATGTGTAGGAATTCGATGCCGTCCATCGCGACTTCTCCATCCATGAGCCGCTTGCCGACCGATACGTCCCGAAGCTTCCCCTCGGCGTTCTTCCGGAACCGGAATACCTCGGTGTCGAAACCGTACACCTCCAGATAGGCATGATGGTCATGCTTGTACATGATCACAACATCATCATTCCCCAATTCGACGGGAGGCACGGCGATTCCCTCCCCGACGGCAGGGGGGACTGGGGACTCGACTGCATTCCTGGTTTCGGCGGCGGGAAAGGCATCCGGCGCCGGCCCCGACGAGGGAACGGCGGCCGGAGGAGCGGACACGGCATTCACTTTCGCCTCGCGACGCGGCGGCGAGCATGCAAGCAGGAAAACAATGATGAACAGGAACGGAAACACCATGATGGTCATGAGCGAGCTCTTCGCCCTTCCCGGAGCCATCATACCTCGAATGGTTTCGCGCATCGCGGACCTCCCTCCCGCTCGTGACGGTTTCGTCTCCATGTCCGATACGCGGCACGGCCCCGATCATCGCGCGCGATGACCGGGCATGCGCATCCCGGATCCGCCAGGAATACGACGAGAGCCGCCGCCCCGCGAGGGCGACGGCTCTCCACAAAGACTCGTCAGCGTTCGATCATCACCTTCTGCCTGTTCCTGCCGCAGCGTTCGACGTCCCGGCTGAGGGCCTCCGCGAGGCGCCGGTTGTCTTCCTCCCGCAGGATGACGCAGCCCCAGGATTGCGAAGTCTTGAAGTCATTGGTGTTCGAGTGGATGGCATAGCCGGCATCCTTGTACCGCCCGAGCGAATTGCCCTTCGCGTCGAAGACTTCCACCACGCCGACCGCATCCGTGCTGATCATGTAGGGCCCGAACTTGTCCTTGCGTTCCTTGACGGCGGTCACGTTCCAGACGCCTGCGGGGAAGCCTTCCGGCCGCGAAGCGAGGCTGCCCTTGTCCCGGAGATTCTCCGGGATGGCCCCTCCGGCGGGCATGAAATCCGCCCCTTTGGTGTTCACCACCCTGTTGTGCGCGTCCATCGAGTACGAGAAGCTGACCCGGGTCGGGAGGCCCGAGGCCGTCTTGCTCGGGAACTCGGTGTGGACCTCGAGCTTGTTGCGCTCCTTGTTGAGCCGCATGAACATGTCGCCGCCCTCGATGGACTCGGCTTCCATCCCGCCGATGGGGATTCCCCTGACCGCGGCGAAAGGATCGCCCGGCCCCGAGGCCGACGCGTTGGCCGCCGCGATCGAAAGGAACGCGGCGAGTACGAGTGTGACTTTCATCGTTCTGCCTCCTTGCCCGTTGAACGCGCGCGGGAAGACGTTCCGCTTGAGGGCGGGGAGGGAAAAGGCTAGAAAACGGGTGCCACCGCCTGGACCGAGGCCGCGGGCTGGTGGTTCACGAGCCGCCACTGGAGGTAGGCGGGCCTGCCGCCGCCGGTCGGGACCGCGAGGAGCTCGAATACCCCGCAGTTGCCGGTGGGGAGGAGGGGCATCCACGAGCGGCAGCCGAAGGTCGCGCGCACGAGCCACTGGATGAAGCCGCCGTGCGTGACGCAGGCGATGGTGCCGGCGCCGGAGACCGCCAGGTCGCGCAGGAGGGCCCACGCCAGGGTCGCCCGTGCGTAGAGGGCCTCGGCCGGCTCCGCGTCGGGGACGCCGTCCCAGCTGCGGTGCTCGAACTCGGCGTAGGGACCGGGGAAGCGCTCCCTGGCCTCGTCGAGGGAGAGGCCGGAGAACATGCCGGTGTCGAGCTCGGCGAGGCAGGCGTGGCTCTCGGGCTTTCCGAGCCCGCAGGCCGCGGCGATGATCCGCGCGGTCTCCGCGGCCCTCGCCAAGGGCGAGGATACCACCGCCTCGACGCCCTGGCGGGCCAGCCAGGCGCCGGCCGTCGCGGCTTGCGCCCTCCCGACCTCGTCGAGGGGGAGGTCGAGCTTGCCCTGGATGATGCGCCGGGCGTTGCCCTCGCTCTGGCCGTGCCTGACGAGAAGGAAGCGGGTCTCGGCCTCGAGCGGGGCGAAGAAGGCGCCGTCGACGGGCGCGAGGCTCTCTCGGGCCGGGCCTGCGGCCTTCGCGGGAGACGTTTCCATGGAGGCCGAGTATAGCGGGAAGGCCGAGGGAGGGTAAAGCGAGGAGTCGCCGCGCACCCAAAAAGAAAGGCCCGCCTCGGATCGAAGCGGGCCTCTCGCGGTCGCGCGCGGCCTTACTTGATGGGGTCCGTGGGGACGCGGAGATAGTCGATGTAGTACAGGTCGCCGGCGATCTCGACCTGGTTCTTGTACAGGTACTCCACGGAGGTGACGTTGCCGAGCCACCATTGATCCTTGCGATAGGCGTCGGCGGGGACCTTGTCGTGGTTGGCCCATCCGCCGAGGTAGAAGATCGTCGCGCCGACGACGAAGTCGGCCTTGCCGGCCTTGCGGCTGTTGACGACGTAGTTCACCCACGACTTGCTGCCGTCGGACACGAAGACGACCTCGGCCTGGTTTTTCGTCGCCGCGCTGGCGGGCGTGAGGATCCTCGCGACGTAGTAACCCGCCTCGTTCATCGGGCGGTTGTCGGCCGAGCAGAGGATCTCGCCGCTCTGGAAGTCGGCCGTTGCGACGGGAGCGGTGGCGGTCGCGCCGCCGCCGCCCACGGAGGGGGCGCCGCCGGTGATGGCGCCGAGGGCTCCCGACACCGCGCCCTGCGCGAGGGTGCTGCAGGAGGCGAGTACGAGGATCGCGACGAGGGCGAGTATCGCGCTGCGGAGGGATTTCATGTGCTCTCCTTTCAGGTTATCCGAATTCGGGAGTATTGTATCGTCCCCCGCGTAAAAAACAAGCCGTCGGGCGAAGATTGCGAAATCCGGACCTGCGCTATATAGTCATTCCATAACGAGAAGGACCTAGGACCAGACGACGGGCCCCGATCCCGGAGGATCACCATGCTCGCAGGACGAAGAACGTTCCGCGCCGTCTTCATGGCGCTGTCGCTGGCAGCCGCGGCCTCCGCCCCGGCGCAGCCGCGGATGCAAGGCCAGGCGGAGGCCCGCCTCGCCCTCGTCATCGGGAACGGGAGCTACCCCAACGTGCCGCTCAAGAACCCGCCCAACGACGCGGCCGACCTGGCCGAGGCGCTCGAGGGCCTCGGCTTCTCGGTCACCCTCGTCGTCGACGGGGACCTCGCCGCCATGAACCGCGCGATACGCGAATTCGGAAACGCGATCAAGCGCCCCGACGCGGTCGCCCTTTTCTACTACTCGGGCCACGGCGTCCAGTACCGGGGGACGAACTACCTCATCCCCGCCCGGGCCGACATCCAGGAGGCCGACGAGCTCCCCTACTCGGCCGTCAACGCCGAGCAGGTCTACGCCAAGATGGAGTCGGCCGGGGCCCGGACGAACATCATCGTCCTCGACGCCTGTCGCAACAATCCCTTCCCCGGAGCCGAGCGGGCCGGGGAGCGGGGCCTCGCCGTGGTCGGGAACGTCCAGCCGCCCCAGTCGATCATCGTCTACGCGACCGCGCCCGGGAAGACCGCGCAGGACGGCGAGGGCCGCAACGGCGCCTTCACGACCGCGCTCCTGCGGCACCTCGGCGAGCCGGGCCTCGACGTGGAGCTGATGATCCGCAAGGTCCGCGCCGACGTCATCGCCGCGACCGGCGGGGCCCAGGTGCCGTGGCACAACTCCTCGATCTCGGGCGAGGGCTTCAGCTTCGCGAAGGCCCTACCCGCGGCGCCGGCTCCGGCCGCGATCCCGGCCCAGCCCCTCGCGGCCGCGGCGCCGGGGCCCGGGGGCGGCGCGGGAGTCCTCAGCTTCGCGAGCGAGCCCCCGGGGATCGAGGTCTCGGTCGACGGCGGCGACGCCCGCGCCACGCCCTTCAGCGTCGAGGTCGCGCCGGGGGCGCACAGCTTCGAGCCGATGGCGTGCAACGCGTCCGACACCTTCTTCCTCGCCGAGCCCAAGCAGTGGATCACCGTCGCGGCCGGCGCCGCCGTCGAGGTGCCCATCAGGCCGAAGGCGGCCCGGGCGAGGCTCGCCCTCCGGCTCGTGCCCCCCGGCTGGGAGGTCTTCGTGAACGGCGAGAGCGCGGGGACGACGCCCCTCGATCCGGTCGAGGTGCGGGCCGGGCGGCTGGACCTCCGCTTCGAGCGCCCCGGCTTCCCGCCCGCGACCATGGTCTATTTCTCCTCCCCCGACCAGACCGTCACCGCCTCCTGGGGCGGCACGCCCGACCAGGCCGTCGAGCTCGAGCGCAGGACGCCGAAGCTCGACGGCAAGCCCGATTCCTGGAGCGGCCTCCAGCCGATCTGGGAGCTCGCCGCGGGGAACTCGAGCTCCTTCCTGCGGCAGGAGGAGTTCGGCGTCAGGCGGATCTACCTGTGCAAGGACGACAAGTACCTGTATTGGCGCGTCGACTTCAACGGCGCGAATCCCCTGTCGACCAAGCCGAAGGGCGCGGGGGCGGGCGTCACGCTCATGCTGAATCCCTGGATGGAAGGCGCGGCGCGCGACTTCAACATGACCGCCATCTACAACTTCGAGGCGAACAAGGTCGACACCTACCTCGGGAGCTACGACGGCAAGGCCCAGTCCTGGAGCAAGATCGCCGACCGGGCCTTCAGCGCCAAGCAGGCCAAGACCATGTTCGCGGCGAGGCTCGAGCTCAAGTGGGTGGAGAAGTACTGCACGGAGCCGGGGAGGCTCGAATTCATCCTCGTCAACCACGACGAATCCTGGAATTGGGACGAGGCGAGCAAGTTCAGCCTGAGGCTCGGCTACGTGGACTTCCTGAAGTAGGCCGGGCGTGCGCCGCAGGTCTCCTTCCTCGACCCGCCGCGGCGCCGCGGCCCTGCTCGGCGCCGCGGCCCTCGTCCCCCTCCTCTCATCCTGCTACGTCCTTGGCCAGGGATCGAAGTACCTGGCTCTCCGCTCGCGCGCGGTCCCCGTGGCCAAGGCCCTCGCGGACCCCCTGACCCCGCCCGCGACGAGGCTACTCCTCGAGCGCGCCGGCGCGGTCCGCGCCTTCGCCGTCGCGGCGCTCGGGCTCAAGGAGACCAGGAGCTACACGAGCGTCGCGACCCTCGAGGCCGACCGCCTCGCGACCGTCGTGCAGGCCTGCGCCGAGCTCTCCTTCGACCGCCACCTCTGGTCCTATCCCCTCGTCGGGAAGCTCCCCTACCGCGGCTACTTCGATCCCGAGGAGGCCAGGGCCGAGGCCGAGCGCATGAAGGCCCTCGGCTACGACGTCATCGCGCGGCCGGTGGACGCCTTCTCGACCCTGGGCTGGCTCGCCGATCCCCTCTTCTCGTTCATGTCGGGCTACGGCGAGGCCGAGGTCGCCGACCTCGTCATCCACGAGATGACCCACGCGACGGTCTTCGTCCGCGGCGGAGGCGGCGCGGAGCAGTTCAACGAGGAGCTCGCCACCTTCGTCGGGCGCGAGGGCTCGCTCCTCTACCTCGAAAAGCTGCACGGCCCCGCCTCGCCCGAGCTCGCCGAGGCCCGGCGGTCGCGGTCCGACGCCGAGGCCTTCTCCGCCTTCCTGCGAGGCACCGCGGCGGAGCTCGAGGCCCTCTACGCCTCGGGGCTGGCCCCGGAGGCCAAGCGGCGCGGCAAGGCCGAGGTCATCGCGGCGAGGGCCGCGAAGTTCGCCGCCGACTACGACGCGTTGTTCGAAACCGATCGCTACCGGGCCTTCGCCATGGACCGCGTGAACAACGCCTACCTCGACCTCTACCGCCTCTACGAGGGGGAGCCCGCGCTCTACGCGGACTACCTCGCGAGGGCCTGCGGCGGCGACCTGGGCAGGTTCATCCAAGCGATGTCGCGCATCGCGTCGACGAAGGAGGGACGCGCCGATCCCAAGGCCGCGATGCGGCGGGAGCTCGGGTAGCGAGGACGGCCGCCGCCTCCGGCCGGGGCGCGGCGGCGCCCGGCCTCAGGCCCGCGCCAGGGAGGCGAGGGCCGCGAGGCTCTCGTCGATGAGGGGGCTCTGGCGCAGGTCGGGGTCGTTGTAGTGCCACCACTCGTTCTCGTAGGCGCGGAAGCCGGCCGACTCCATGGCGCGCCTGAGGAGCCCGCGGTTGGCCCGCGCCTCCGCGGACCCGCCCTCGTAGGCGTGGGAGGCCCGCTCGGAGAACTCGTCGAAGGGGCAGGGCATGGCCAGCTCGCGGCCGCTTGAATCGGCCAGCGTGACGTCCACCGCGGCGCCGCGGTTGTGCACCGAGCCGCGGTCGGGCGGGGCGACGAAGTCCCCGTCGGGCAGGAGCTCCCACATGAGGCGCTGCGCCGCGAGGGGGCGGTAGGCGTCGAGGACGAGGAGCCGGAGGCCGCTCGCGGCCGCGAGGTCGCGGGCGGCGGCGAGCTTGCGCGCGGTGCCCTCGAGGAGCCAGGCCTCGCCGTCGTCGTAGACGGGGCGGCCGAGGAAGTTCGATTCTCCGGCGTAGCGGAGGTCGACGAGGACGCCGGGCGCGGCGTCCCGCACGCGGACGAGGCCGTAGGGATTCACGGGAGGCTCCGCCGGGCCTAGAGCCCGGCCTTGGGCTTGACCCTCGCCTGGGCGTCCACGGCCTCCTGGTAGGCCGGGTTGAGCGCGAGGGCCTTGGCGTAGGCGTCGTAGGCGCGCTTCCACTCCTGGAGCTGCTCGCAGGCCCAGCCGAGGCGGAACCACCAGCGGGGCATGCTCGGCTCGCGCTTGACCGCGGTCGAGTAGGCGATGTCGGCGTGGGCGAATTTCTTGAGGCGGAGGTAGGCCTCGCCCATGTAGAAATAAGCCGTGGGCACGCGGTCCCCGCCCTCGCCCGCCGCGTCGACGTAGCGTTGGAGGTATTTGAGCGCGTTGTCCATCTGCCCGAGGTGGTAGTAGGACTCGCCCATGACCTCGGCGGCGCGCGCGTCGAACTGGATCTTGAGCGCGGCCTGCCCCGCGACGATGACGTCCTCGTGCCTGCCGAGGCGGAAGAGGCTCCAGCACTTGACGACGTAGGCCTCGATCCGTCTCGGGTCGAGGGCGAGCTCCTGGTCGCAGATCGCCACGGAATCGCCGTACTTCGCCTGGGCCTCGGCCTGCTTGCCCGCCGACTCGAGGTCCCTGCCCTGCCGGTACAGGAGCAGGGCGTCCTGCTTCGAGGGCGCCTGCGCCGCGGCGGGGGCCGCGGGTTGCTGCGCGGCGAGGGGCAGGAGGCCGGCCGCCAAGACGAGCGCGGCTATGGAGAGGGCGAGACGCATGGGGAATCCTCCGGGACCGAGAGGGATCGACCGCGCCGGGACCGATCGAGCCTCCGGCGCGGCTCAAGTATTACCCGAAGGCCCGGCGAGCGGCAAGGGTGGCGGCCGACCTCGCCGGGCGCCCGGGGAGCGGGGCTACAGGAGGCGGACCGTGGCGACGAGGAGCCGGAGTTCCTTCCCGTCCCTGAGGACCACGATTTCCCTCCTCGAGCCCGGGGTTCCGCGCAACGCGTCCACCACCCGGCCCATCGAGAGCCCCTTCACCGGCGCGCCGTCGATCGAGACCAGCCGGTCTCCCGGGACGAGGGCCGCCGTCAGCGGCCGCCCCTTCCGCCGCGCGACGTCGAAGACCGCCCAGGAGCCGTCGCCCTGCATCCTGACGCCGACGGGGACGAGGTCCATGTCGCGGTCGTCGAAGGCCCCCGTCCGCTCGAGGTAGAGGGCGCCCCCGGCGTAGTCGATGCCGACGCGGAAGGCCTTGAAGGCGTTGGGCCCGAGGAAGCCCTCGACCCGCCTCGAGGTCTTGGCCGAGTACCAGGAGCCCAGTCCGCCGAGGATTTCGGGGGGGAGCGAGACGACGCCGAGCCCCTCGATCGCGATCGCCGCCTCGCCCGAGCCGAGGACGACCGAGGGCAGGCGGTAGACCTTCCACGTATCCTCGCGGGCCGGCCAGTATCCCCACATGTTGGCGCAGCCGGCCGGCCCCACGTAGCCGGGCCATTCCGGCCGGGACGCGGCGAGGGGGTCGAGGAAGCCTCCGTCCACGAAGGTGTAGGAGGCCCCGAGATCGACGGCGAGGCTCAGGGCCTCGCCGCCGATGGAGAGATCGACCTGCGCGACGCCCGTCCTCGGGTCGATCGCGGCCGATATCCGGCGCCCGCGCCTGGGCATGCGGCCCGGCGGGTAGAGCTCGATGGCGGAGGCAGGGAAGTCGATCAGGACGTCGTAGCGGCGGAGCACCGAGGTCGTGAGCGTGGCATCCGCCCCGGCGGAGGGGAGGAGCCAGGCGGTGGCGTCGACCGCGGTCTCCCGAAGGCCCGAGAGGTCGAGGGCCGCGCCGCCCGCCCGGATCTCGACGGCGGGACCGGAGCCGGAGTCGCGCAGGCCCATTTCCGCGGCGAGGCCCGGGCTCGCGGTGAAGCCGGCGATCCCCGAGTCGAGCCAGAGCTTGACCGGCCTCCATCCGCCCCCGGGCTTGCGCATCTCGGCATCGACGATGAGGCGGTTGTGGTCGAGGCGGAACTTCGCGACGATGGGCGCGGAGCCCTGCGCGGCCCCGGGCATGGAACCGAGGGCCGCCGCGAGCGGGAAGAGCGCCAGCCGCGGGAAGACGAACCTGGTCCTCAAGCACTCCTCCTGGCCGGGTTCACCCGGGGGATCGCCCGGCGGCCCTCCCGGCGCGCTATTGCAGGATCTCGTTTATCGCCGCCGCGGCCCGCCTGCCCTCCCCCATCGCGAGTATGACCGTGGCCGCGCCGAGGACGATGTCGCCGCCGGCGTATACCCGCTCGATGCTCGTCTTCTGCCTCTCGTCGACGAGGATGTGGCCCTTGCGGTCGACCTTGAGGTCGGGCGTCGTGCGCGCGAGCAGGGGGTTCGACTCGTTGCCGATGGCGACGATCACGGTGTCGTAGGGCGCGATCTTCTCGCTGCCCTTGATGGCGACCGGGCTGCGCCTGCCCGAGGCGTCGGGTTCGCCCAACGCGTAGGAGAGCACCTCGAGGGCGCCGCAGGTCCCGTCGGGGCCGGGCAGCACCTTGGTCGGGCTCGAGAGGAAGTCGAAGACGATCCCCTCCTCCATCGCGTGCGCGACCTCCTCGGCTCGGGCGGGCATCTCCTCCCTCGTGCGGCGGTAGAGGACGTGCACCTCCTCGGCCCCGAGGCGCAAGGCCATGCGGGCCGAGTCCATGGCGACGTTGCCGCCGCCCAGGACCGCCACGCGGCGGCTCGGGTAGATGGGCGTGGCCGCCCGCGGGCGGTCGTAGGCCTTCATGAGGTTGGCCCGCGTGAGGTACTCGTTCGCGCTGAACACGCCGACGAGGTTCTCGCCGGGGATCTCCATGAACTTGGGCAGGCCCGCGCCCGCGCCGATGAAGACGGCGTCGAAGCCGTCCTCCTCGAGGAGGGCGTGGAGCTTGCGCGTCCGCCCCACGAGGAAGTTGAGGTCGAGGCGGACGCCCATCGACTCGAGGGAGCCGGCCTCGGCCTTGACGAGGTCCTTGGGCAGCCGGAACTCGGGGATGCCGTAGACCATGACGCCGCCGGCCTTGTGGAAGGCCTCGAAGACGACGACCTCGTGGCCCTGCCGCCTCACGTCGACCGCGCAGGTGAGGCCGGCGGGGCCGGAGCCGACGATGGCCACCCGCCTGCCCGTGGCGTGCCCCGCGGATGGCAGCTCGAAGGTCCCGGAGGAGCGCTCGTAATCCGCGACGAAGCGTTCGAGCCTGCCTATCTGCACGGCCTTCTCGACGGACTTCAGGGACTTGCCGAGAGTGCAGGGCGCCTGGCACTGGCCCTCCTGCGGGCAGACGCGGCCGCAGATCGAGGGCAGGAGGTTCGTGCGCTTGATGACGCGCGCGGCCTGGGCGAAGTCGCCCTTCTGGATCTCGGCGATGAAGCCGGGGATGTCGACCTTGACGGGGCAGCCGGCCACGCAGGGCGCGTTCTTGCAGCCGAGGCAGCGGTTCGCCTCGAGCCGTGCCTGGGCCTCGTCGTAGCCCTGCGCGACCTCGCGCATGTTCGAGCCGCGCTCGACCGGGTCCTGGCAGGGCATGTCCTGCACGGGAAGGGCGAGGCGGTCGCGGGGCGTCAGCTGCCGGCCCTCGAGGCGCCCGAGCTCGGCGCGCGCGGAGGCGGCCATGGCCTCCTTGGTGAGTTCGCTCATCGCGCGCTCCCTTCGCCGGCGCGCGAGGCCAGCTTGTCCGCGGCTTCGTCGAGATGGCAGCGCTCGTGGGCCTCGTCCTCGAGGCGCTTGTAGGAGCGGAGGCGCGACATCATGAGGTCCCAGTCGACGAGATGGCCGTCGAACTCGGGGCCGTCCACGCAGACGAACTTCGTCTCGCCGCCGACGGCCACGCGGCAGCCGCCGCACATGCCCGTGCCGTCGATCATGATGGTGTTGAGCGAGACGAGGGTCTTCACGCCGAAGGGCCGCGTGGCCTCGGCGCAGAATTTCATCATGACCGGCGGCCCGATCGCCACCGCGAGGTCGGGCTTCGGCGTCCTCGAGCAGAGCTCCTTGAGGGGCTCGGTGACGAGGGCCTTGCGGCCGGAGCTGCCGTCGTCCGTGACGACGATGTGCTCGTCCGCGAGGGCGGCCATCTCCTCCTGCATGATGAGGAGCTCCTTGTTGCGCGCTGCCGAGATGACCGTGATCCGGTTGCCCGCCGCCTTGAGGGCCTGCACGATCGGGTGGAGCGGCGCGAGGCCGATGCCGCCGCCGGCGCAGACCGCCCAGCCGACCTTCTCGATGTGGGTCGGGTTGCCCAGGGGGCCGAGGAGGACGATGCCGTCGCCGGGCTCCTTGCGCGCGAGCTCGTGGGTGCTCGCGCCGACGGTCTGGAAGATGAGGGTCACGCTGCCCCGCGCGGGATCGGCGTCGGCGATGGTGAGGGGGATGCGCTCGCCGAACTCGGCGTCGGCCTGGACGATGACGAACTGCCCCGCCTTGCGCTCGCGCGCCACGAAGGGCGACTCGACCTCGATGCGGAACACTTCCGCGGAAAGCCGGCGCTTGGATAGTATCTTGTTCATCGTTCCTCCGGCGGGGCATCGGATAAAAAGTTACCTATTTTTATAGACGCTTCAGGCACTTGTCAAGGCGAGAACGCGGGGGAAGGCGACGGGGAAGCCCCGATCCCGCACTTGCGGGCAGGCGGTTTTTGGGTGACACTTGACCCGACGGACGCGCTCACCAGCCCATTACGAGCCAAGGAGGATCCATGACCGTAACGAGCATGTCGTTCTACGATGGCGGCGCCCTGCCCGCCAAGAACCACCACAAGAAGGGAAACCGCTCGCCCGACCTCGCCTTCCACGACGTGCCGGAGGGGACGAAGAGCCTCGCCCTCGTCTGCGACGATTCCGACTCGCCCTCGGGGACCTGGTCCCTCTGGGTGGTATGGGACATCCCGCCGGCCTCGAAGGGCCTGCGCGAGGGGATCCCGCCCCTAGACGTCGTGCCCGACACCTGCCACCAGGGAGTGAACGACTACGGCTCGACCGGCTGGGGCGGCCCCTGCCCTCCCGACGGCACGGGCACCCACCGCTACGTCTTCACCCTCCTCGCCCTCGACATGGCGGTCGGCCCGCGCAAGGGGCTGACCAAGGCCGCCCTCCTCGATACGATCGGGGGGCATGTCCTGGCCGAGGCCTCGATCACGGGGAGATGCTCGGCCGAGCACTGACAAGGAGGCGCGATGCCCGTCCCCCTCGACGCGACGAAATACGAGTCGGCTCCCTTCTTCAATCCCTCCGACTTCGTCGGCTACGTCGGCGGGCTCGGCTCCCTCGGGTCGCGGCCCGCGCCCGAGGCCGTGATCCTCTCCTACCAGGCCTCGCTCTTCGAGCACGTCCTCGCGACGCGGAAGACGAGCCCCGCCGAGGGCTACTTCGGCAAGTGGATCCGCTACCTCGAGGACTCGGGCGGCCGCGTGGCGATCGCCGGGCGCTTCGGGGTCGGGGCCCCTGCCGCGGCGGTCATGCTCGAGGAGCTCATCGCCTTCGGCTCGAGGCGCTTCGTGTCGATCGGCACGGCCGGCAGCCTCCGCGCCGACCTCCCGCCCGGCTCCCTCGTCGTCTGCGACTCGGCCTTCCGCGACGAGGGCACCTCCTACCACTACCTGCCGGGCGGGGCGCCGGTCTTCCCCTCGGAGGAGCTCACGGCGCAGATGAGGCGGGCCCTCGAGGGAAAGGGGCTCGCCTACAGGAAGGGTCCCTCGTGGACCACCGACGCCATCTACCGCGAGACCCCCGAGGAGGTCGTGAAGTTCCGCGAGGAGGGCGCCCTCGTCGTGGAGATGGAGGCCTCCGCCCTCTTCGCGGTGGCCCGCTTCAGGGGAGTGCGGATCGCCGCCTGCTTCAGCGTGAGCGACACCCTGGCCGAGCTCGCCTGGCGCCCCGAGTTCCACGCCGAGACCACGACCGAAGGCCTCGAGGCCCTCTTCGCCGCCGCGCAGGAGGCCTTGCGCGAAGGCTGATCCGGGACATGCGACGCGGCGCCCGACGCCGTCGCCCGGGCCCATGCCCTCGCCGGCGCGTCCTTGACAAGCCGCGCGCGGAGCGTCGAGACTCGAGGGGCGATGAAAGCCAAGCTACCCGGCCTCAAAGGCGCGCGCCTCAATCCGCTCACCAACCTCAAGATGAGGGGAAAGCTCCTCCTCGCGGTCTTCGGCGTCCTCGCCCTGGTCGTCCCCTCGACCCTCGCGCTCATCTACGGCCAGGTCACGCGGCTGTCGAAGGGCTTCGCGGGGGGCGAGGCCGAGGCCGTCGCCGCCCGATACGGCGCGGAGATCGGGCAGGTGCTCGTGGCGGGCCTCGAGTCGATCCGCTCCCTCGCGGGAAGCTGCGGCGTCCTCGCCGGCGAGGGCGGGCTCTCGGAGGAGCTCGGCGCGGGACTCGTCGCGGCGGCGCTCCGGGACAACAAGCTCCTCGAGAACGCGGGCATCGTCGCCGAGGCCGGGCCGCTCGGGAAGGCCGCCGTCGCCTTGCGCTTCGAGCGCGAGGGCGGGGCGAAGGCCGAGGATGTCGACGCGGAGGAGGCGGAGGCCTTCGAGCCCGCGGAGCAGCCGTGGCTCGAGGCCGCCCTCGCCGCGGGAGGCGCGGGCCTCTCGGCCCCGCACGCCGACGCGGACGAGCCCGGCGTCCTGGCGGTCGCCCTGTACGCGCCCTTCGCCGACGGCAAGGGCCGCCGCGGCCTCGTCTTCGCGGACCTCGACCTCGAGACGATCCGCGAGCTCGTCGCCTCGATAAAGCCCTTCGGGGAGGGCGACGCGAGCCTCTACGCGGGCGACGGCACGACGGTCGCGCACCACGAGAGGTCGCGCGTCGGCAAGCTCCTCGGCGCCTCGTCGGGCGGCGAGGCCGCCGGCCTCTCCGCGGCGGTGGCCGAGGGCAAGGCCTACTCCTTCGTGGGCCGAGTCGAGGCGGGCCGCGAGATCTCCATCCTCAGCTCGGTCCCGATCGCGATAGGCGCGGGCACGCCCTGGGCCCTCGCCGTCGACGTCCCCCTGAGGGCCGTCCTCGCGAGGCAGTCGGGCCTCCTCCTCGTCATGGCCCTCACCGGCGGGGGAGTCCTCGCCCTCGTCTTCGCCGTGCTCTTCCTCCTGGCGTCGGCCATCGCGCGCCCGATCCGCCAGATGGAGGAGACCCTCAAGGACATCGCGCGCGGAGAGGGCGACCTCACGCGCCGGATCGACGACCGCCGCAGGGACGAGATCGGCCGCATGGCCGAGAGCTTCAACGTCTTCACCGCGAACATCTCCTCGATGCTCCGCGGCATCCGCTCCTCGGGCGAGGCCCTCGCGGGGATCGGCCAGGACCTCTCCTCGAGCATGGAGGAGACCGCGGCCGCGACGAACCAGATCACCGCCAACATCGCGAGCGTCCGCGCGCAGACGGCGAGCCAGGCCTCGAGCGCCGACGGCTCGCGCTCCGCGGTGGCGAGGATCGCCGGCTCGATCGACGCCCTCGGCGCCCGGATCGCGGACCAGGCGGCGAGCCTCCAGCAGTCCTCGGCCTCGATCGAGGAGATGGTCGCGAACATCCGGTCCACCACGGTCAACCTCGAGCGGCTCGGCGGCAGCTTCAAGACCCTCGTCGAGGCCTCGGACGGCGGCAAGACGGCGCTGGGCAAGGTCAACGCGCAGATCCGCGAGATCTCCGGCCAGTCCGAGGCCCTCCTCGAGACCAACGCGGTGATATCGAGCATCGCGAGCCACACCAACCTCCTCGCGATGAACGCGGCCATCGAGGCCGCGCACGCGGGCGAGGCGGGGCGGGGCTTCTCGGTCGTGGCCGACGAGATCCGCAAGCTCGCCGAGCTCTCCGCCTCCCGCGCCAAGGAGACCGCGAGGACCCTCAAGGCGGTCAAGGCCACGATCGACGCGGTCGTCGGGACCTCCACGGGCGCGGAGGCCGCCTTCGGCCGCATCCTCGCCCTGATCTCGGCCCTCGACAACCTGCAGGCCGAGATCACGCAGGCCATGGCCGAGCAGAGCGAGGGCTCCCTCCAGGTCCTCGAGTCGCTCAACCGGATGAACGCGATCACCCAGGACATCAGGGACGCGGCCGAGGACATGAGGGGCGATTCGCGGACCGTCGAGGACGAGGTATCGGCCCTCGTGCGCCTGAGCCGCGAGATCGAAGGCTCGATGGACGAGATGTCCCGCGGGGCCGCGGAGATAAACCAGGCGATGCGGAGCGCCGCCGACCTCGGCCTCGCGAACCGGGAGAAAATCCAGGGCCTCGTCGCGGAGACGAAGCGCTTCAAGATCGACTGACCCGCCCCGACGCTAGCCCTTGACCGCTCCTCCCGCGAGCCCCGCGACCAGTTGCCGCTGGATCACGTAGAACAGGGTCAGGACGGGGATGATCGCGAGGAAGGCCGCGGTGGTCAGGAGCTCCCACTGGCTCGACCAGCGGCCGACGAAGCGGTAGAGGCCGAGCGTGAGCGGCATCTTGTCCTGGCTCGTGATGAAGGTGAGGGCGAAGAGGAACTCGTTCCAGGCCGCGATGAAGGTGTAGATCGAGGTGGTGACGAGGCCCGGCGCGGCGATCGGCAGGATGATCCTCGTCGCCGACTGGAAGCGCGTCGCCCCGTCGATGAAGGCCGCCTCCTCGATCTCGCCGGGGATGGTGCCGAAATAGCCGCTCAGGAGCCAGATGCTGAAGGCCATGCCGAAGACCGCGTTGACGATGACGAGGCCGAGGTACGTGTCGACGAGATGGAGCGCGGCGAAGGTCTTGAAGAGCGAGATGACGACCACCACGGGCGAGAACATCTCGACCACGAGGAAGAGGTAGAGGGCGAGCTGGCGCCCGCGGAACCGCAGCCTCGCGATCGCGTAGGCGGCGGGTATCGCGAGGAGGAGGTTGAGCGCCGTCGCGCCGACGGCGATGATCGCGCTGCTCTTGAAGTAGCCGGCGAGCAGGTACTGGGTCCACACGAGGACGAAATTCCGCAGCGTCGGATGGCCCGGCAGGAGCATCGGGGGAGAGAGGTAGACCTCCTGCCCCGGCCTCAGCATGGTCGTGACCATGACGAAGAAGGGGAAGAGCATGACCGCGAGGAGGACGAGGGTCAGGACGACCGCGAGGGCCTTGCCCCGGGACTTGAGCTTGCTGTTTCGTTTCAGGCCCATCATGACTCCCCTTTGAAATAGAACCTGGAGTACACGAGGCTCAGGACCGAAAGCACGACGAAGGTGACGACGGCCATGACGGCCGCGACGTCGAAGTGGCCGTACACGAAGGCGTTCTTGTAGATCGAGGTGATCAGGATGTCCGTCGTGTTCACGGGGCCGCCCTGGGTCAGGATGTAGATCGCGTTGAAGTCGTTGAAGGTCCAGAGCGAGGAGAGCAGGGTCGCGATCTGGAGGATGCGCTTGATCCCGGGCAGGGTGATGTTGAAGAGCTTCTGCCGGGCGTTGGCGCCGTCGATGTCGGCCGACTCGTAGAGCTCGAGGGCGATGGACTGGATCCCCGAGAGGAAGACCAGGGCCATGAAGGGCACGCCGAGCCAGATGTCCACCCAGATCGCGGCGATGAAGCCGGAGGTCGGGTAGCCCAGCCACACGGGCGGGTTCGACGAGATCCCCGTGATCCGGAGGATGTGGTTCAGGAGGCCGAACTGGGGGTTGTAGACCCAGCTCCACAGGAGGACGCTGATCGGCACGGAGGAGGCCCAGGGGGCGATGAAGAGCATGCGCGCGATCTTCCTGCCCCGGAACTCGACGTTGAGGAGGAGGGCGATGACCATGCCGAGGAGGGTCTTCGCGAGGACGGCGAGGGAGGTCCAGAGCAGGGTCCGCCCGGCGACGCGCCAGAAGGCGGGATCGCGGAGGACCCGCGCGAAGTTGCCGACCCCGACGAAGCCGGTGAGCCAGCCCAGGCGGTTGGTGCTGGAGAGGCTCATGAACAGGGTGTAGAGGAGGGGATACAGCATGAAGCCGAAGACGACCAGCACGGCGGGGGCCAGGAGGAGGTAGGCGAGCCGCTCTTCCCTCACGAGGGATCGCGGCTTGGCGAAGGCAGCGGTATCGGTCACCTCGGGTCGCCTCCAGGGGAAGGATGGGGCCGCGCCGGAAAGCGCGCGGCCCTCGACATAAAAAGATTACTTCACCTTGTTGATGACGTCTATCGCGGCGGCGGCCTCGTCCAGCGCGGCCTTCGGCGAGGCCTGCTTGAGGAAGACCTTGGACACCGCGTCCCAGATCACGTTCTGGCACTCGTCCCAGGTCGCGATGAGGGGCCAGCCCTTGGCGTTGGCCGCGGCCTCGCTCATCACCTTGTACATCGGGGTGTTGAAGGCGGGCAGGGTCGAGGCGGACTTGGTGACGGGCGGGAAGCCGGCCAACTGGTCGAACTTGCCCTTCCACTCGGAGCCGTACCAGAAGTCGATGAACTTGCCGGCCGCCTCCTTGTTCTTGCCGCCCGAGAAGAAGGCGACGGAGTCGGTGATGATGAGGGGCGCGGACTTCTGGCCCGCGAAGCCGGGGATCTGCGCGTAGGAGACGGGGAAGGTCGCGCCGGCCTGCTTCATCGCGGACTCGACCCAGGCGCCGATCATGACGTAGGCGATCTTGTTGGCGTAGAACAAGGGGTGGCCCTGGATGCGGTTCATGCCGATGAAGCCGTCCTCGACGACCTTGTCCTTGTTGGCGAGCTTGTCCATGAACTCGAGGGCCTTGACGCCCGCGGGGGAGTTGATCGTGCACTTGCCGTAGGAGCCGTCGGCGTTCTTCGCGAAGAACTCGCCGCCCGCGGCGTAGAAGTAGTACGCGAAGTCGGTGAGCTCGGCGTGCTTCTGCCCGACCATGAAGAGGCCGGCGTTCTTGGGGGGGTTGTTCGCCGCGACGGCGTACTTCTCGAGCTCCTCCATGGTCTTGGGCACGTTCTTCGTGATGCTGTTGTTGATCGCGAGGAAGCGGGCGCCGGCCGCGACGGGGAGGCCCATCAGCTTGCCCTTGATGACGCCCTCCTTGGCGCCGGCGAGGATGTCGTCCAGCGTCTTCTTGGCGACGTACTTGCCGGGCTCCTCGAGGGCCTTGAGGTCGTTGTACTCGATCAGCCAACGCGTCCCGATGATCGAGATGTCGGGCGGGTTGCCGGCGGCGAGGGCCACCGTGAGCTTGTCCTTGAGCTGGTCCCAGTTGACGGGGACGATGTCGATCTGGTAGTTGGGGTCGACCTTGTTGAAGGCCGCCT
>CAYNPQ010000065.1:0-20809 GCA_964399065.1 uncultured Treponemataceae bacterium | reverse complement strand
CGCGCGGGGGAGCTAAAAAGCCGAGATCACCTAATGGTGATCTCGGCTTTTTAATTCTGCGCGGGTTCGAAAGGTCCCGCGCGCCGAGCGGAGCGAGGAAGAGGCGCCAGGATGGCGCCGGAAGCGCGGGACCCCGGCCCGGGAAGCCGAGCCAGGACGGCGAGGCTTGGAGGGCGAACCCGCGCGGGGGAGTATTGAACGAGCGCGCCGAAAGGCGCGCTTTTTATTAATGGCCCGCGCGGGTTCGAAGGGAAGACGCTCCGCCATGCATCCGATCATTTGAGGATGCACGGCGGTCGAGCCGACAAGGATGTCGGCGAGAGCGTCTTCCCCGGCCTGGAGCGAGCTGCCAGGAGGGCAGCGAGCGGAGGGCGAACCCGCGCGGGGGAGCTTTTCAGGATTTGTTCTCATCAAGTCAATCCCGCACAATCCTCGGATGAAATCGCACCATAGGCCTTTGATCAAGTCGGATCGGCCCAGCATGTTCCTCGGCCCGTCACGTCCGCGCAAGGCCGAGGCAAGCACATGGAGATGGTGTCCTCCTCCCACGGAGGAGACAGTCGGCCTTCCGCCTCCGTCACGAACGGAGCCGGCGAATTGGCCGATACGGCGTAGGACGACGCTTGGCGCGGGACAGCTGTGGACGTGGGGATACCTGTCGGATCTTAGGACTCGAAGCGGAGGAATGGACGTATTCAACCATCTCCCACGGCTTGGGGAACTCTTTCTATCGAGGTCGCGACCTTGACGGGCATACTGGAGGCGATAGAATGGCAATGAAGAGTGTTCGGGTTCCTGGTTTACCGGGGAATCAGGATCCATCCGAGAAATCCCGGGTTGGGAGCCTCGAAACGGCAGGAGGTGTCCTCATGCAAAATATCAGTTCGCATGCCACCGCGGCGCGCCTTTCGATCGCGTGGATCTTCATCCTTTTGGCTCTTCTCGGCCTGTCCGCCCAGGGCAAGACGCCCACGCCCACGCCCGGCCTCACCGAGGAGACGGCCGACCTCGTCATCCGGGGCAAGGTGGCGGGCACCCCGCCCCTCCTTTTCGACCTGGCCGCCATCTCCGCGCTACCCGCGCGGTCTTTCACGACCATCGATCCATGGGACGGCAAGGAGCACAGCTTCGAGGGTGTACTCCTCTCCGATCTCCTGGCGGCTGTCGGCATCGATCCGGCGGCGACGAGGATAACCGTCCTTGCCCGCAACAAGTACAGCATTCCCATCAAGCGGGCAGACTACGAGCACTATGCCTACATCCTCGCCTGGAAGATAGACGGCCATCTCTTCGCCGCGGACCCGTCCACCAAGAACCGCTCCGTCTTCAGCGTCGCCATCGATTTCGCGAGGAATAAGGACCTCGATCCCATCCTTTTCAAGCACCAGCTCGTATGGCAGACGAAATACATAACGGTGGAATAGCAGAATCCCCCATTCCCTCGATTCGCTTCCGCGCCCGCCACGCCAAGGGATTCGGGCTGGCTTTCGCCCTGATCGTGGTCGCCTTCACCATGATCCTGGGCTTCACGTATTCCGACACCATCGCGCTCGGCGCGATCGCGGACCAGCAGCAGGGGTTCTTCATTAATAACATCTCGGAGCAGAGCGCGTCGCTCTACCGCGTCGTGTTCAGCCTCGCCGACCTGCTTGACTATGTCGATTCCTCGGGAGGCCACCCGGCATTCCAGCGGCTCGCCGACCTTGCACAGGCGACGCTCAACCACGCGAGAATCCCCGAGATCGTGGATCCCGCCATCCTCGCCTCGATTCTCGGGGAGGATCCCCTTTTCCTTGCCGAGCGTCTTGGAGAGTCTAACAGGGCCTATGCGGCAGCGCTCGAGGATATCGAAGCTGTCCTGGGAAAGGCCACCGCCGAAGGGGAAAGTCCCGAGGGGCGGCGGAGCCTGGCGAATCTCGTGGAACTGGCGCGGGCATTCGAGGCGACGCTCAAGGAGAGGCTAAAGCTCCTCATGCAGATCGAGGACAGCTACCACTCCGTCACGCGCGGGAATCTCGCGAGGCTGGACAAGAGGAACCACGCGACCCTCCTCGAGTTCTCCCTCCTCGTCGCCGCGCTGGTCGTCGTCGCGATCCTCTACTTCCTGTCCCGGCTCAGGATCCAGCGTGAGCTTGAGGCCCACCAGGGCCACTTGGCCGAGCTCGTGGCCGAACGTACAAAGGAGCTTGCCCTCGCCAATTCAAGCCTCTCGGACAGGCTTGCCGAGCGGGAGATCCTCATCCGCGAGGTGCACCACCGCGTCAAGAACAACCTCGCGATGATCCTCGGCCTCATCTCCCTCCAACGCCCCGAGTCGGACTCGGGCAGGAAGGAGATCGACAATGTCCTCGACGACCTCTCGAACCGGGTGCAGGCCATCGTGACCATCCACGAGCGGCTCTACAAGAGCGACAACCTGGCCTTCGTCGGCTTCCGGGACTATGTCGGCTCGCTCTGCGAGACCCTTGTGGAGACGCTGGCCTCTCCGGACTGCGCCATCTCCGTCGACATCGAGGCTTGCGAGACCGCCCTTCCGGTGGAAACCCTTCTCACGATAGGGCTTCTCACAAGCGAGATTGTCACCAACTCGATGAAACACGCCTTCAAGGGGAGACACCAGGGGAAGATTGTCGTACGGCTGTCCGAGGCCGGCGACGGACTGCGGCTCGAGGTGGGCAACGACGGCGTCCCGCCTCCAAGCATGGACGTCTTCCTTTCCAGCCGTACTCTCGGATCGACTCTTGTGAGGAACTTCGCCTCCCAGCTCCGTGGGAGTCTCAGGTACGAGATTGGTGCGGGCACCATGGCCATCGTCGAATTCCCGCGGCCCTACAGCGGGAAGGGCCAGTGTCCTGCAGGACACTAGAACCTCAATCCAAGGGCTCCGCGGACATTGACATTTTGGGGTAGTGGGTTAAATTGATGCGCGGAGCCTGTTAACCGCTGGACCCCGGCCCGGAAAGCCGAGCCAGGACGGCGAGGCTAGGAGGGCGAACCCGCGCGGGGGAGCTTTTCAGGATTTGTTCTCATCAAGTCAATCCCGCACAATCCTCGGATGAAATCGCACCATAGGCCTTTGATCAAGTCGGATCGGCCCAGCATGTTCCTCGGCCCGTCACGTCCGCGCAAGGCCGAGGCAAGCACATGGAGATGGTGTCCTCCTCCCACGGAGGAGACAGTCGGCCTTCCGCCTCCGTCACGAACGGAGCCGGCGAATTGGCCGATACGGCGTAGGACGACGCTTGGCGCGGGACAGCTGTGGACGTGGGGATACCTGTCGGATCTTAGGACTCGAAGCGGAGGAATGGACGTATTCAACCATCTCCCACGGCTTGGGGAACTCTTTCTATCGAGGTCGCGACCTTGACGGGCATACTGGAGGCGATAGAATGGCAATGAAGAGTGTTCGGGTTCCTGGTTTACCGGGGAATCAGGATCCATCCGAGAAATCCCGGGTTGGGAGCCTCGAAACGGCAGGAGGTGTCCTCATGCAAAATATCAGTTCGCATGCCACCGCGGCGCGCCTTTCGATCGCGTGGATCTTCATCCTTTTGGCTCTTCTCGGCCTGTCCGCCCAGGGCAAGACGCCCACGCCCACGCCCGGCCTCACCGAGGAGACGGCCGACCTCGTCATCCGGGGCAAGGTGGCGGGCACCCCGCCCCTCCTTTTCGACCTGGCCGCCATCTCCGCGCTACCCGCGCGGTCTTTCACGACCATCGATCCATGGGACGGCAAGGAGCACAGCTTCGAGGGTGTACTCCTCTCCGATCTCCTGGCGGCTGTCGGCATCGATCCGGCGGCGACGAGGATAACCGTCCTTGCCCGCAACAAGTACAGCATTCCCATCAAGCGGGCAGACTACGAGCACTATGCCTACATCCTCGCCTGGAAGATAGACGGCCATCTCTTCGCCGCGGACCCGTCCACCAAGAACCGCTCCGTCTTCAGCGTCGCCATCGATTTCGCGAGGAATAAGGACCTCGATCCCATCCTTTTCAAGCACCAGCTCGTATGGCAGACGAAATACATAACGGTGGAATAGCAGAATCCCCCATTCCCTCGATTCGCTTCCGCGCCCGCCACGCCAAGGGATTCGGGCTGGCTTTCGCCCTGATCGTGGTCGCCTTCACCATGATCCTGGGCTTCACGTATTCCGACACCATCGCGCTCGGCGCGATCGCGGACCAGCAGCAGGGGTTCTTCATTAATAACATCTCGGAGCAGAGCGCGTCGCTCTACCGCGTCGTGTTCAGCCTCGCCGACCTGCTTGACTATGTCGATTCCTCGGGAGGCCACCCGGCATTCCAGCGGCTCGCCGACCTTGCACAGGCGACGCTCAACCACGCGAGAATCCCCGAGATCGTGGATCCCGCCATCCTCGCCTCGATTCTCGGGGAGGATCCCCTTTTCCTTGCCGAGCGTCTTGGAGAGTCTAACAGGGCCTATGCGGCAGCGCTCGAGGATATCGAAGCTGTCCTGGGAAAGGCCACCGCCGAAGGGGAAAGTCCCGAGGGGCGGCGGAGCCTGGCGAATCTCGTGGAACTGGCGCGGGCATTCGAGGCGACGCTCAAGGAGAGGCTAAAGCTCCTCATGCAGATCGAGGACAGCTACCACTCCGTCACGCGCGGGAATCTCGCGAGGCTGGACAAGAGGAACCACGCGACCCTCCTCGAGTTCTCCCTCCTCGTCGCCGCGCTGGTCGTCGTCGCGATCCTCTACTTCCTGTCCCGGCTCAGGATCCAGCGTGAGCTTGAGGCCCACCAGGGCCACTTGGCCGAGCTCGTGGCCGAACGTACAAAGGAGCTTGCCCTCGCCAATTCAAGCCTCTCGGACAGGCTTGCCGAGCGGGAGATCCTCATCCGCGAGGTGCACCACCGCGTCAAGAACAACCTCGCGATGATCCTCGGCCTCATCTCCCTCCAACGCCCCGAGTCGGACTCGGGCAGGAAGGAGATCGACAATGTCCTCGACGACCTCTCGAACCGGGTGCAGGCCATCGTGACCATCCACGAGCGGCTCTACAAGAGCGACAACCTGGCCTTCGTCGGCTTCCGGGACTATGTCGGCTCGCTCTGCGAGACCCTTGTGGAGACGCTGGCCTCTCCGGACTGCGCCATCTCCGTCGACATCGAGGCTTGCGAGACCGCCCTTCCGGTGGAAACCCTTCTCACGATAGGGCTTCTCACAAGCGAGATTGTCACCAACTCGATGAAACACGCCTTCAAGGGGAGACACCAGGGGAAGATTGTCGTACGGCTGTCCGAGGCCGGCGACGGACTGCGGCTCGAGGTGGGCAACGACGGCGTCCCGCCTCCAAGCATGGACGTCTTCCTTTCCAGCCGTACTCTCGGATCGACTCTTGTGAGGAACTTCGCCTCCCAGCTCCGTGGGAGTCTCAGGTACGAGATTGGTGCGGGCACCATGGCCATCGTCGAATTCCCGCGGCCCTACAGCGGGAAGGGCCAGTGTCCTGCAGGACACTAGAACCTCAATCCAAGGGCTCCGCGGACATTGACATTTTGGGGTAGTGGGTTAAATTGATGCGCGGAGCCTGTTAACCGCTGGACCCCGGCCCGGAAAGCCGAGCCAGGACGGCGAGGCTAGGAGGGCGAACCCGCGCGGGGGAGTTGGCCGAAAAAAGGGCTCTACCGAGACGGTGCCGCCCTTTTTTCATCGCCCGACGAGCTCGATCCGCCATCTCCCGTCGCGCTTCGAGGCGAGTCCCGAGAGGGGGCCTTCGTAGACCGGGCGGAGCTCCTCGAAACCGATCCTGACGGCCTCCCGCCCCGTGAAGGTTATGCTCTTGCCGTCGACAGTGAGGTCGAGGCCCTTGTTCTTGTCGGCGCCCTCGCGAGGGCCGAAGTTCCAGGGCGAGTCGCCGTGGAGCCGTTTGCCGTCGGCCCCCAGGATCCATATCTTCACCGGCTGCGAGGTCGGGTTCTTGACGCGGAGCGTTCCCTCGCCCGCGAGGAGCTCGGGCACGAGATCGAGTCGCCAAAAGCCCGAGGGCTTCCACTCGGCGACCGATCCTATCGCATGCGTCCGTCTCGATCCCTCCGCGCCGAGGAATTCGATCTTGTCCCCGGAGGACAGGTTCACCGCCCCTTTGCCCGAGAGGCTGAGGTAATTGCCGTTCGCGCTGCCCGCGCCTTCGAGGGGGAGGAAGGTCCAGGAGCCCTCGCCCAGGGCGGAGCCGTCAGCCCGCTGGATCTTGAAACTGACCTTGGCTTTCGTGAGGTTCCTCAGGAATAGCCGCCCCTCGCCGCCCCTTGCCGGGGCCTTGGGCTCCTCGCCGATCGCGAGGAGCCAGTCCTCGCCGTCCCAGCGAGGATAGCCTGGTTCGCCGTTCGCCAGGTCGAGGGACCTGAGCTCGACCGCCGACAGCCGCGCCTTTTCCCCCTTGCCGGATAGCCATTCCTCGTCGCCCGACATGAGCGTCGTCTCCCCCGCGACCGAGTCGGCTTCGAATTCCCATATTCCCGTCCCGAGCTCGAGCCTGAAGCCGCGCCCGTCCTTCGCCACGGTGACGGGGGCGGAGGCGCCGGGGTCGAGGAGGCCGCCGGGCCGCGTGAGTCTCGGCAGGAAGGCCGACGAGAAGATCCCGCCGGCGGAGGCGAGGAAGGCGGCGGCGACGAGGGACAGGGCGATCGCCTTGCCGCCGGTCGCCTCGCGCCTTGAGCTCGCCGGCCTTGTAGCCGCGCGTACGAGGAGGCTCCCCGGGTCGTCGACGAGGTCGTTGCCGGAGAGCCTCGGCCTGTCATGGACGAGGGAAGCCAGGCCGTACGCGGCCACGTGATCCGAAGGACGAAGGTAGACCTCGCGGAGCCTGATGCGGACCTTGGAGAGTTCCTTCGCTCCGGAGAGTTCCAGTCCGTCGGTGATCCGACCCGCGAGCCCGGGAAGCTCCTTTTTGAGGTTCGCCGCCGAGTAGACGCGCTCCGCGAATCCCGCGGGATCGAGGATGCCCGGCCCGTCGATCGCCACCCTGCCCGTCGCGTCCTCGAGGGAGAACTCGCCCCAGAAGGAGTCCACAAGGAGGGCCTCGCCCGCCGAGCCCGCCATGCCGGACAGGGACTCGGCCTCGAGCCTCCAGGCGAGGCTCGGTGCCTTCGAGAGCGGGGCCTCCCGAGCCTCTCCTGAAACGACGCCCGAGACGAGGGCGGGGAGGCTCCCCCCCTCGCTGACGGTCTCGTCGGCGAGGGTCGCGGCGAGATCCTCGGCGGTGAAAGTGGCGTGCGAGCGGAACTCCCCGAGGCCGGCGAGTCTTCGCCTGCGCAGGCCGGCCGCGACCAGCCCGCCCGCGGCTATCGCCGCATGGAGGCCCGCCGCGAGGAGGACGACCATGGGGATGAACGCGTAGTCGCTCTCGTCAGCGAAGACAAAGACGAGGAGGGCGGCGGCGGCCGCCGCCCAGTTGACGATCGCGAGGGTCCTTCGAACGCGCATCGAGCCTCCCCCTCACGAGTATCGTTCGGTGGAGGGGGAGGCGCCAGATCATTCGCGGATATCCATGTCGAGGCGGATCTTCCCCGCGATCGCCGCGCTAGCGCGGCATGTCGTCGAGGCCGCCCGCGTTCACCACGTCGGTGAAGCCGGCCTGCTTGAGGAGGCGGGCGGCCTGGGCGCTCCTCGCGCCCGAGGCGCAGTACAGGACGATGGGACCGTCCTTGGGCCCCAGCTCGGGCATCCTCGCGGGGAGGACGGAGAGGGGGATGTTGACTGCCCTGGGGTAGGCCCCGTCGGCGAACTCGTCCGGCGTGCGGACGTCGATGACGCGGGCGCCCGCCTTGATCTTCGCGGAGATGCTGGTGTCGGCCATAGTCTCATTCGCTCCTTTCTATCTCGAAGCCGCCTTCGGCCTCTATCGCCATGAATCCGCCCGTGACGTTGACCGCGCCCTCGAAGCCGGCCTGCCTCAGGATGCGCGCGGCGAGGTGGGCCCTGAAGCCGGAACGGCAGTGGATGTGGATCCGCCCGTCGCGGGGCAATGAGTCGAGCTCGAAGCGGAGCTCGTCGAGGGGCAGGTTGACCGCGCCCGCGAGATGCCCGGCCGCGTACTCGCCGCGGTTCCTGACGTCGAGCACGAAGGCCTTCCCTCCTGCCGCGCGGGCCTCCGCGATCGCGGCCTTGAGCCCCGCCGCCGTCTCGAGGGGGCTGAAGCCCGAGATGTCGTTGAGGCCGATGAAGGCCGCGAGGTTGACGGGGTCGTTGGCCGAGGAGTAGGGCGGGGCGTAGGCGAGGTCGAGCTCGGCGAGGTCCTCGAGCCGCATCTTGCCGGCGAGGGCCGTCGCCAGGACGTCGATCCGCTTCTCCACGCCTTCCGGCCCGAAGGCCTGGGCACCGAGGAGGCGCGAGCTCGCGCGGTCGTAGACGATCTTGAGGACGAGTTCCTTGGCGCCGGGGTAATAGCCGGCGTGGTGGTCCTTGTACAGGAGGGCCGCGCCGACCTCGAAGCCGGCCTCCCTCGCCGCGCGCTCGGTGAGCCCCGTGGATGCGGCCGTCGCGTCGAAGGCCTTGAACACGCTCGTGCCGAGGGCCCCGCGATAGCGCATGCCCATCCCGAGGGCGTTCGACGCGGCGATGCGCCCTTGCCGGTTCGCGGGCCCCGCGAGGGGCACCCTGACCTTGCGGCCCGAGACGCGATGCGCGATCTCGACCATGTCGCCGGCCGCGTAGATGTCGGGATCCGAGGTCCTGAGGAAGTCGTCGACCTCGAGGCCGCCGGAGGGGCCCAGTGCGAGGCCCGCGGCCTTCGCGAGGGCGAGCTCGGGGCGGACGCCGATCGAGAGGAGGACGATGCCCGCCGGCACGCGGCGGCCGTCGGCGAGCTCGATCTCGCGCGACGCGGGATGGATGGCCTTGAGGCCGGTCCCGGTCAGGACCTCGACTCCCTTCTCCCCGAGCTTCGCCGCGATCATGGTTCCGAACTCGGGATCCATGACGGGCATCACGCGGGGGAGGAGCTCGACGACCGAGGTCTCGAGCCCGCGGGCGCGGAAGGCCTCGGCCATCTCGAGGCCGATGAAGCCGCCACCGATCACCGCCGCCGAGGCGGGGCGCTCCTTCTCGATGAAGGACGTTATGCGATCCATGTCGGGCACGGTCCAGAGCTTGAAGACGTTGGGCGCGTCGATGCCGGGGAGGGGAGGGACGACCGGGTTTCCCCCCTGCGCGAGGACGAGCTTGTCGTAGCCGAGCCAGCGCTCGCCCTCGGGGCCGACGACCCGCACCCGCCTGCCCGCGCGGTCGATCTCGACGGCCTCCGTCTTCACGAGGGCCGTGACCCGGTAGCGGCTGTCGAAGCCTTCGGGGGTCTGGAGGAGGAGCTTCGAGCGCTTCTCGATGTCGCCGGAGATGAAGTAAGGCAGGCCGCAGTTCGCGAAGGAGAGGTAGGGGCCCCGCTCGACGAGGGTGATCTCGGCCTCCTCGGATATCCTGCGCGCCCTGGCGGCCGCGGTCGCCCCGCCGGCCACTCCGCCGATGATAAGCAGTCTCGTCGACATCTCGACACCTCCATCGATTGTACGCCTTTTACCATTGTAGGACGGGCCGAGGCCGGGCGCGAGGCCGCCTTCAGCGGGCGAGGGCCTGCTCGATCTCCGCGGGCCGGTAGCCCACGAGGACCCTGCCGTTGACGTCGACGACCGGCACGCCCATCTGGCCGGACTTGCGGATCATCTCCTCGGCCCGCCTCTGGTCCCGGGACACGTCGTAGTCCTCGAACTGGACCTGCTTCTTCCTGAGGTAGTCCTTGACCAGGGTGCAGTAGGGGCAGGAAGGGGTGGAATACACGACAACGCTCATGGGAACCTCCGAGGGCGGCATCCGCCGCCGATGGTGTGAACATATCGATATTCCCGGAGCCTGTATGTGACGGGCATCACACTGGAGGCAGCTCAGGCCGGCTCCCGGCCGAAGCCCGGCCTGAGCGTGATCCAGCCCCGCGAGATCTCGAGCAGGCCGCGCTGTTCCCAGTCCTTGAGGATGCGGCTCACCACCTCGCGCGATGTCCCGAGGTGGTCGGCGAGCCCCTGGTGGGTGGCCGCGACCTTGCCGCCTCCCGCCCCGGCGGACTCCGCGAGCCACTGGCGCAGGCGTTCGTCGACGCGGCGGAAGGCGACCTCCTCGACGAGCTCGATGACCTCCGCCATCCGCCGCGAGTACTGCGAGAAGACGAATTCGCGGAAGGCGGGGCCTTCGGCGAGGAGGCGCTTGACCGTCTCGCTGGGCATGAAGGCGGCCATGCACTCGGTCTCCGCGACGACCGTGGCGGGGAAGGATGGGATGCCGGAGCCGCAACTCGCGCTCAGGAGGCAGCTCTGCCCCCGCTCGATCCGGTAGAGGGTGATCTCCCGGCCCGATTCCGCGGTCTTGTAGACCCTGATGCAGCCTTCGATCACGAAGGGCGCGCTCGAGCAGCTCTGTCCCTCGCGGAGTATCGTCGCGCCCGCCTCGAGCCCGCGGTAGCGCAGCGTGTCGAGGATGCGTCCCAGCGCGGGGGCGGGCCATTCCTCGCGTGGGAAAAGGGCGCCGAAGACGCCGATGAAGAGTTCCCTGCCCTGCCGTTCGTCCATGCCTCCAGTATGCATCGGTCCGCGCATCCGTCCAGCCCGTCCCCGCTCCTCCACGCCTTGACATCGCGAGGCCCCGTTGCGTAAATTCATATCGACGCTTGGACGGCCTCGAGCCGCCGAGACGCGAGGTGATCATGAGCTTCCCCTACCGTCCTCCCGCGCGTCGGGAGTCGCGATGGCCTTCATAGAGCTGGACAGAGCCACCTACAGCTACGAATCCTCCTCGCGTCCTGCCGTCGACTCGGTGTCGCTCCGGATCGAGGAGGGCGAGTACGTCGCCCTGGTCGGCGCCAACGGCTCCGGCAAGAGCACGCTCCTGCGGCTCGTCGCGGGCCTCAGGCGGGCGGGCTCCGGCGCGGTCCGCGTGGCGGGGCTCGACGCCTCGGTCCCGTCCAACGACCGCGCGATCCGCTCGGCCCTGAACCTCGTCTTCCAGTCCCCGCCCGACCAGATCGTGGCGACGGTCGCCGAGGAGGACGTCGCCTTCGGCCCCGAGAACCTCGGCCTCCCGCGCGAGGAGGTGGTCCGCCGCGTCGACGAGGCCCTGGCCGCGGTCGGGCTCGAGGGGGAGCGGGGCAGGCCGCCGCACTTCCTCTCCGCGGGGCAGCAGCAGCGGCTCGCGGTCGCCGGGGCCCTCGCGATGCGCGGCAGGTTCATCGCCTTCGACGAGGCCACGGCCATGCTCGACCCCTCGTCGCGCGACGCGATGCTCGACATCATGGACGGACTCTCGGCGAGGGGCATCGGCATCCTCCATGTCACCCACGACATGGCCGAGGCGGCGCGGGCCCGCCGCGTCGTCGCCCTCGAGGCGGGACGCATCGCCTTCGATGGCGATCCCGAGGAGTTCTTCCGCCTGGCGGCCTCCGGCCGCTTCGCCCTGGGCCTGCCGCCCGCGGCCGACCTCGCGCGGCGGCTCGGCCTCGAGCCGAGGGCCGCCGAGTCGCCGCGGGAACTGGCGTCGCGCATCGCCTCGCTCCTGCCGCCGATCGCCGCCGGCGAGGCGGGCCGCGGGGCGAGGGGCGGCGCCGCGGCCGGCGACCGGAGGGCCGCGGTCGCGCCTCGCCTCGCCGCGAGCCCGGCCGGGGACCATGCCATAATCCTCGACACGGTCTCCTACACCTACCTGCGCGGCACGGTGAACGAGCGCGAGGCCCTCGACTCGGCCACGCTCGCGGTCCCGCGGGGAGCCTTCGTGGCCCTCGTCGGGCGCACGGGCTCGGGGAAGTCCACGGTCCTCCAGCTCATGGACGCCCTCGCCTTCCCCGCGAAGGGCAGGGTACTCTCCTTCGGGGACGATACCTCCTCGCCCTCGGCCGACCTGCGCCGCTTGAGGACGAGGGCCCCCCTCGCCATACAGCGGCCCGAATCGGCCCTCTTCGAGTTCTACGCGGGCGACGACGTCGCCTACGGGCCGCGGAACCTCGGCCTGTCCGGAAAGGAGCTGGCCGGGCGCGCGCGACGGTCCATGGAGGCGGTAGGCCTGCCCTACGCGGAGTTCCGCGACCGCAGGACCCGCTCGCTCTCGGGCGGCGAGTCGCGGAAGCTCGCCCTGGCCGGCATCCTCGCCCTCGATCCCGAGGCCCTCCTCCTCGACGAGCCGACCTCGGCCCTCGATCCGGCCTCGAAGCGCGCCGTGATGGAGCTCGCCCTCGGCCAGGCGCGCTCGGGGAGGACGGTGGTCGCGGCCACCCACTCGATGGAGGAGGCCGCCGCGGCCGACCTCGTGGCCCTCGTCGATCAAGGTCGCATAACGCGCTTCGAGCCGCCGAGGGAATTCTTCTACGGCGGGCCGGAGGGGGACGGGGGCCTCGGCCGCCCCTTCGCCTGCGCGCTCGCGCGTGCCCTCGCCGGGGGGCGCCCCGACTGCGCCTTCCTGGAGGCCGAGGCGCGCCCCCTGTCCCTCGACGAGCTGGAGGCGGCGCTCCGGCCCCTCCTCGCCGCCTCGCCGGCCGCGGAGCGGAGGGGCGCATGAGGAACTTCGAGTTCTTCCGCAACGTCTCGATCGGCCAGTACCTCGACACGGGCTCCTATGTCCACCGCCTGACCCCGGCGACGAAGTACCTCGGCCTCGCCTGCCTCATGGTCCCCGGCGTGGCCGCGGGCCCGGCGGGACTCGCCCTGGCCTTCGCCGCGACCCTGGCGATCGCCCGCGCGGCGCGGGTCCGCGTTTCCTTCCTCCTGCGGGGACTCAAGCCGGCGCTTCCCCTCTTCGGCATCACGGCCCTCCTCCAGTTCATCTTCGGCTGGCCGGGGGACCGGAGCGCCGTCCTCATCGCCCTCGGCCCCGTGGCGCTCACCGCCTTCGAGCTGCGCCTCGTGGCGATGGCCGCGGCGCGTTGCGTCGCGATCCTCGCGGCCGTCGGCCTATTCACCGCGGTGTCGACCGAGAGCGAGATCGCCCACGGAGTCGAGGACGCGCTCGCGCCCCTCTCGCGCCTGGGCATCCCCGCGCACCGCCTGGCCCTGGCCGCGGCCACGGCCTTCCGCTTCATACCGCTCGTGGCCGGCGAGCTCGAGGCGATCGTCAAGGCGCAGGCCTCGCGCGGCGGGGACTTCGGGACGGGAAGGGGAGGGCCGATCGCCAAGGCCCGGGCCTACCTGCCCCTGTTCGTGCCGGTGACCTTGCGCGCCCTCGAGAGAGCCGAGGCCCTCGCCGAGGCCATGGAGGCGCGCTGCTATTCCGACGTCGGTCGGACGCGTTATGTGATTTACATGAAGGTCCGCGGCGAGGCCGCGGTCAGGGCGGCCCTCGTCGCGTTGTGCGCCGCCGCACTCGCCGCCGGCTTGTTCGCGCGGATTCTCGCGGTCGCACTTTAAGACCCGGACCGGACCCGACCGGCGCGAGCCGGGGGCCGATACCGGGCAAGGAGGATAGCATGAGCGGTTCCAGCCCTTCGACTCCCGTGAGGAGGATCGTCGTCTCCGGCGCCCTCGGCGCCCTGTCGATCGTCCTGATCGTCACGCCATTTGGGATGATACCCTGGTTCTCGAACACCTCGCTGACCACGATGCACATCCCGGCGATAATAGGGGCGATCATCGAGGGTCCGGTCGTGGGCACGGTCGTCGGCGGCATATTCGGCGTGGCCGCCCTGGTGCGAGCCGCGGTCGCGCCCAACGTGGCCTTCGACGTGTTCTTCGTGAATCCCTTCGTGTCGGTCCTGCCCCGGCTCATCTTCCCCGTCCTGGCCTGGCTCGTGTACCGGGCCTTCGGCGGCAAGCGTGTGGCGATAGCCTCGGCGACCGCGGCCGTCGCGGGCTCGCTGGTCCACTCCTTCCTGGTGCTCGGCGTCCTGACCCTCATCGGGGCCCTGCCCCTGGCCACCTCGGCGGCGGTCTTCGCCGCGAACAGCACCATCGAGGCCGTCGCGGCGGGCGTCCTCGTCACCGCCGTCGTCAGCGCCTGGAAGGGCATCGAGGGCCGGACCGGCCGCTCGCGGCTCGCCGAGGACGAGGAGAAGTGACGTGCTCCTCGCGATAGACGCGCGGAACAGGCAGGTCGCGGTCGGCCTCCGCGACGGGGACGGATGGAGGGCGGTCAGGCGCTTCGGGGCCTACCACGACCGGAGCGCCGACGAGTACGCCCACCTCCTGACCCTCGTGGCGGCCGAGGCCGCCGGCGCCGCGGGGCCGGGACCCTTCGCCGCGCAGGCCGGCCTCGTGGACTCGGCCTGGATCTCCTGCGTCGTGCCCGCCCTCACCGCGAAGATGGCGAGGGCAGCCGGGATCGCCTTCGGCGCCGAGGCCCGCGTCGTGGGCCCGGGGGTGAGGAGCGGGGTGCGGATCAGGACGGACAACCCCTCCGAGGTCGGCTCGGACCTCGTCTGCGCGGCCGCGGCGGCGCGCGAGATCGCGGGCCGCGCCTGCGTGGTCGTGGACTTCGGCGCCGTGCTGACGGTCTCGGGCGTGGATTCCGCGGGCGACTTCCTCGGCGCGGCCATCGCGCCGGGCCTCGAGTCGGCGGCCCACGCGCTCCGGGCCGCGGCCGCCCAGCTCCCCGAGGTGCAGCTCGAGCCGCCGCGCCGGGCGATCGGCAAGAACACGGCGCAGTCGGTGCAGGCGGGAGTCGTCCTCGGCTACGCCGGCCTCGTGGAGCGCCTCGCGGGCCTGATCGCCGGCGAGATCCGCGCCCAGGATCCCGCGGCCGCCGCGGGCGGGGTGGCCCTGGTTGGCACAGGTGACGCGATAGGCGAAACCATGCTCTCCGGGCTCGAGGGATTCTTTCGCTTCGTCCCCGAGCTCGTGCTCGAAGGCCTCGCGCTCATAGCTTCGCGCGCGCTCACGACCCCGCGCGCTCCGGCGGCCGAGCGGCCCTCGGCGGCGCCGGGCCGGCCCGCGCCGAGACTCCGCGAGGAGCCGCGCGGGCTCGGGGCAGTCTTCCCGCCGATGAACGGCGAGCCTGAATGACGAAGCCCTCGTCGATACCCTGATCCAGGCGCCCCTCGCTCGCCTGCGGGCGCCGGCGAGGGGCGCCGATTCCGGGAGAATGCGCGACGCTTGACAAGGGGCGCGGCTCGCTTCGATAATTCTCGCATCGAGTTCCCGATCGTGGAGGGGATCGATGCGACGATTCCTCCTGTCTCTCTGCCTGTTTTTCGCGATGGCCTCCATCCTGCCGGCGCAGGAGACGCTCAACTTCGTCTACTTCGACAATTATCCGCCCTACTCATGGACCGAGAAAGAAGCGACGAAGGGCCTCCTCATCGACATGGTGGACGAGGTCCTGGTCGGCAAGCTCAAGATGAAGGTCAGGCATGAGGGCTACCCTTGGGCGAGGGCGCAGAAAATGGTCGAACTGGGCGAGGCCGACGGCTTCGTCACCCTCCTCACCGACGAACGTCTGCGCTACGCCCAGGCCGGCAAGGAAGTGTTCATCGAGTCCTATTACCGGGCATACGCGAACAAGGCCAATCCGCGTCTCGACGAGCTCCGTGCGGCCAAGAGTATCAAGGATCTCGCGCCCTTCTCGATCACCTTCTACCTGGGCAGCGGCTGGGGAAAGCTCAACGAGGGGCATTTCCCGGTCAGGGAGTGGGTGCCGACCATGGACTCCTGCTTGAAGAAAGTCGCCGCCGGGCGGAGCGACATCTTCATCGACGCGTACCCCATAGTGCGGCAGGCACTGAAGGCGCTCGGGCTGGAAGGCGATATCATCGAGCTTCCCCTCGACGTCGACAAGCTCGAGTTCCATCTCTATGTCGGGAACAAGTCGAAGTTCCTTCCGCTCCTTCCGGAGATCGACAAGGCCATACGTCTGTCAAAAAGGGACGGCAGCTTCGACAGGATACTCGGTAAATACGGCCTGAAATAAGAGCTAGACTTCAGACGCATCCACGAGGTCCCTGGAAGGGTGGGTCGAAGGGAGGGGAACCTCGGCGATGCCGCGCCCGTCGGCGAGGCTACGCACGATGGCCGGGATGCGCCCGAAGGTTCCCCTCCCTTCACTCTCTCTTATTGACGCGTTGCGCGATTCCTAGAACGAGCCGGAGCCAAGCGAGGCCTTGAGGCCGAGGGTGAGTGCGGCTCCGTCGTGCAGCACGACGTACTCGGAGTCGGAGGAGCCGAAGACGAAGGTCCCGCTCAGCTCGAGGCTGGTCTTGTCGAAGAGCTTGTACGAGACGTAGGGGCGGGCCCAGCCGGAGAGGTCGGAGAGGTTGGCCCAGACGAGGGCGCCGAGGCTCAGGTCCTCGTCGAGGAAGCTCTTCGAGGCGCTGAGCGCGGCGTAGTGCCGGCCCGAGTCGTAGATGAGGCCCTTGAGGAGGTTCGAGTAGGTCGAGGCCGGCAGGCCGAGAAGCGCGAGGGCCGCCTTGATCGCGGTCTCGTTCGCCCTCGCGTCGTCGATGAGGGACTCGCGCTCCGCGTCGGGATAGCCCTCGCCGTCGTAGAGGTATTGGGCCGCGACGGACCAGTGGTCGTCGGAGTTCGTGTAGCTCGCGCCGACGGTGCCGGAGAGGAAGAGCTCGTCCTTGCGCTCCTCGCTCGAGTAGAAGCCGGGCAGGGTCGCGCCCACGTCGGTGACGAAGCGCTTGTCGCTGCCCCAGGCGCCGACGGCCTCGCCGAAGACGTTGAACTTCCAGATCGAGCCGGAGGCGGTGAGGACGGCCCGGGTCGGGTGCTCGTACTTGTAGTAGCCGCCGAGGCCGATCTCCCAGCTCTTGGCGACGAGGAACTCGGCCTTGGCGGCGGCGGCGATGTCCTCGGGCTTCGGATCGTCGCCCTGGGGCATGATCGCGTAGGCCCAGAGGTTGCTCTGGCTGTCCGGCACGGGATAGTGGACGCGCAGCGAGACGGGGCCCTCGCGCTGGGCGGTGGGATCGAGGGGATCGATGGCGCCGAGGTTGATGACGTCGGCGGGGCTGAAGAAGTAGCCCACGCCCCACTTCACGGTGTGCTTGCCGAAGCGGAGGAAGAGGGAGTCCTTGTAGCTCCAGTCCGCGAAGAGCTCGAAGACCTGGATGTTGGGAACGGCGACCGCGGAGCTTCCCGAGCCCGCGGTGTCGGAGAAGGGATAGCTCGTCTTGGCCTTGCCGTAGACGCGGAAGTCCTCGCTCGGCCTCGCGTCGAAGAAGAGGCTGCCCGCGGCGACGGCGTCGAGGCCGTGGTCGTCGAGGGCGGGGGCGTTCCAGGGGTCGAGCATGGTCCAGTCGGCGCCGGCCGAGCCGGAGAAGGAGCCGCCGATGCGGACCGACTCGGTCTTGAGGAAGGTCGAGACCGCCGCGTCCTTCTGCCCTTCCTTCACGGTGGTGAGGGTGTCGGGCGCCTCCTCGCCGAAGAGCGCGTCCTCGTCGGTGACGATGGCCTCCTGGGCGAGGGCCGCGCCCGGGAGGGCCAGGCAGAGGGCGGAGGCGAGGGCGAATGCGTGGGTTGCGCGCCTCATGTCAGTTCACCTGCTCGAGGAAGGCCTTGGTGAAGACCTTGTCGGGGAGCTTGTCGGTCGAGAGTTCGGACATGGTCACCTGGCTCTTCTCTCCCTTGTTGATCTCGTCGACGATGAGCATCTGGGCGGGGAAGAACCTGCCCTGGCCGACGGGGCTGTACTTCGGGAAGAGGGTGGTGCGCATGAGGCGGCCGGTGGCGCTGTAGTCCTCCTCCTTGAGGATGAGGGTCTGGTCCTTCCGGACGAAGAGCTTCATCCGGTCGTAGGCGGCCTCGCCGGTCTTGGCCTTCAGGGTGATTATCCAGACCGGGAACTTCCCGAGGGTCGACTCCTCGGTGGCCTCGATCGCGAAGTCGTCGAGGATGCTCTTGCGCGTGAAGTCGGCGTTCTTGGCCTCGGAGTCGTTGAGGTTCTCCTTGATGCTCGAGTGGGTGAACTTGCGGCTCGTCGGGTCGTAGAACCAGACGTTGTCGTCCTCCTTGAGGTAGCCCTGGCCCATCTGCGCCTCGGGGCGCTGGATGAGCATGAGGAACTGCTTCTTGGCGTCGCGGCGGAACATGCGGACCTGGGTGACGGACTGCTTCTCGCCGGGCTTCTCGCTGACGATGGTGAATACGCCGGTGAAGTCCATGCCGGAGAAGTCCTGGATCTTCTCGATCTCGCGGACCATGGCCTCGAAGTCGGGCTTGCCCGCGGCGAGGAGGGGCAGGGCCGCGGACACGGCCAGCAGGGCCGCTATGAGCGTTATGCGCTTCATGTTGTCTCCTTGGGCTACTTGCTCGTCCTGAGCGCGACGGCGGGCTCGAGGAGCGAGGCTTTCCTCGCCGGCATGAGGGCCGCGAGGAGGGTGAGGGCGAGGACGATCGCGAAGTTCAGGATCGCCTGTCCCGGCCCGACCGCGAAGGTCAGGTGGCCGTTCTTCATGAGGAGGGAGAAGAAGGTCCCCGTCCCGAAGTTGAAGGCCGAGAGGACGAGCATGACGAGGCCGGCGACCGCCAGGCCGGCGAGGGTGCCGCCCGCGGCCAGGAAGCCGGCCTCGAGGATGAAGATCCGCTTGACGCCCGGCCGCTGCATGCCGAGGGCGCGCATCGTGCCGATCTCGCGGATCCGCTCGTACATGACCATGCGGAAGGTGTTCGAGATGCCTACCATGATGATGACGAAGAGGACGGCGAGGATCACGAGGCTCGCGGTGTTGAGGACCTTCACGAGCTCCTCCACCTGCGAGATCATGTCGTTGATGGTGAAGACGCGGTACTTGGTCCCGGTCCAGGTCTCCTTGCTCGCGAGGCGGTAGAGCTTCTGGTAGCGGGACTGCATGCCGGCGGCGGGGCTCGAGGAGGAGGAGGACGAGGCGGAGGACGAGGACGAGGCCTGCGGCTTGGCGGCCGCGGGGGCGGCCTTCTCCTCCGAGAGCTCGAAGACCTGCGCGCGCTCCTTGAGGGCCTTGACGAGGGCGGCGCGGGCCGGCTCGGCCTTCGAGAGGTCCTGGAGCATGATGCCGTAGAGCTGGTACTGGTCGGGGCCGAGGGCGAGGAGCTCGTTGACGTAGTCGCGGCTCGCGTAGGCCAGCATGTTCGAGAACATGCCCATGTCGTAGGTGAGGCCGCGCAGGGTCATCTCGCCGACGTTGTTCTGGCCGTTGACGGTCTTGAGCTGGACGAGGACCTTGTCGCCGACCTGGGCCTTGATCTTGGCCGCGACCTTCTCGGAGAGGACGAGGGAGTCGGGGGCCAGGAGGTCGTCGTACCTGCCCTCCTTGAGCACGAGCCGCTTCTTGAGGTAGGTCTCGTTCGCGAAGTCGGCGCCCCAGATCTGCTGGCGCGTCTTCTTGCCCTCGAAGACCAAGGTCGCGTCCGCGGCCGAGCGCTTCTGGATGAGGCGCGAGTCGATCCCGGAGGCGGCGACCGCGTCGTTGATCGCGGAGCCGTCGCGGATGATCTCGACGGACTTGCCCTTCTCCGACTTCTCGACGCCCTCGACGAAGAGGTGGCCGGCGAAGAGGTCGGCCATGTTGCCGGCGATGTTCTCGGCGAAGGCCCCGGCGAAGCCGTCGATCAGGGTCACGATCATGATGCCGAAGGCGATGGCCCCGCCGAGGAGGAAGCTCCGCTTCTTCTGGCGGTTCAGGTTCCTGAAGGCTATCTTGACGAGCGTTTTCACGGCGCTCTCCTACTCGTTCTGCATGGCCCGGACGGGCTCTATCTTGAGCGCCACCGAGACGGGGTAGAGGTGGGCGAGGAAGCCCACGGCGAAGACCATGACGATGGTCGTGACGAAGGAGCCGAGGCGCGGCACGAGGTGCAGGACCTTGCCCCCGAAGAGGAGCTCGACGAAGTTGTTGCCCGCCTCGATGCCGATGGCGTTGAGGAGGCCGGCTAGGCCCAGGGCGAGCGCGGAGCCGACGAGGCCGAAGAAGAGGGTCAGCGCCAGGGTCTCGGCGAGGAACATCTTGCGGACGTAGCCGCGTTGCGCGCCGAGGGCGCGCATCGTGCCGATCTCGCCGGTCCGCTCGATGACGGAGACGACGAGGGTGTTCATCATGATGATCACGGCGACGATGGCGATGACGACGATGGCCACGATGAACACGACCCGCACGATGTCGGCGAACTTGCCGGGGGGGCCGGCGGCGCCCTGCCAGTTGGTCACCCGGGCGTCGAGGCCCTCGGCCGCGAACTTGGCCGTCGTCGCGCCGATGAAGGCGGGGGCGGCGGCGGAGTTCTTGAGCCGCACGAGGATGAAGTGCCAGGCCCCCGTGTCCGCGCGGTTGAGCTCCTCGCGCTTGGCCTGGGCCGTCCGGCCCCCGACGAGGCTCGAGAGGCTCGAGACGTCGACCTTGGCCGAGGCCGCCGGCTTCTCGACGAGGTCGCCGCCGAAGAGGGCGTCCATGTCGTCGCTCGCGAGGAGGGAGGTCTCCTCGGGCTTGAGCTTCACGTCCTCGTCGGCGCCGAGCGTGAGGCCGCCGAGCACGCGCGCGGTGTCGACGTCGACGAAGACGGTGGGCGCCATGCCCTGCTCGTCGGCGTCGCGGCCGTAGAGCCCGACGACCTCGACCTCGCGGATCTTGAAGCCGGAGGTGCCGAAGCCGTTGACGAGGATCTTGTCGCCGACCGAGACGGTCTTGCCGTAGCGCTTACCGAGGTTCTCCAGCTGGCGCTTCGTGACGAGGATGCCCTTGTCGCCGGGCGCGAGCATGCGGCCCTCGACGAGCTTGATCGAGGGGAACATGTCGAAGTAGGTCGCGGGGTCGACGCCGTCGACGAGGGCGAAGCCGGCGCCGGGGCCGGTCTGCTCCTCGTCGCCCGTCTGCGGCACCTCGTCCGCGTCGAGGGCCAGGCTGCCGTAGGCCAC
>CAYNPQ010000064.1:6487-20817 GCA_964399065.1 uncultured Treponemataceae bacterium | reverse complement strand
CGAACCAGCTCAGGCGGGTCCACAAGCAGGTCGAGAACCTCCTCGAGAAGCCCGAGGCCGCGAGCCCGGAGACGGGCCTCTACAAGGCCGGGGAGTACTACCTCAAGAGCCGGCAGTACAGCCAGGCCAAGTACATCTTCAGCCGTTACCTGACATACTACCCGGCCGGCAAGCTCGCCGGCGAGGCCAGCCGCTACCTCGAGGTCGCCGAGTCCAGCGCCTTGAAGTACGGCGACGGCAAGGGCCCCGCGCCCATGATGGTCGAATCCTCGAGGGCCGGGGCGGGATCGCCCGCGGGGGCGGCGAGGGCCGCGGCGCAGGGCGCGCCCGAGGCCCCGGCGCCCGCCGCGCGCCAGCCTGAGCGGGAGCCCGGCGAGGGACTCTCCGACGCGGCCAAGGAATACTACGACGCCGTGAGCCTCTTCAGCTCGGAGAAGTACAAGGAGGCCCTGACGGGCTTCAAGCGCATCGTGGACGCGAACGGCGACCCCGAGTACGCGGCCAAGGCGCTCTTCGACATGGGGAGGTGCCTCTTCATGCTGCAGCAGTACGAACTCACCATCAAGCACTTCACCCAGCTCGTCCAGACCAATCCCAAGCATCCCGACCTCGTCGAGGTGCTGTACTTCCTCGGCCAGGCCTACGAAAAAAAGGGCGACGCCGAGCGGGCCAAGGGCTTCTTCAAGAAGATCATCGCCATGGAGTCGGACGAGGACGCGTCGACGCGGATCAAGGCCAAGAAGGCGCTCCGCCAGCTCGAGGAGGGCGCCCGTGGCTGATCTCGCCGCATTCACCCGTTTCGCCCGCACCTACCAGCCCGGCGAGCTCATCTTCGCCGAGTACGAGCCGGGCGACAGCTTCTACCTGATCCAGGCCGGCAAGGTGAAGATCTCGAAGATCGTCGGCGAGCTCGAGAAGACCATCGACATCCTCCAGCCGCCGGAGATCTTCGGCGAGATGGCCATCCTCGAGGGCGCGCCGCGCTCCGCGACCGCCCAGGCCATCGACACGGTGAAGGTCCTCGAGTTCAACCGCGCGAACTTCGAGGTCCTCATGATGGGCAACCCGCAGATCGCCCTCCGGCTCCTCAAGCTCTTCACGAAGCGCATCTGGGACCAGAAGCGCCGCTTCATGATCCTCACCCTGGAAGAGCCCCAGGCCAAGATCGCCGACGTTTTCCTCATGCTCGACGAGACGAACGCCGCGGTGGCGGGCGGGGGCGACCAGGAAGGCGAGAAGCGCGAGTTCCGCGTCACGATGGACGACGTCGCGCACTGGGCGGGCATGTCGAGCTCCGAGGTCCAGACCATCCTCGGCCACTTCGCGAACCAGCGCCGGCTCGAGCTCTACCCCGACAGGATCGTGGTCAAGAACATCAACGACTTCATCCGGTTCGTCGGTTCGCGCAGGAAGAAATGATGAATCGACGAACCGGGAGCCCGAAGGAAGTGGATCTACACGGTCGCGATGGAGCCAGGGCTATCCGCTTCGTCGGTTCGCGGCGCAAGAAATAAGGCGCGGTCAGGCCTTCCGCGCGCCCTTCGCCGCGAGCCTCCCGAGCTCGGCGCAGTCGAGCGCCAGGACCATCGACCCGTCGCCCAATGTGGCATGCCCGGCGATCCCCGGCGAGTCGGCGAGGCTGCGGTCCAGGGGCCTGACCGCGGCTTGCAGGGTGTCGGCCACCTCGTCCGCCACGAGCCCCGTGCGCTCCTCCCCGTTCTCGAGGACGACGACGACCCTCCTGCCCGAGCGCCTCCCCTCGCCGTAGAGCTCCCCGAGATCCACCGAGGGCAGGAGGGAGCCGCGAACCTCCACGAGGCGGAAGGCGCCCGAGGAGGAGCCTTCGTCGTCGAATTCGACGCAAGACGAGGCGGACTCGAAGGGCACGAGGAGTTTGAGCCCGCCGACCCTCGCCACGAAGCCCTCGACGAGGGAGAGCGCGAGGGGCAGCCGCACGATGGCCACGGAGCCCCTGCCGGGCCGGCTCTCGATCCGGACCGTGCCCCGGAGGGCGGTGGCGGCGCGCTTGACCGCGTCGAGGCCCACGCCCCGCCCCGACCATTTCGTGACCTCGGATGACAGGGTGAAGCCGGACTCGAAAAGGAAGTCCATGAGCTCCTCGGGATCGGGCCGCGCGTCGGGCGCCAGCCGCCCCGTCTCCACGGCGCGGCGCCGCACGGCCTCGGGATCGATGCCGCGCCCGTCGTCCTCGATCCGGATCGAGAGGAGGCCGGCCTCCCGGCGCGCGCGGAGGGCCACCGTGCCGACCGCTTCCTTGCCGGCCGCGGCGCGGGCCTCGGGCGACTCGATCCCGTGATCCGCGGCGTTGCGGACCAGGTGGAGGATGGGCTCGGTCACGCGGTCAGCCAGGCTCTTGTCGATCTCGGTCTCGGCGCCGGAGAGCTCGAAGCGGATGCGCTTGCCCCGGTCGCGCGCGATCTCCTCGACGGCCCGCCTGAAGCGGCCCGCGACGTCCCCGAAGGGCACCATGCGGGTGTCGAGCACCGCCCGGTAGAGCGAGGCCGCCTGGGTCTCGACCGCGCCGAGCTCGTCGACGAGGCCCTGCGCGCCCGCCGCGCGCGCGGACTGGCCGAGGTTGGAGAGCGACACCACGATCCCGCTCGCGAGGGAGAGGATGGTCTCGAGCTTGGCGCTCGGCACCCTCGCCACCGAGTCCGCCTGTCCCCTGCCGCGCCCGCCCGCCGCGGCCGCGGGCGGGGCTCCCGGCCGCTGGGCGGGCGCGGCCGCGTCGGTTTCGCTCGCCGCCTCCGCCGCGGCGGCGGCGAGGGCCCCGTCGAGCGCCTCGAGCATGGAGGCATCCTCGGGCTTGAGTCCCCCGGCCGCGCGGGACGGATCCTCCGCGCCGATGGCCGGCTCGCCCTCGCCCAGGATGGACATGGCGCGCTCGCGCATTGCCAGGAGCGCCCCCATGCAGTCGGGGCCGTGGCAGGGTGCACCTTGCCGGATCAAGCCGAGCCGCGATTCCCAGGCATGGGCGAAGGCTTCGAGCCTCTCGAGGCCGACGATGCCCGCGGAGCCTTTCAGGGTATGCACGTGGCGGAAGAGCCGGTCGATCGCCCCCTCCTCGCCCTTGTCGAGGTCGGCGACGGCCTCCTCGATCCCTTCGAAGAGCTCGGCGGACTCGGCCGCGAAGGCCGCGAGTATCTCGTCGCTCATCCTTCGGTCTCCACGCGGTTGCGGCCGCCGTTCTTGGCCGCGTACAAGGCGCTGTCGGCGCGGCGCAGGAGGTCGTCGGGGCCCTCGCCCTGCCTCGAGGCGGCGACGCCGGCGCTGATGGTGAGGTCGGCGCAGCGGCCGAAGGCCTTGACGGGGCTGCGCTCCACCGCGGAGCGGATCCGCTCCGCGAGGGCCGTCGAATCCGGGAGGCTCGTCTCCGGGAGGAGGAGGCAGAACTCCTCGCCGCCGTAGCGCGCCAGGATGTCGGTGGTCCTCACGATCTTGCCGCATACCGAGGCCACGGACTTGAGCGCCTCGTCCCCGAACTGGTGGCCGAATCCGTCGTTCACCGCCTTGAAGTGGTCGAGGTCCAGGATCACCAGGCCCAGGCTGTGGCCGTAGCGCCGCGCCCTGTCGAGCTCCTCGACGAAGCGGCGGTCGAAGAAGCGCCTGTTGTAGGCCGAGGTGAGGACGTCCCGCATCGCGAGCTCGGCGAGCCGACGCTGGTACGAGACCGTCTCGGTGACGTCCTCGACCGTGAGGTAGACCGCCACGACCTTGCCGTCCTCGCGGAGCGGCCCCATCACGCAGTGCTGCTGCATCAGGTCGAAGCCCTCGGGCGAGCCGGGGGCCGGCGGGAAGGGAAAGAGCTGGCCGTGGACCCGCTGGGAGAAGTAGGCCACGATGCCGAAGGAAAGGACGCTCCTCATGTTGCGGCGGAAGGCGGCCGTGTCGAGGCCGGGGAAGACCTCGGTGATGGGGCGGCCGAGGACGTCGGCCGGGGCCAGGCCGGAGGCTCTCTCCATCCAGCGGTTCCAGTAGGCGAGCCGGCAGTCCGGGTCGAGGATCGCGACGCCGTGCCCGAGCCCGTCGAGGACCTGCGCGAAATCGGGGACGCTCACCCCAGGCTCCCGAGGAACTCGTCCACGGCCCCGCGCATCCATTCGAGGGAGCTCTCGGCGGCCACGAGGAAGAGGAAGCCGTAGACGTCCTGCCGCTCGAAGTGGAAGACCGTCTTGAAGACCAGGGCAAGAGTCTTCGTCCCCGCGAGGTGCCGCTCGATCACGCCTCCCTTGATCGGCGACTCGATGAAGTGGGGGGCCTGGAAGACGACCTGGTCCTTGAGCATCTCCGCGATCTTGCCCACGCAGGCGCCGATGATGATGTTGCCGATCTCGACGACAATGTCGCGCTCGAGCGAGCCGATCTCGATCTCGGGGGGCACGGGCGTCCCCTCGGCGCCGAAGAGGCCGGCGAGTTTCCGGCCCTCGTCCTCGGGGAGGAGGAGGAAGCTCGTGCCCTCGAAACGTCCGAAGAAGAACTGTTCCACCATGCTGAAGGAGGTCGGGGAGGCCACCTCGCTCTCCATGAATTCCGGGATCTCCTCCGGGCGCAGGACCGTGATCTTGGGGACCGACAGGACCACGCGCAGGTCGATGACCTCCGAGAGGGCGGCCGCGGCCTGGCCGAAGCCGATGTTCATGAGCTCGCGGAGGGCGTCGAGCTGGAGGTCCGAGAGCTCCTGCCCGACCGTCACGGAGCCACGCCTCCCCCGCCGCCGGCCCTGGACAGGGCCCCGAGCACGGCGGCCTTGTCGGCTGGCTTGCGTATGATATCGAAGGCGCCGGCGGCCCTGACCTCCTCGAGGGTCTTGGATTGTATATCCGCCGTCACCACCGTGACCTTGAGCCCGGGGACCAGGGACTTGAGCCCCTTGAGCGCCTCGATCCCGCCCATGCCCGGCATCGTCAGGTCGAGGAAGACCATGTCGGGGCGGAGTCCCTTCTCGACGAGCTCGAGGGCCGCCTCGCCGCTCGACGCCTCGGCCAGCGTCGAGACGCTCTCCTTCACGAAACCCTTTATCGCGAGCCTGGCGACCATCGAATCGTCGACTATCAGCACGGAGATTCCCATATCAAGGAGTATAGTTTCGGGCCGGCGGCACTTACAATAAGGGCCGGAAGGTATTCCCCTTGATTCATGCCCGTGATCTCGGGTATAGTCGTCCCGCTTCCGCCGAGATAGCTCATCTGGCAGAGCGGCGCACTCGTAATGCGCAGGTGCCGGGTTCGATTCCCGGTCTCGGCTTTACAGAGGAAGGAATTAGCGTAACGCGACCGGAAAACCGGAGCGTCCCATTCCCCACATACAGCAGCACCGACAGCACGTGCTGCGAGTGGAGACAGGATGCGCCGGTTTTCGGTTTTTATGCGCTCGTCAACAGGCCTCTACTACGTCCAATTCCGCGACGCGGAGAGCGGCCAACGTCTCGCGCCGCGCTCCCTCCATACCAAGGATCGTGACGAGGCCCTGATCCGCGCGGCCGAGTGGCTCCATACCGGCATCCCGGCCCCGGAGGGCCGCCGCTCCGTAGCCGAGGCCTCCACGGCCGAGCAGGCTGTCATGGCCGCGAAGACGGCGCCCCTCACCCATGCCGACGCGCGGCGTATCGTCTCCGCGCTCCGTAGCCGCGGGCTCCTCGAGGAGGGGCGGCCGGGGGAGGGGCCGGCGGCAGAGCCCTTCGGCGCCTGGCTCATCGCTTTCTGGAAGTACGAGACGAGCCCCTACATCGCCGAGCGCCTCGCCCACGGACAGCGCGCGACGCGCCGCCACTGCGAGGACATGACCGGCCGCGCCCGCGAGCTCGAGGACATCCTCGGCATCTCGCTCCGCCTCGGGGAGGTCCGTCGTTCCCACCTCGTCGCAGCGGGGCTCAAGCTCAAGGAGCGGGGTCTCGCCCCTGCCTCGATCAACAAGTCTCTCTCGGCCGCGACGACGGCCCTCCGATGGGCGAGCGCCAACGAGCTCATCACGGGGGACCCGACGCGGGGCCTCCGGGGCTTCTCCGGGGCGCGCCGCCGCCGCGGCATCCTCGAGCCCGCGGAAGCGAAGGCCCTTTTCTCGGCGCCCTGGCAGGATGAGCGCGCGCGCGTCGCCTGTCTCGTCGCGGCGACGACGGGCGCCCGGATCGGCGAGATCCTCGCCCTTCGCCGCGAGGACATCGGCCAGGACCGCCTGTTCATCCGGCACTCATTCAGCATCCGCGACGGCCTCAAGACACCCAAGAATGGCGAGGCGCGCGAAGCCCCCCTCCTCCCGGCCGTCCGTGCGGCCCTCCTCACAATCGAGGCCCGGAGCCCCCATCCGGCCGGCCCCGAGCGTTTCGTCTTCGCCGGGCGCGCCGCCGGGCGCCCACTGGACGCGAACAGGATACTCCTCGGGATGAGGAAGGCCCTCGTCGCCATGAACGGCGCCGAGTGGGGAGACGACGAAAAGCCGGAGCCAGCGGCGAGGCGTGCGGAAATCCTCGCGGAGTATGCGGCCCGCGGCATCGACTTCCATTCCTGGCGCCATTTCTTCGTGAAGACGATGGCCGACCGCCTCGAGGCCCGGGCCGTGCAACGCGCCACGGGACATAAGACGGCCGCGATGCTCGAGCACTACGCGGACCACGCGAGCGAGTCCGACCTCGCGCGGCTCGGCGTCGCCGCAGGGGAAGTGTTCGGAGATCTTGTAACACAGAAAACCACCGGCCCTGGCGCCGGCGGATCATAGACTCTCGGAGGTGGGCCATGACGATGGGGAGCCTGACAAGAAGACTAGAGAGGATCGATGAAGAACTATGCTCCAATGACGGTGAATGGCTCCGATGCTCATTCAGTGGCGAGCATTCACCGGAGGAGATTCACCGATTCATCAGGGCCGCGTCGGCAGTCTCGAACGTGTTGACCGAGATGATCTATAATCACGTCCGAGACTTCGATCTTGAGAAGAAACCGGCGGAAACGGCCTGACGGCTCGGGATTGATAAGGGGCCTCGCGCAACGCGGGGCCTTTTTGATATCAGGACAGGAATAGATGTTAGGATTTTCTAAAAACTGGATATTCCATTCTCAGGGTATCCAGTAGTATTATTAAGTTATGGCCAATGTCACCCGTGCGCAGATTTGGGCCGTACTCGATGAGAATAGGGCAGGGGTGGCCGAGTTGGCGAAGTACTTGCGCCGCGATGAGCGCCGCCTCCGGCGCGTAGTTGCGCGGTCCCTGCCCGGCGCCGATCCGGTCCCCGTACAGGTGGGACAATTACGAGATGCCCGAGCCTGGATGATTTTTAATCGATGGCCTCCCGAGAGAAGGGCTCAGTTTAAAACTCTCCCTCTTGAACTGTACAAATTGAGGCTCCCCCTCTAGCAAGGGGAACGGTCCAACCGAAAGCCGATAGCCCGGCCTTGTGCCAGAGGTGAGGCGAGTAGGGGGCGCGTTCGCGGCGTTGCCGATGAAACGCGCGGGAAAGCCGGGACGATGCGCGGAAGCCTCGCCGCGCGTACTGGCGCCCTCCGCACAATTTCCACAACCGCCCCCCTTGGGCGGTTGTGGTCTATGCGGGGGCCGCCGTGAGCGAGCTTCTTACCCTGAAAGAGGGCGCCAACCGCGTCCACGTTTCATTCCCGACCTTCCGCCGCTGGGTTGACCAGGGAATACTCCCCGTCGTGCGGATCGGGCGTGTCGTGCGCGTCCGGGCCGAGGACCTAGACGCGCTTGTCGAGTCCCGTCTCGTCCGGCCCGAGATCGTAGAGGCCTGAGCCGTGGCGCCCACCGCAAGCGCGGACGCCAAGGCCGCCCGTCTCCTCGAGATCCTCCGGCCTCATCTCCTCCAGCTTCTCCGCGACGCGCCCGATTATGGGGAGGTCTCCCTCGCCGCCACGTTGCACGACGGCGACATAGGCCGCATCCGTCTCGGCGCGGAGGTCTCGCGCCGCGTCACGCCGGAGGCCGGCAGATGACGGACGAAAAAAAAGCGGCCCCCCCGACAGGGACCGCAAGACCCGAGCACATAGACAGTATACCGTCCGAGGCCGTCCTGACTCAAGCATTTATCGCACTCGCCCAGGCCGCCGCGGCATCGGCAGCGAGGCGTGGGCGGATCCATGAGGCGACCGCCTGGCTCCAGGTCGAGGCGAGGGCCTTCGAGTTCGCGGAGGCCGGCCAATGAGCGCGCCTTCCCGCCGCAACTGCGAAGACGCGATCCGCGCAGTCGTCGCCGAGCTCCACGATGAGGCCGGCGTCCCCGTCGTCCGGGGCGCCACCCCGAAGGCCGCGGATCGCCTGGGCCGATGGCGGCTCTCCCCCGAGGAGGCGCTCTCCGTTTACCGCATCGAGACCGACTACCGCTCCAAGGTCGCCGGGCTACTCGAGGCCGCCCCTCCGGAGGCGATCCTCGGGCTCAAGTGGAAGACCATCGAGGAGGCCCTCGGCCCCGAGGCCGGCGAGCTCGACGGGCCGGCCTTCGCCCGGGCGGCCGAGCTTCTCGAGCGGGAGGAGACCAGGCGCGCGCGTGTAGCGGCCCTGCCCCGCGGGTATTCATGCGGGGAACTCCTCGCGACCGACTTCCCTCCGCCTCAATGGATAGTCCCCGGGCTCCTCGTCTCGGGTCTGACAATCTTCGCGGGGGCGCCGAAGCTCGGAAAATCCTGGCTCGCCCTCGCCCTCGGCTCGGCCGTCGGCGCGGGGGGGGTCGCTCTAGGCCGCTATCACGTCGAGAGGCGGCGGGCCGTCTATCTAGCCCTCGAGGACACGCCGCGGCGCCTCAAGGCCCGCCTGGAGAAGATCGGGGCCTCGCCCGCCTCGAGCCTCGAGGTCTTCACGCAATGGCGAAGCGGCGCCGAGGGGCTCGCGGACCTCGACGCTCTACTCGCAGAGCGTGTAACCGTGAAACTGGTAATCATCGACACCCTCGCTCGATTCCGGGGCACGCCGCTCGGCGACGATCGATACGCGGCCGACTATGCGGCGGCGGCCTCAATCAAGGAGATCGCCGACCGTCATGAATGCGCGATCGTGGTAATTCACCACGTCCGCAAGGCGACCGCCGAGGACGTGCTGGATACGGTGTCGGGGACCAATGGCCTCAACGGCGCTGCGGATTCTACCTGGGTGCTGACCAGGGCTCGCGGTGAAGCCGACGCTACTCTCTTCGTCACAGGGCGCGACGTGGAAGAGACGACGCTCGCCCTCCGCTTCGATCGGGATTGCGGGACATGGACGGCGCTCGGGGACGCCGAGGAACTCACCTCATCCAAGGAGCGGCGCGACATCCTGCGCGAGCTCGAGGGGGGCAAGGAGGTGAAGACCGGGGAGCTCGCCAAGGCCCTCGGGAAGACCCCGCAAGCCGTATCGAACCGCCTACGAGACCTCGAGGCCGAGGGCAAGGTCCACTCCCCCCGCTATGGAGTATGGGCTCTAGCAGGTCGTGTAAGTCGTGAAACCGTGAAAGTCCATCATACAGAAGATCCACCACTTACACACTTTCACGACTTACACGGGGTATCCGGACACATCGAGGAGGCCGACGAATGATCGACCGAGTCCTCGAGCCGGACGATCCGCGCAACGCAGCGCCTGGCTGGCTGTGCCTGACACGCATGGAGGACCGGCGCCATCCGCACGGCGAGGGGCAGGGAGGGCGGCCGCGGGCCGAACCCCTACCCCCCTCGGGAAAAACAGGGGCCCCGACTATGAACCGCAGCCGTCCTCCTTTCCTTACTGATTGGCAAAAATCACCAACCTTAAAGAGGCGCCGGGATGGGTAGGCCCCGCCTCAGCATCGAGGAGCACGTCATAAGGGGCACATACCGCCCCGATAGGCACGGTCCCCTCCCTCCGGGTCTCGAGGTGCCGGCCGACGTCGCCGAGCGACTCCGCGCCGAGCGGACCGCACAGAGCCGCGCCTGGCGGAAAAAACATCCGTACAGATCGCGCGCCTTCAATCGCAAATCCTACGCGAAGCGTAGGGAAAGGAAGGAAATCGTGAAGGGCACCCCCGAAACCAGGATCCACGGTGCGACCGTCTCCACACGGCGCGACGGCTCGAAGCTCTACATCGAGGGCAGGATTCCGTACAACTCGCCCTCCGAGGACCTGGGCGGATTCGTCGAGATCCTCGCGCCGTCGGTGTTCAACCGCACGCTCTCCAACCAGACGGACGTTAAGATGCTCTGGTCCCATGATGAGCGCGAGGTGCTCGGGAGCACGAAGGCGAAGACTCTCCTTCTCGAATCGCGCATCGATGGTTTATACTATTCATGCCAGGTCCCCGCCTCCGCCTCTGGACGTTTCGAGACGATCCAACGCGGCGACATGACCGGCTGCAGCTTCGGTTTCGTAGCCGAGGCCGACACGTGGGACCACAAGACCACCCCGCCGACCCGAACCCTGACCGCCGCGCGCCTGCTCGAGCTCTCGCCCTGCGCCTTCCCGGCATACCCCGAGAGCTCCGCCGCCGCCGCCATGCGCTCCAGGGAATCCGCCCAGAAAGCCGAGGCCGCGAAGAAGGCCGAGGCCGAGCGCCTCCGCCTGGAGCTTGAACTGCTCCAGTATTGACCCGTCCGCGGGACGGAAAGGACACGACATGAACCTCAACGATATCACCAAGCAGATCACCGAGCGCCGGAACCAGGCCGAGAGGCTCGTCGCCGAAGGCCGGCACGACGAGGCCCGCGCCATGCTGGGAGAGCTGAAGAACCTCCGGGAGCTGCGCGACTTCTACGCGGCCGACGATGGGAGCGCGGAGCTCCGCGCCCAGAAGGCCCGGGAGGCGGAGTCCCTCGCGCCCGCCCCGCCCGAGGAGCGGGGCGGGGCCTCCGCGGCCTGGAAGGAGATCCGCAAGGCCATGCTGGAAAAGCGCGCGATCACCGCGAACGGCGCCGGCGCCAACACGGTCTCCGACGTGATCACCGAGATCAAAGACGGCGGAAAACTGCGGCCGAAGGTGAGCGTGTTCACCGCGCCGAACGCGAAGAGCATCGTTCCCGTATTCGCCCCCGGGCTCGCGCTCCCCGCCGGCCAGGCCCCGGGCGCGACCGGCGTTTCCACCGACTCCACCGCTGTCCTGGGCGGAAAGGAGCTCGCCCTCAAATCCTGGATGAGCATTCTCGCCGTGGGCATGGACGCCCTCATTTCCACCGACGTGGAAGCCAAGCTCCCCGGCATCTTCGCCTCCGCCTTCGCGGGCGCGATCGACAAGGGCATCCTCGTCGGCGCCGGCTCGGGCAACGACATGCTCGGCGTTTTCGTGGCGAGCTCCTCGGGCGTCACGACCTCGCAGGACATCGCCTGCGCCGCGAGCGGCGCGCCGAAGTGGGTGGATATGATCAAGCTCGCCGGCCAGATCATCGGCATCGGCGGCGACCTCTCCAAGGCAGCGATAGCCATCCACCCCGACCTCCTGGCGAATCTCCTCTCCGAGGCCACGACCAGCACCGAGGGCCTCAAGATGGAGCTGCTCACCAAGGGAACGATCCGCTCGATTCCCGTGATCGAGTCCAGCTACTGCCCGACCACCCTCACGGCGGGCTCCTACGTCGCGGTCGGCGGGTACTTCGACCACTACGGCCTCGCCGTGGCGCGCGAGCTGACCATCGACCCGATCAAGACGGTCGGCTCGGACAACACGACCTTCCAGGCCTTCATGTACATGCAGGGCTCGCCGATGGTCGCCGCGAGCTTCCGCCGCCTGAAGACGGTCTAACCTCGATCCACAGGCGGCCGGCCCTCCCTGGCCGTCTTCCGGGGGGCTCGCTTCGTCTCGTTCTCCGAGGCGGGCCACCCCGGATACGGGAGCCCCTGGCCCGCCGGCGGCCCCGGCTCCCGGCCCCTCTTCCGCCCATCGCGGGGGAGGGGCCTTCCATTTTCCCGCCAAACGTTCAAGGAGGGCCGCCAACTCGTCCGGCGCGGGTCCGGCATATTGCCGGACCACCTAGGCAAAATGCCTAGGTGACCTGGACAAAATGTCCAGGTTCGCGGCGAGGGGAGGGGGAAGACGCGTTAGGCGAGACCTACAGCACGACCGACAGCAGGTGAAAAATACAAGATGATATAAAGACCGCAATAAACAGGAAATAGCCATTGACAGCGGCGTATCATGTGATATCATAAGTGATTGACGGGGAATGAATTAACTCCTCTCGTAATGCGCAGGTGCCGGGTTCGATTCCCGGTCTCGGCTTTCTCAAGAACGGCCCGTCCGACAGGACGGGCCAATTCATCATACGCCGAGACCGGGAATCGAAGGTCGGTCCGAATCGATGAGGACCGACCAGCGCCCCGCCCGCCATCCGATCATTTGAGGATGGTGGGCGGTCGAGCCCGCACGGAAGCGCGCGAGACTTCGAGCGCGCGATGCGGGCGAGGGCGTTTTCCCCGGCCCGAAACGCGAGGACAGGAGGTCCGAGCGCGTAGGGCGATTCCCGGCTTGCCGCTCGGGGTCCGCGTAGTATACTGGGCCCCAGAGGGTACCATGAGCCTTGAATCGTATTTCGAGCCATTCCGGAAGGGCGTGATCGGCATCGACGCCACCATGCGACTCGCCGACGGGAGGCGGTCGCCGATCGTGTACGCGGACTGGACCGCGTCGGGCCGCCTCTACGGGCCCATCGAGGAGTTCATGCTCCGCGAGGTCGGCCCCCTGGTGGCGAACACCCACACCGAGACCACCTACACGGGCGAGGCCATGACGAGGGCCTATCACCGGGCCCGGGAGATCATCAAGGAAGGAGTAGGCGCAGGCCCCTCCGACTCGCTCTTCTTCGTCGGCTTCGGCATGACCGCCGCGATCAACAAGCTCCAGCGGATCCTCGGCCTGCGCTTCCCCGAAGGCTGCGACCGGGGATGCAGGAAGGAGCAGAAGCCCCTCGTCCTCATCACCCACATGGAGCACCACTCGAACCAGATCACCTGGGAGGAGTGCGACGTCGAGATCCAGATCGTCCCCCGCGACGCCGCGACGGGGCTGCCCGACCTCGAATGGCAGGAGCGGATCCTGAAGCGACACGCGGGGACCCGGCCCTTGATCGGTGCCTTCTCCGCCTGCTCGAACGTGACGGGCATCGTCACGCCCTACCGCGAGATGGCGGCCCTGATGCACCGCTACGGCGGGATATGCGTCGTGGACTTCGCCGCCTCGGCGCCCTACGTCGACATCGACATGCACCCCGCGAAGGAGGAGGAGCGCCTCGACGCGATCGTCTTCTCGCCGCACAAGTTCCTCGGCGGACCGGGCTCGGCCGGCATCCTGATACTCTCGAACGAGCTCTACAAGAAGGCCGTGCCCGACCAGCCGGGCGGCGGCACGGTCAAGTGGACCACGCCCTTCGGCTCCCATCGCTACGTCGATGAGATCGAGGCCCGCGAGGACGGGGGCACGCCCGGCTTCCTCGAGGGCATCCGCGCCGCCCTCGCCATGCGCCTCAAGGAGGCCATGGGCGTTGACAGGATCCGCGGGCGCGAGGAGGAGCTCAAGGCCATCCTCCTGGGCGAGTTCCGCAAGGAGGACTCCATCGCTCTGCTCGAGGGCGAGAACCTGGACCGGCTCGCCATCTTCTCGTTCTACGTGCCGGGCGAGCACCACAACCTGATCGTGAGGCTCCTCAACGACCGCTTCGGCGTCCAGACGAGGGGAGGCTGCAGCTGCGCGGGCACCTACGGCCACATCCTCTTCAACATCGACAAGACGAGGTCGCGCCGCATCACCGACATGATCGACCGGGGCGACCTCTCGGAGAAGCCGGGCTGGGTGCGCGTCTCGCTCCACCCGACGATGCGCGACGACGAGGTCCGCCACGTCGCGGCCTCCGTGGTCGAAACCATCCGGAACTACCGGGCCTGGGGCGAGGAATACGCCTTCGACCGGGGCTCGGCGGACTTCATCCCGCGCCACCCGGACTCGGAAGCGGCGCCGGATCTCCTCGCGGGCTTCTCGCCGCTCTGAGCGGCCCGGCGGCGCGGCCCGGGACGCCCCGGCCGCGCCGCCTAGCCCGGCATGTCGCCGAGGCCGCCCGCGTTCACGACCCCGGTGAAGCCCGCCTTCCTGAGGAGCCTGGCGGCCTGGGAGCTCCTCGAGCCGGAGGCGCAGTAGACCACGATGCGCCCGTCCTTCGGGCCGAGCTCGCCGAGCCGCCCGGGCAGGTCCGCGAGCGGGATGTTCCTCGCCTTGCGGTACGCGCCCGAGGCGAACTCGGCTGGACTGCGCACGTCGACGATCCTCGCGCCGGCCTCGATGCTCGCCAGCACCGCCTGCCTGGGCGATTTCCGCGCTCCGGAGAGGCGCTGGTACAGGACGTAGCCCGCGAGGGCGACGAGGACGACGTAGAGAGCGT
>CAYNPQ010000064.1:0-6387 GCA_964399065.1 uncultured Treponemataceae bacterium | reverse complement strand
AGGCGCTGGTACAGGACGTAGCCCGCGAGGGCGACGAGGACGACGTAGAGAGCGTTGGTATCCATGTTCGTTCCTTCCGGCGAAGTACGTCGCCTAACGCGTCGAGAGCTTGCCCGTCCACTTCGTGTAGGCGCCGAAGTCGGAGACGTTCGTGTAGCCCATCGCGAGGAGGGTCGTCCTGGCGATGGCCGAGCGACGCCCCGAGCGGCAGTAGACGACGATGGGGCGGCCCATGTCCGGCTCCTTGAATTTGGCCTGTATCTCGTCGTAGGGGAGGAGGACGGCGCCCGGGATGAAGCCGGCGGCATACTCCTCGGCGGTCCGCACGTCGAGGAGGAGGGGCTTCGTCTCCTTGTCGGCGATGAGGGCGAGGAGGCCCTTCTCGTCGAGCAGGGGCGGCAAGGCGGGGACCCGGGGCGAGCCTGCGACGGCCGCGAGCGCGAGGGCGGCGAGGGCGAGGGCGAGTATCGATCTGCGCATGAGGAAATCACCTCCGTACGGGATGGCGCGGCCAGGGTCCTTCCCTGGCTCGCGCCGTCGCGCAGGATCAATATAGGGCTTGCGTCGCCGCTCCATCTGTGACCTGGGGCACATTCGCGGCGAATCCGGCGCGGGTATGCCCCCTCAGTAGGTCCCCGCCGGATAGCAGCCGAAGCCCCGGAGCGGGTCGGAAACCGGAGCCGTGCCTGCCGCGAGGTCGCGGGAGGGACGGTCGCTCGTCCAGCGATGGTCGCCGAGGGTCCCCTCGGGGCCCGCGACGAGGAAGTAGGTATACGCGATGTGCGACGGATCGGCGTCGTAGGGGCCGGGATCGTCCCAGGTGCAGTCGACCATGCGCCAGGCGCCCTCGTAAAGGACGAGGTTCCAGGCGTGGAGGCCCCAGGCGCCGCCGCTGTACGCATCGCCCATCGCGGCCTTGACCTCGAAGCCCGCCGCCCTTGCCAGGGCCCCGAAGAGCGAGGTGTAGCCCTCGCAGACCGCGGTGCCGTTGGCTATGGCGCTCAACGCGTCCTGCTTCTTGCGAAAGCCTTTTTCGAGCGAGGCGTCGTCGTAGTGGAGATGCGAGACGACGTAGTCGTGGATCGCGGCGAGCCGCTCCCTCTCTCCGGCGCCCGACTTCCCGCGCAGGATGCCGGCCGCCAGGTTGACGATGGCCAAATCGTCGGACTGGAGCGGGTCGGAGGGGTAGGTCAAGCGGCCGTCCTCGTCGCGGACGTTCGTCACGGCGAAGCGGTACGCTGCGCTCCCGTGGCTGTAGCCGCCGATGTCGCCCTCGTAATTGAGGTTGTTATCGGTCAGGGTCAGGGGGAAGACGTTGATCGAGTACGCTCCCGCTCCGAAGCGAAGCCAAATCCGCAGGGCGAAGTCGCCGCGGACGAACCAGGTGCTGTACTCATCCGCCTTCCCGCCGTCCTTCACGAGATCGACGAGCGCGTACTGGCTCGCCCCGCCGCCCGTGACGGTGCCGCGCAACGTGAAGTAGCCGTCCGCCTCGAAGGATCTCGACTGGGGGCTGGAGATCGAGACCGGGGATGAGCTGAGGAGCATCGGCGAGCCGCTCCCCGCGCTCGTCTTGCCGCTGTAGGTCGAGCCGCGGTAGGAGAGGGGCAGGTCGAGGTAGTCGGCGGGGATCACTTCGACGACGCTCGCCGCGCTCGCGACGTCTCCCGATACGGCACGAAGCTCGGACCTGCCCGCCGCGATGCCCCGGACGAGGCCCTCGGTCCCGAGCGTGACGCTCGCGCCCGAGACGAGTTCCCACGCGACGCGGGCGCCCGACTGCAGGCTGCCGTCGGCCCGGAGCGCCGAGGCCCGGTATTGCAGGCTGTTCCCCACGGCGAGCTGCTGGGTCGCCGCGGGCTCGATGGCGACCGAGGCCGCGACGTCGGGGCAAAGGGATACTTCGTCGAGGTAGACGCGGTTCGTGGCCGACGGGTAATACGAGTTCGAACCTCGGACGAGGCTCCAGGCGAGGCGGTGCGTACCGGGGGCGAGGAGGCTGTCCACCGCGATCCAGGAGCCGTCGAGCCCGCTCCAGCGGCCAGATTCGACTCCATCCAGCGTGAACACGAACTCGGTGGCGATTGTGCCTCCGATGTCGGTGCGCAGCCAGAAGCGGAGGTTCGAGGCGGCCTCGACAGCGACCTCGAGTCCTAGGCTCGCCTCCTCGCCCTGCCAGAGGGAACGCGAGTCGAAGGCGAGCGACGAGGCCCCGGCCTTGGCCGAGGACGAGGCGGCGACCGCGGCGGCCCCCGCCCCGCCGAGCTTCCAGGGCGAGCCCGGGTATCCCGACTCGAACCCTTCATGCCATGCATAGCCGGCGGGCGGGACGCCGTCGCCCGGCTCGCGGAGCTGCCCGGCCTGGGGATTCGAGCAGGCCGCGGCGAAAATGATGGCGCCTAACGCGCCGATCGCGAGGAGGCGCGCGCGGGACGGGCCGCGCGGCGAGCCTTCCCGGGCCCGCCTCGTACCCGGGCTCACCGCGACCTCTCCCCGAACACCGGCCGGAGCTTCGAGACGGCGGCCGACAGATCCTCGAGCCCCTCCCCTCCTCTTCCGGCGACGCGTTCCGCGGCCTTCCAGAGGGCGTCGATCGAGTCCCGTTCGGCGAAGACGAGAATGCTGAGGTCCTGGCGGGCGGCGTTGCGCCTCGAAGTCGAAGGCGCCTGCCTGATCTTCTCCGAAAGCTCCTCGAATAAGCTCGACATGAAGACTCCTCGCGGGGCGGGTCTCGGGCTCGCCCTCGCTCCCTTCCGGGATGGTACCATCCTCGGGCGCGCCCGGTCCACGGCGGGACCTAGCTCGAGAAGGCTATAGCCCGCGATGCGCAGAAGCGTCGCGCCGTCTCCGCCTGCGCGCGGTAGAAGCCCTCGGCGTCGAAGCCCCGGAGCAGGGCCGCGTTGTAGTTCCAGCCGCCGAAGTAGAGCCGGTCGACGAAGCCGACGGCCTCGAGGAGGGCGCCGAGGTCCTGCGCCGCGAGGCTCGGCGGCGGATAGGGCTCGACGTGCGCGCCGGTGGTCCGGCCCGCCTCGGCGAGGCGCCGCAGGGACTCGATCCGTTCCGCGTAGGGCGCGGCGCCAGGCTCCCATCGCCCGCGGAATTCCTCGTCGAGGGACACGAGGCTGATCTCGTAGGCGTTCTCGCAGGGGAAGCGCTTCCTGTCGGCGAGATCGGGCGGGAGGAGGCCCTTCGTGAGGATCGAGCAGGGGATGCCCCGCTCGTTGACGAGGGCCACGAGCTCGAGGCTGAGGGCTGCGACTTCGGGGTATCCATGCATGAAGGGGTCGGTGGTCAGGCAGAAATGGACGCGGTCGGGCTTCTCGCGCTTGTGGTCGAGCTCCCGTGCGAGGAGCTCGGCCGCGCCGGCCGCGAGCCGCGGCCGGGTCCAGTCGGCGTAGTCGCGGGCGCGGCCGTAGCTCCGCGCCATCATGAAGGCGTAGCAGGGATAGCGGCAGCCGTGGGCGCAGCCCTGGACGTGGTTCACGCACCAGAAGCCGAGCGCGCTCTTGTTGAGGAGGCTCTTGCGGAGGACGGTATCCACGGCCGTCGCCCTATTTCGCGAAGGCCACCGTCGCCCTGATGAGGCCCGGCGAGGCGAGGCCGATGCTCTCGACCCAGGCCAGCCCCTTCGACAGCTTCAGCTTGGCCGCGGCAAGCTCGATGGCCCTGGCCCCGGGCTGGACCGCGTCGCCCCGCGCGGCGAGCTCCGCCGCCTTGAACTCGACCACCGCGGTCTTCCAGGCCTTGGGCGGCGGCGCTCCCTTCAGCTCGACCCTGACCGAGCCGAGCACCGTCTTGCCGTAGCGCTCGAGCGGCACTATCTCCTCGGCGGAGTAGCCGAAGCTCCCCTCGGCCTTGGCCGAGAAGCCCGCCTTGCCGACCTCGAAGCGCGTCGGCGCGTAGCTCCGCAAGAGCTCGGGCTGAAGGGCCATGTAGCGCTGGAAGAGGGCGTTGCCCTCGGCCGAGCCGCCCTCGGTCGTCAGCACGAGGCAGACGAGGGAACGGGAAGTCGGCGCGGCGAAGGCGAGGGTTGCGGCGAGGACGAAAGCCAGCGCGGCTGCGCGACGGTGCACGAATACCTCCAGCCCGGCGGGGAGGGACAGACCCGGCGCCTGGCGCCGAAGCCGGCCTCCGCCGGATCGCGTATAAACTATCGCGCGCGGCCGGCGAAAACGAGGGACAGGTCTCCCGGCTCAGACCCTGGGCTGGAAGGCCGCGTCCCGGAACTTGAGCCTCCACGCGCAACCCGGGGTCTGTCCCCCGACGAGCTCGAGCCGGCCCTTGAGCTGCATCTCGGCGAGGCTCCTCGCGAGGAGGAGGCCGACATTGCCGGGCGCGTCCGGATCGAAGCCCTCGGGCAGGCCGATGCCGTCGTCAACGACGAAGACCTCGAAGCAGTCCGTCTCGCAGCGCCGCGCCCTGAGGTTGATCGATCCCCCGTGCCCCTCGGGGAAGGCCGCGGAGCAGGCATTGTCGACAAGCTCTCCCACGATCATGCCGAGGGGCACGGCGGCGTCGAGGACCAGCCGCGAATCGTCGATCCCGCACTCGACCTTGACGCGGCCGGCCGATGGCGAGCGCTCCAGGAGGACCTCGGCGATGCGGGGGAGGAAGCGGTCGATCTCGACCCTGGAGAGGTCGTCGGCCTCGGCCAGGGACTGATGGACCAGGGCCATCGTCCTGACGCGCCGCGAGAGCCTGGCCGCCAAGGCCTGGACCGAGGGCACCCGGCCGCTCGAGGCCTCGAGCTCCACGAGGGAGATGACGACCTGGAGGGTGTTCCCGATGCGGTGGAGGAGCTCGGTGACCAGGGCTTCCCGCTCCGCGAGCGCCCGCTTGAGCCCCTCCTGGACCTTCTTCTCGTCGGTGATGTCCCGGATGATCCCGAAAAGCCGCTTGTTCGCCCCGTCCCAGAGCGCCTTGGAATGAATGTCGAGGACGGCGCCGTCGCTCTTCCGCCTGATCTTGAACTCGATATCGTAGGGCAGGCCCCGCAGGATGTGGTCGTCCCGAGCCTTGTCGAGGAGTGGCCTGTATTCGGGCAGGGGGACCCCCTCCATCGCCGCGACCGTCAGGTTCTCCCGCGGCACCCCGTATATCCTCGAGGCCCCGTCCGAGCCGACCACGGACTTGGTCGCGTAGTCGAACTCCCAGGAACCGATCCTGGCCATCTCCTCGGCCCGCTCGAGGAGGAAGGCGGCCTTCCCGAGCTCCTCCTCGGCCTTGGAAGCCTCGGTCACGTCTCTGAAAAACGTGACGACACCCGCCTCGCCCTCGAGATCCACGAGCGAGGCCGAAAGCTGGAAACGCCCCTGGGTACCGTCCTTTTTCCGGAACAAGGACTCGAAACCCCGGACCTTCCCCTCCTTCGCCAAGGCCGATCCGAAGGCCTTCCGCGCCTCCGGATCGACCCACATATCGAGCTCCAGCGAGGACTTCCCGATGGCATCGGCCCTCGAGTAGCCGCTCGACCGGAGGAATTCGTCATTGACCTCGATGAAGACTCCCCCGTCCAGGGTGGAGACCGTGATCATGTCCGGGCAGGAGTCGAAGACTGCCTCGAGGAGCCCGAAACGCCTGGCGCTGGCTTTTACCTTCATGCTTCAATTCTAGGCGACAACCCCCCGCCTGCAACGCGCCCCCCGCTTGATTTTTTCCCGGCCGCCCGATATATTCACAGCGTTCTTGGGGAATTAGCTCAGTTGGTAGAGCGATAGGTTCGCAATCTATAGGTCAGGGGTTCGAATCCCCTATTCTCCACTACGTCACTGCCGCCCGTTGGGCGGTAGTTCTTTTAGGTAACGTGAGTTACCACTCCTAGCCTCTGAAGGGCCGCGAGGCCGCTTCAAGCTTCCAGCCTCAACTCTGAGATCGAGTCTGAGATTCAGACTTCGGTCGGGTAGGAAGCGATGGAGCGTGCGAAGCGGCCCTATTCCATTCAGAAGCGCGCAAGCGCCAAGAAGAACCGTCACATCTACTACGTTCAGTTCAGGCACCCGGAGACGGGCGAGTACATGACTGCCGTGTCATCCGGCAAGAGCTCGAAAAGCGAGGCGCTGAACTGGGCCGACGAGCAGCTCTCCTCCGGCAAGGTCATCGCCGCCGAGAAGAAGGGCATCCTCCTCGAGACCTATGCCCGCGAGTTCTGGAACTGGGACAAGAGCACCTACGTCAAGGGCAAGCTCCTCCGCAAGCAGCGAATCCACCGTTCCCACGTCGAGAAGAGCTCAGGCTATTTGGAGCGTCACGTCCTCCCCTACTTCAAGGGACGCACCCTCGACTCCATAACGCCTGGGGAGCTCGAGTCCTGGCTCCTCGGCCTCGGGGAGAAGACCGGCCTCAAGGCCCGCTCCGTGAACCTGATCTACACGGCCTTCCGCACCCTCC
>CAYNPQ010000063.1:0-20976 GCA_964399065.1 uncultured Treponemataceae bacterium | reverse complement strand
GCCTCCATCGAGATCGGCGTCCCGAAGCTCTCGATGACGAGGGAGGGCGGGGCCTGGTTCCTCGTCGAGGCAAGCGCCAAGCTGCCCGTCCAGGACGCGCGGATCAAGAGCTTCCTCGAGGCCCTTGCCTCGGTCAAGCGCCTCCGCCCGATGTCCAAGTCGAAGGACGCCTGGAAGAGCCTCAACCTCGATGAGGGAAAGGCCAAGGCGATCATCGTCAAGGACGGCAAGGGCAGGACGATGGCTGACCTCGCGGTCGGCGGCTACGGACCGACGGGCGGCGAGACCTACCTGCGTCTCGGCGGCTCGGAGGCGGCCTACGCGGCCGAGGGCTCCTTCGCGAGCTACGCCTCCTCGCCGCGCAGCTCATGGCTCGACCTGCGCATCTTGCCGGCCCCGCCCGCGGAGGGCGACGTGCAGGCCATCGCGATCAAGTCCAGCCTCGCCCTCGACGGGGCGGGTAAGCCGGCCCAGAAATTCGACTATAGCCTCAGGCGGCAGGGAGAGGGCTGGACCGGCATCGCGGGAACCATCGATCCGACCGCCGTCTCCGCCCTCGCGCGCTCCATCGTGAACCTCGAGGGCGAAGACATCGTGTCGGCTCCCCCGGCCTCGGCCTTCAGCCCGGTCGCCGCTCGCATCGAGCTCTCTCTCGGCAACGGCCAGGGCAAGGTGCTGGAGATCGGGACCCCGGCGGGCGAGGGCAGGTTCCACGCGAGGCTTGCCGGCGGCGCCTACGTCTACGCGGTCTCGGCCTACGGCCTCAGGAACGCGCTCAAGGCCCCCGCCGACCTCCTCGCGAAGAAGTAGCCGCGGGTAAAAAAGCGGGGGGCCCTCATCGAGGGCCCCCCGTTCAATTCGACGCGCCTTCGCGATCCTGGAGGCTAGCAGCCCTTCGACGCCAGGAATAAACGGTATTTGTCGGCGTCGGGCCTGAAGGCGATGATGTGGGTGTCGCAATCGTCGCAGGCCTTCTTGAGCGCGGTCTCGGCCTCGTGGACGATGCGCTCCGCGTCGACGAGCCTGCCCGAGCGCGACGAAAGCCCCATGAAGATCGGCAGGAACTCGAGAGGCTCGTGATACTCGCGGACGAGGAAGCTGAGCTTCTTGAGGAATTCCTCCGACATGCGGAGGGCCGAGTCGATGTCGATGTTGGCCAGGATGACGGAGAATCCGTTCTCGCCCCGCTCGAAGGCGAGGTCCCGGAAGGTGAAGAAGTCGGAGACGGCCTTGGCGAGCTTCTGGTAGGGCTGGCTGCCCTTGCGAACCGAATCGTAGGTGAAGACCAGGAGGCTCAGGTCCTGCTCGAAGGAAGCGGAGCGGGCGAGCTCGGCGTCGAGGCGGTCGGCGAGGTAGCTCTCCCAGCCGAGGCCCGAGTCGGGCGAGTACAGGCCTGAGGAGGCTGCGGTCGCGTCGAGGGGGCCTTCCTCGGGGGCGGGAGTCGCGAGTTGCCGGGCGGGGGGCGAGACCGCCGGCGGCGCGGCCTTCGGCGCAGCCGCGGCCGAGGCCGCGACCGGTTTGGGAAGCGGCTCCGGGAATGGCTTCAGGTCGAGGACCTCGGCCTCTTCCTCGAACGCCGGAGCGGCCTCCGGATCACTCACGGCTCCGATGGCGGTTTCGGCCATCCCGATCCCCGACTCGCCTTCCATCCGGAGCTCGGGTATGTCGAATTCCTCGACCGGCGGAGCGTAGTCCGGAGCCGGGCCGGCGGGGGTTTCATAAGCATCGTCGTAGGAAGGCCCGGCCGCCGCGGCCACGGGACCCTGCTCGCGCCGGGCCGACGCGGCGAGGCCCGCGAGGACGATGGCGGCGAGGGCGAGGTAGGCGCCGATCGCGAGGAGGGCGTCGCGGAAGGCCAGGAAGACCTTCCCTTGGGCCAAGGTCGAATAGAGGGCGTCGAAGGCGAGGCGGCCGGTGATGTCGCCCTTGATCGGCGAGGAGAGGAGGAGGGCGCTCCGCTTCGGGTAGCTCGGCTCCGGGAAGGGCTTCTGGTTCTCCGATGAGGGGAGGTACTCGGATTCGGAGGGTATCCTCCAGCGCATGCCCGAGCCCCGCTCGTACACCGACACTAGGAGGAGGCTGGGGCTCGAGGCGTAATGGGCGGCGAGCCGGGCCCGCAGCGCGGGATCGGCGAGATCGGCCGCGGTCTTGACCGGGGAGAGTATCGCCCGGAGCCCCTCGAAGTCCGATTGCGCGCCCTTCCTGCCCTCGGCCTCGGCGCCGAGGACGCGGTATGCGACGGAGGCCGTCGCGAGGGCTGCGACGAGGAAGCTGAGCGCGGCGAATACGGCTATCGTTCGTCTGTTCATGAGGACCTCGCCATAATATACTTATATCGGCTGCTACGCCAGCGAGGTTGCGCGTTTTCGCCGGCGGGAAGCGAGCCCGGAGGCAGAGTCATGATGCTTCGCAGGAGGAATCTCCCGCCCGGCTGGTATCCGGAGGACGCGGAGGGGATCGTGAAGCTCCTGTCCTCGTGGGTCGACGAGCGGGCGCCCGGCTCCGGCGCCAAGGCTGCCGTCGCCCCCCATGCCGGATGGGCCTTTTCCGGCAGGCTCGCCGCGATGGCCGCGAGCTCTCTTCGCGAGGCGGAGACCGTCGCCGTCATAGGCGGCCATCTCCCCGCCTCGTCCGCCCCCCTCGCGGCCTTCGAGGACGCCTTCGAGACGCCGCTCGGGGCCCTGCAGTCCGACGCGGAGCTTCGCGAGGCCCTCGCCGCGGAGCTGTCGACCCGCGAGGGAGGCTCCCTGATCCTGCGCGGCGACGAGGTGCCCGACAATACCGTCGAGGTCCAGCTGCCCATCGTGAAGGCCCGCTTCCCGGGCTCGAAGCTCCTCTGGCTCCGGGCCCCGAACGGCCGCGGCGCGATCATCCTCGGCGAGGCCCTGTCGAGGGCGGCCGCGGGCCTCGGCCGATCGGTGGCCTGCATCGGCTCGACCGACCTGACCCACTACGGTCCCGCCTACGGCTTCTCGCCCGCGGGGAGGGGCGCGACGGCCGAGCGTTGGGTGCGCGAGCAGAACGACAAGACCTTCATCGAGGCCCTCTTGGCCCTGGACCCGGCCGCCGCTCTCGAGCGCGGCGAGGAGGACCAATCAGCCTGCTCCTCCGGCGCGGCGGCCGCGGCCCTCGCCTTCGCCCTGAAGGAGGGCGCGACCCGGGCCGAGCTCCTGGCCTACGCCACGAGCCTCGAGGTCAGGAGGGACGATTCCTTCGTCGGATACGCCGCGGTCGGGATCTACTGAACGCCGTCCCGCGCCGCGATGAGGGCGCGGGCCGTCTCCTTGAATTTCGCCCCCCGGTCGAACTCGTGGAGGAACATCCCGAAGGAGGTGCAGCCGGGCGAGAGGAGGACCACCTCGCCGGGCTTCGCCGCGCGGGCGGCGGCCTCCACCGCGGCGCCGAGCTCGGAGAAGGGGCCCAGGTAAGCGATCCCCTCCTCGTCGAGGATGGGACGGAGCTTCTCGGTGCCGCTGCCGGCGAGGAGGACGACCGCCCTCGCCCTGCGGAGCTCGGGCCTCAGGGGCTCGAAGTCGAGGTTCTTGTCGGTGCCGCCCGTGAGCAGCACGACGGGCGAGTCGAAGCTGCGGAGGGCGGCGCCGACGGCCTGCGGGATGGTCGCCGCGGAATCGTTGTACCAGCGGACGCCGCCGGACTCGGCGAAGAACTCGAGGCGGTGTTCCACGCCGGGGAAGCTCGACATCGCGGCCCTGATCGCCGGGGCCTCGACGCCGAGCGCCCGGAGGGCGGTGGCGGCGGCGAGGAGGTTGAGGCGCTGGTGCTCGCCGGGGACCAAGAGCTCCTCGCCGAGCACTTCCTCGGCTTCCGCTCCCGGGGAGCCGCGGAAGAAGCCGCGTCGGGCGAGGCCGCCGGGACGGGCCGCCTCGAGCCAGGAACCGGCGAGGCCCTCGTCGTATCCCGAATACCAGAGGACGGAGCCGCGGGTCTCGGAGGCGAAGGAACGGCCCCAGTCCTGGTCGCGGTTGCAGACGGTGAATGAGCTGGGACCCTGGTCGGCGTAGATCAGGCGCTTGTCCGCGACGTACTCCTCCATCGAGGAGTAGCGGTTCATATGGTCGGGCATGATGCTCGTGAGGACGGCGACGAGAGGCCGGAGCAGGCCGAGACCCCGCAGGTCGGCCAACTGCCAGGAGGAGAGCTCCAGGACGACGATGCCATCGGGGCCCGTCTCGTCCAGGAAGCCGAGGGGCGAGAGGGCGATGTTTCCGCCGAGGAAGGCCTTCCTCCCCGCGGAGACGAGGCCGTGGTGGATCGCGCTCGACACCGTCGACTTGCCCTTCGACCCGGTGACGGCCGCGATGGGCGACCTCGTCAGGCGGAGGAAGAGGGAGAGGTCGGTCTCGACGGCCGCGGCGGCGGCGAGGTAGGGGGAATCGGGCCGGACGGCGGGGTTCTTGATGACGAGGTCGGCGTCCTCGAAGTCGGCCATCTCGTGACGGCCGAGCACGTAGCGGATGTCGAGGCCGTCGAGGGCGGCGACGGACGCGGCGAGGGCGGCCCCGTCCTTCATGTCCGTGACCGTCACCAGCGCCCCCCGCTCCGCGAGGAAGCGCGCGCTCGCGAGGCCGCCGCCGTTGAGGCCGAGGCCCATGACCGTCGCGCGGATGCCGCGGAGGTCCTCTACTGTCCGGATCGGCTCAGGCCTTCGTGTCCGCGGTCTCAAGGGCGAACTCCTTCATGTCCCGTTCGTCGAGATATGCGCGCGTCGAGACGCCGCGGAAGATCTCCCGCCAGGCCGGGGGGACCCGGCCTCGCATCTCGACGAACTCGGGCATCTTCTCAGAAAAGGGCTCATTCTTCAAGGAGTTCTGTATACGCTCCATCTCGGGCGAGAGGAAGGAAATGGCTCTGTGGAGGAGGGGGAGGAGCCGCTTCCGGACCTCGGGCCCGGGCGGCGCCGCCTCGGCGCAGACGGTCTTGTACTTGCAGAAGAGGGGGAAGAAAGGATAGGTGCGGGCGCCTTCGGGAAGGACGAGCTTCGAGAAGAACTTGGAGAGGTCCGAATCCATCCAGATGCCGTGCACGAGGTAGCCGCGGCCGGTCTCGCCGATCCAGGTGTTCGAGACGAGCTGCTTGACCCTGAAGGCCCGGGCCCTCCCCGTCTCCCACATGACCGCCTCGAGGGGTATGAGCTCGCTCTCGACGAAGAGGCGGTTGGAGCGGTAGGCCGGCGTTATGTCGTTGGAGCCCGGCTCGACGAGCTCGCCCTGGAAATGGCGGTAGGAGAGGTCGATCCTGAGGAGGAAGAGATAGATCGCGTCCTCGACCTTGTAGAGGCGGTAAAACCGGGGTCGGAGGGGTTCCGAGGGATCGAAGAAGTAGGTCAGGCCGCGGAAGACGTCCGGCATGTGGGAGACGAGCTGCCGCACGAAATCGCGGAGGGCGTAGGCGTAGAGGGCGCTCGGTTCGTCCCTCCGGACGTCGTGGTGGATGGGGAAGCGAGGCACGACCAAGGGCGAATCGAGCTCGAGGAAGAGCTCTTCGCTGTGGTTGTACCTCACCGCGCTGCCGACCGGACGGGCCCCCTCCGGGATGGCGGCCAGGATCGCGTTGATCTCGGCGTCGGGATACGCGACCCGGATCTCGTTCAGGAGCTGGTCCATGTTTCAGGTTAGTATAACGCCGTCCGCCTCCCGAAGCAAAGAGCATGAGCGGATTCGAGCGATTTCGCGGCGCGGAGCCGCTTTCCCGGAGTTTCCAGTATATTAAAAGCATGATGAATTGGTTCAACGGACTCGGCCACGTGAGCCAGGCCTTCTTGGCCACCCTTTTTACCTGGGGCGTCACCGCCGCGGGCGCCGCCATGGTCTTCTTCTTCAAATCGATCGACAAGCGGGTTCTCGACGGGATGCTGGGTTTCGCCGGGGGTGTCATGATGGCGGCCAGCTTCTGGTCCCTCCTCGCCCCGAGCATCGAGCTCTCCGAGTCGATGGGCCTCGTCCCCTGGATCCCGCCCCTCCTGGGCTTCCTCGCCGGCGGGCTTTTCCTGAAGCTCGTCGACAAGCTCCTTCCCCACCTCCATATCGGCGAAGCCCGGGAGAAGGCGGAGGGACCCAAGACGACGTGGCAGCGCAGCGTCCTCCTCGTACTCGCGATAACCCTCCACAACATCCCTGAGGGTCTCGCCGTCGGCGTCGGCTTCGGGGCCGTGGGGGCGGGCATCGCGTCGGCGAGCCTGGCGGGAGCCGTCGCCCTCGCCCTCGGCATCGGCCTGCAGAATTTCCCGGAAGGGGCGGCGGTTTCGATCCCCCTGAGGCGCGAGGGCTTCTCGCGCGGCAAGAGCTTCTGGTACGGCCAGCTTTCGGGGATCGTGGAGCCGATCGCGGCCGTCGGGGGCGCCCTCCTCGTCGGCGTCATGCGCCCCATCCTGCCATACGCCCTCGCCTTCGCCGCGGGAGCCATGATCTACGTAGTCGTCGAGGAGGTCATCCCCGAGTCCCAGGGCTCCGGCAATTCCGACATCTCCACCCTCGGGGCAATCGGCGGTTTCGCGGTCATGATGCTGCTGGACGTCGCCTTGGGCTGAACGCGGTCCGGCGGCGGGGACGCGGGCCGGGGGCCTAGGCCTCCGCCGCCGCCAGGTGCTCGCTGATGAAGGCCGCGTAGGCCGGGTTCGAGCCGAGGATCTCCTCGTGCCGGCCGAAGGCGACGACCCTGCCCCGCTCGAGATAGAGGACCTTGTCGACATATTGGATCGTCGAGAGTCGATGGGAGACGATGACGCAGCTGAGGTCCCTCGACCAGGCGTCCAGGGCGAGCATGAGCCGCTCCTCGTTCTGCGCGTCGAGGCTGGCGGTGATGTCGTCGAGGAGGAGGAGGCGGGGGGAGCGGGCGATCGCCCTGGCGATGGCGATGCGCTGGCGCTGGCCGCCCGAGACCGCGACCCCCCGCTGGCCGAGCATGGTTCCGGCCCCCGCCGGGAAGGACGCGATCTCGCCGGAGAGCTGGGCCGTCGAGACCGCCCTCTCGAAGGTCTCCTCGTCGATCGAGCGGCCGTCGCCCGGCGCGCCCAAGGCCACGTTCTCGCGTATCGTGCCGGAAAAGAGCAGGGCCTCCTGAGGGACGTAGGCGAGCAGGGAGGAGATGCTCGCCTCCTCGCCGCGGGCCTCGGCCGAGGCCACGGTCCTGCCCACCGCCCGGATCCTGCCCTCCCTGGGGTAGAGGATGCCGCCGAGGAGTTTCACGAGGGTGGTCTTGCCCGAGCCCACCGGTCCGATCACCGCGAGCTTTTCGCCGGGCTCGAGGGAGAAGGCGACTCCGTCGAGGGCCGGGTCGGTCCTGCCCTCGTAGGCGAAGGAGAGCCCGTCGACCTCGATCCTCCCGACCTCGCGGAGGGCCTCGAGGCCGGCCGGCGCCTCGCGGGACGGCCGCTCCCGCAGTTCCTCGAGACGGTCGATGTTCACGAAGGCGCGCTTGCCCGAGACGAAGAGGTTGGGGATGTCGAGGATCGGATAGACCAGCATGCCGAGGTAGCTGTAGAAGGCGAGGAAGGTGCCGATGCTGATCTTCCCGGCCGCCGCCATGTAGCCGCCGATGAAGACCACGCCGATGAGCATGACCCGGTCGATGTACATGTAGATCATCTGGAGGACGATCTCGAGCCGGGCGGCGGCCATCTCCGTGCCGAGGCGCCGGGCGAGGGCGTCGGAGAAGAAGCGCTCGTACTTGGCCTCGCAGGCGTAGGCCTTGATGATGCGCGCGCCCGAGAAGCTCATCTCGAGCTGCGAGTTGATGTCCGAGATCGCCTCCTGGTTGCGGCGGAAGGTGTCGTAGATCCGGTCCTGGGTGACCGCGAAGACCGCGATGAGGAGGGGCAGGGGTATCAGGGAGAGGAGGGTGAGCTTCCAGTCGAGGAGGAGCATGGCCGCCACGCAGAACGAGATCTTGCTGATCGACTCGACCGCGCGGAAGATGCCCGAGCAGAGGAACCAGGAGAGCTTCGGGTAGTCGTGGATGTCGTCCGTGAGCCTGGTGACGACGTCGCCCGAGCGGAAGGCCGCGAAGAAGCGGTGGTCCTTCCGCATCACGACGCCGAAGTAGCGCTTGCGCACGAGGTAGTCGCTGATCGCGTTTACCACGCTCCGCACCCCGGGGAAGAAGTTGGCCGCGAAGCCGGCGATACCCACGCCGAGCACCATGAGGGCGAGCCTGCGGATGGCCGCCAGGCCTTCCGCGGCCCCGGCCGGGTCGGGGCTCGCGAGGAGGCGCTGCAGGGTGTCGAAGAGGATCTTGGTCAGGTAGGGGTAGGTCACCGCCACCGCGCTCGAGAGGAGGGTGAGGAAGAAGAGGAGGGCGATGAGGGAGCCCCTCTCGCGCCATATGGCCCAGATCCACGCTACGTGGGGCCTTTTCGTTTCGGTCATCAGTTACGCTCCGAGACCCGCGCCCGCGGCGGCTTCCGCGACGGCCTCGGGGGCCGGCGGCTCGAGGAATTGGAGGCGCACGAGCTCCGCGTAGTCCGCGAAGGCCTCCATCAGCTCGTCGTGCGTGCCGCGAGCGACGACGCGGCCGTCCTTGAAGTACAGTATCTGGTCCGCGCTCATCACGCTCGAGAGGCGATGCGCGACGACGAGGGAGGTGCGGCCGGCGAGGAGGGTGGCCATGCACTCCTTGATCCTCCGCTCGGTCTTCACGTCGATGCTCGCCGTCGCCTCGTCGAGCACGACGATCCGCGGGTCGAAGGCCACCGCCCTCGCGAAGGAGAGGAGCTGCTTCTCCCCGGCGGAGACGTTGGAGCCGCGCTCGCGGAGCTCGGCGCCGATGCCGCCCGGCAGGCGCTCGACGAAGTCGGCGGCCTGCGCGGTCGCCAGCGCCTCGCGGATCCGGGCCTCGGGCAGGCCGTCGTCGTAGACGCGCACGTTCTCGAGGACGGGTCCGGGGAAGAGGTAGCTGTCCTGGAGGACGAGGCCGATCATCCGCCGCCAGCGCTCGAGATCGAGCTCGTCGAGGGCGCGGCCGTCCACGAGGATCTGCCCGCGCTGCGGCCGGTAGAAGCGGCAGAGGAGGCCGACCGTCGTGGTCTTGCCCGAGCCCGAGGGCCCGACGAGGGCGGTCGTCGTGCCGAGGGGCATCGAGAAGGAGACGTCCTCGAGGACCCAGTCCTCGCCCTTGTAGGCGAACCAGACGTTGCGGAACTCGATCAGGGAATCGAGGGAGGGGGCCGCGCCCGCGACGCCCGAGCCGGGCTCCGGCGGGAGGTCGAGGATGCCGAAGATGCGCTTCAGCGAGACGCGCGACTGCTGGATGCCCCGCACGTTCTCGGCGATGCCCATGAGCGGGTCGAAGAGCCTGGCCCCGTAGTCGAGGAAGACGAGGAGGGTGCCGAGGCTCATGGCGCCCGCGAGGATCCCCGGCGAGACGAAGACCATGACGGCGGCCATGAAGAGGGGGCCGATGAGGAAGCCGAGCCCGCCCATGGCCGCGACCTCGAGGAAGCCGGCCTTCGCGTCGTTGTCGCGGAGGGCGCGGCCCTTCTCGTCCAGGGCCTCCTCGGCCCAGGCCACGCGGCCGAAGGCCTTGAGGACCTCGACGCCCTGCACGTACTCCGTGACCGAGGCGGTGATCCCCGCCCAGAGCTTGCGCGACTTGTCGTACATGGGGCGGAGCCGGTCGTAGAAGAAGATGACCCCCGCGATGGCGAAGGGCAGGCAGATCGCGATCCAGAAGGTGACGCGGGGCTCGAGGGCGAAGCAGACGCCGAGCATGCCGGCGAGGAGGAGCACGCTCACGCAGAGGGAGATGCCCGCGTTGGAGAAGAGCTCCTTCACCTTCTCGCCGTCGCTCTCCGTCCTGGCCATGAGCTCCCCGACCGGGTGCTCGTCGAAGTAGGCGACGGGAAGCGTCAGGAGGTGGGAGAACACGTCCTTCTTGACCTTGGTGACGACGTCGAGACCGAGCCTGGCTATGACGGTGAGCTCGAGGTAGGTGAGGAGGCCCGAGACCACGACGAGCCCGAGGTAGGCGAGGGCCCAGAGAAGCATGCCACGGAGGTCGCCGCTCGGGATGCAGCGGTCGATGATCGCCCGGAGGATGAGGGGGCCCCCCAGGTTGCAGGAGGTGACCGCGACCATGGCGAGGAAGCCGGTCGCGAAGAGCCCCTTGCTGCCCGCGAGATAGGCGGATAGGCGGGCGCGGGTCGCGCTTTTACGCATGCGCGGAATATATCCCGCGGGCCGAGGGCGCGCATAGCGGTGCGAGGTTCCCGCGCGACAGGTTACCCAATTGAGGGGACCGCCCCCGATGCGCCGCATCCCCAGCTTGGGGGACGCGCGCGCCCTACGCGGGGAGCAGCGAGGCGAGAAGGGGGATGGTCAGCAGCGACGCGATGGTCGAGAAGAAGACGAGGGAGCCCGCGGTCTCGGCGTCTCCGCCGTAGGCTTCCGCGAGGATGGCGGAGTTGGCGGCCACGGGCATCGCGGCGATGACGACGGGCATCGCGAGGTCCCGGCCCCGCAGGCCGATGGCGGCCAACGTCGCGTAGGTCACCGCGGGGAATAGGATGAGGCGATAGGCCGCGGTGGCGTAGAGCCTGGGATTCCGGGCGAGGCCGCCGAGCCGGGCGCGGGAGAGGATCGCGCCGATGAGGGCCATCGAGAGGGGCGTCGTCACGTCCCCGAGGAGCCGCATGGGTGCGAGGATGAAGGGGGGAAGGGCGGCGCCGAGGGCGAAGAGGGCGAAGCCGAGGCAGGCGGCCAGGGCGGCGGGCGTCGCGAAGGAAGAGGGCCTGAGCCGCGGCCGCGCCTCGCCCTCCCGCGACGCGCTCTTGGCGAAGAGGTAGGGCCCGACCGAGAAGGCGAGGATGTAGAAGGGCATGTTGTAGACCGAGGCGGCGAAGAGGCTGTCGCGGCCGTAGAGGGCCTCCATCACGGGGAAGCCCATGAAGGCCGAGTTGGGGAAGATCGCGCCGAAGACATGGGAGGCCCGCGAAGGGCCTTTTGCCCGGATCAGTCGCGCGTAGAGGAAGGCGAGGGGGAAGGCGGCGCCGTAGACGCAGGCGGCGACCGCGAGGGCTCGGAAAGCCTCGTCGCGGAGCTCCGGCGTAAAGGGTCTTTGCATCGAGGAAATGACGAGGGCGGGGATGACGAAGTTGACGAGGAACTTGGAGAGGCCGCGGGAAGCGGCCTCGTCGAGGTAGCCGAGCTTCCCGGCGGCGAATCCCGCGGCCATGAGCAGGGCGAGGACGAGGGTCTGGAGTGCGGCCGGGTTCATCGGCCCGGAGTATATCCGGAACGCCCGCGCGTGATAACGGGGAAGGCCGCGCGCCTCCGCCTCTCCTTCCCGACCGCGAGGCCGAATCGTTACAATTGATCCCGAGGAGGCCGCATGTCGGGCATCGTCGGCAGGATCGCGAGCGGCTTGGGGGAGCGCTTCGCCTCGACCTGGCGTCTCCTCTCCGAGACCACGGCCTTCCTCTCGCGGACCTCCGTCTTCGCCTCTTATGAGGCGGAGCTGGCTGAGATGCGCCTTCGCCTGGCCTCGAGCCGGGGCAACGAGGTCGAGCTCAAGAAGCTCCGCGAGGAGCTCGTCGAACTCAGGCGTTCCCTCAGGCTCCAGGGCTACGACCTGACCCTCGGCGGCCTGGACCTGGCCGTGAAGGGCTTCAGGAACGACGCGGCGCTTTCGCAGGGCTTCCGCCGCCTCGTCATCTTCATCGGCGAGCGCGCCATCTGGGCCCTCGCCGGGGAGGAGAACCACCGCGCCCTCCACGATACCTTGGACCGCGAGTGCGAGCGGCGCCGGATCGAGGACATCCTCCAGAAGCACTACCTCTGGTTCAATTGGTACAACGGCCTCCTCACCATTTCCGGCGCCGACTCGGAGACCGCCGAGGACTTTGAGCGACTCAAGACCTGGTGCGAGCTGCCGGAGAACCGCCTGAGGCTCCTCGCGAGCCTACGGAAAGTCCGCTAGGCCGATGGCAGCTTGACGAAACGCGGGGGCGAGGGTATATTCCTACTAAACCGATAGGAATACCGGAGTAAACGTGTTCACGGTCTCGACCAAGACGCAATACGGCATCCGCGCCCTCGTCCACCTCGCCAGGAAGGGCCGCGACTCCGCGACGAGCTCTGAGATCGCCAAGGCGGAGGGCATCTCGCCCAAGTACCTCGAGGGCATCCTCGGCCAGCTCAAGGCGGCGGGCCTCGTCCTCGCGGAGAGGGGCAAGAACGGCGGCTACCGCCTCGCGCGGGATGCCTCCGGGATACGGATGCTCGACATCGTCGAGGCCCTCGAGGGGGAGATCCGCCCCGTGGGCTGCGTCGACGACTCGGGGGCCTGCGCCCAGGGCGGCGGCTGCCTGCCGCGGCGCTTCTGGATCGGTCTCAAGGAAGCCATCGACGGCTACCTGGCCTCGAGGACCCTCAAGGACGTGGTGGAAGCATGAAGGAGGGGGCATGACCCGGCGCTTCGTCTACATGGACTACAACGCGACTACGCCGCTCCGGCCCGAGGTCAAGGAGCTCATGATCCGCGACCTCGAGGTCTACGCGAACGCCTCGAGCATGCACGAGGCCGGGCGCAGGGCCCGCGAGCTCGTCGAGAAGGCCCGCGCCGACGTGGCCGCCCTCGTCGGCGCCCGCGATCCCCTCGAGCTGTACTTCACCTCGGGCGGCTCCGAGTCGAACAACACGGTCTTCAACACGATGTACGACCTCGGGCGCCGCGGCCGCCTCGGCCCCGCCGCCGGGGCGCCGGAGGCGGCGGATCCGCGCCGCAAGATACTCACCACGGCGATCGAGCACCCCTGCGTCATGAACGCCGCGCGGCGCCTCGCGGACGAGGGCTTCCCCGTGGTCTACCTCCCCGTCGACGGGGCCGGCCGCGTCGACCTCGCCCGCCTCGAGGCCGAGCTCGATCCCGCCCGCTCCGAGGGCGGGCCCGTCCTCCTCGTCTCCGTCATGGCGGCCAACAACGAGATCGGCACCGTCCAGGACATCGCGAGGATCGCGGCCATGGCCAAGGCCGCGGGAGCCCTCGTCCACACGGACGCGACCCAGGCCGCCGGCAAGATCCCCGTCGACGTCAAGGCCTGGGGCGTCGACTACCTCACCCTCTCCTGCCACAAGATCTACGGGCCCAAGGGCATCGGCGCCCTCTACGTCCGCAAGGGCGCCCCCGTCGAGCCCCTCGTGCGGGGCGGCCACCAGGAGCTCGGCGTCCGCGCCGGCACCTACAACAATCTCGGGATCATCGGCTTCGGCCTGGCCGCCAGGCTGGCCGCCGAGGATCTTCCCGCGTTCTCGGCGAGGCTCAAGGGCCTCCGCGAGCGGCTCCGCGAGGGCCTCCTCGCGCGAGTGCCCAAGGTGCGCGTGAACGGACACCCGACCGAGGTCCTCCCGAACACCCTGAACCTCTCCTTCCCCGGTGCCGAGGGCGAGGCCATCCTCCTCTCCCTCGACATGGAGGGCATCGAGGTCTCCACCGGCTCGGCCTGCGCCTCGGGCAGCCTCGAGCCGAGCCACGTCCTCGTGGCCACGGGGGTGGGCCCCGAGCTCGCCCACGGCTCCATCCGCTTCAGCATGGGCCGGGACACGAGCGAGGAGGACGTGGACTACGTCATCGAGAAGCTTCCGCCCATCATCGCGCGCCTCAGGCGCATGTCGACCGTCAGCGCCGACGTCGCGATGGCCTAGGGCCGGACAAGTCAAGGAGAGGCATGTGAGCGACGCGTTCCAGTGGCTGTACACCGACATCGTGAAGGAGCACTTCACGAATCCCAAGAACGTCTTCGATCCCGACGAGAAATTCGAGGCCGACGCCGAGGGCGTGGTCGGGAACGTCAAGTGCGGCGACCAGATGATGTTCCTCCTCAAGATCCAGGACGACGTCATCGCAGACCTGCGCTGGAAGACCTACGGCTGCGCGAGCGCCATCGCGAGCACCTCCATGCTCTCCGAGGTCGTGAAGGGCATGCCGATCCGCGAGGCCTACGGCATCAAGCCCGCCGACATAGCGCGGAAGCTCGGCGGCCTGCCGGAGAACAAGATCCACTGCTCCGTCCTCGGCGACAAGGCGCTCAGGGCGGCCATCGACTCCTACCTGGAGAAGCGGGGGAGGGCCGGCGAGTTCAAGGGAGAGGACGCGGTCGTCGTCTGCAGTTGCCTCAACATCACCGACAAGGACATCGAGGAGGCCGTCAAGGACGGAGCCCGGAGCTGGGAACAGCTGCAGGAGGCGACGAAGATCGGCACGGTCTGCGGCGGCTGCAGGGGCAAGGCCGAGGAGCTCCTCCACCAGTTCGCCCATATCTACGGGGAATGACCTCCGGCGCGGATGAAGGCGCGCGTCGGACTTGTGCGGGCGCCCGGGTCGATATACCATCATTCGCCATGAAGCTTCGCGCCGGGTTCCTTTCGATCTCAGTCCTCATCGCCTGTCTCGTCTTCGGCACCGCCTTGCCCGCAGGCGCCGCGGAATCCTCCTTCGTCCTGCATCCCGCTGAATGGCGCTGGTCGACGGGCGATGCGGCCGGCAGGGCCGATCCCGCCTTCGACGACTCGGGCTGGACGCCGCTTACCCTGCCCGCGGCCCTCAAGCAGGCCGAACCCGGCTCCGCCTTCTGGCTTCGCGGGAGGATCGAGCTCCCCCCGGACAGCCCTGACCGGCTCTGGCTCAAGCTCGGGAAGAGCTTCCCCGCGGCCGAGGTCTACGTCGACGGGGCCTTCGCGGGCGCGCGCGGCAGCCTGCCGCCCGACTACAGCCTCGGCGCCACGCGGAGCTCGCTCTTCCTCCTCCCCGGCACGGCCAGGCCGGGGGCGAGCGTCCTCGTCGCGATCCGCTGCGCGTTCAAGGGCTCGACCGCCGAGCTCAAGTCGATCGAGGTCCTCGGCCCCGGGCCGGCCGCCGTCGAGGCGGGCGCGGGCCTCTTCTGGAACGGCACCCTCTACGTCATCCTCGCGGCCCTCTGCCTCTTCATAGGCCTCTACTCCCTCCTCCAAAGGATCGCGGGCACGAAGGAGGCCTCCGACCTTTACTACGGCGGGGCGATGCTTTTCCTCTCCCTCTACCTCTACGAGCTGGGCTCGGACCGACTCATCGTGGAGGCGGCCTGGATCAGGGCACTGGGCCGCTCGAGCCTCGTCCTCTCCATGAGCCTCATCGCGCCCTTCTTCATGACCTTCTTCGGCTTCCTCGACTCGAAGGTCCTCCGCCGGGCCAGCCTCGGCGTCGGCGCGGCCTTCGGCGCCGCCTTCCTCGCCGTCTCGGGGAATTCCACCGCCGTCGAGACTGTCTTCGTCTTCTCCCTCATTCCCGTGATCGCGGTCATCCTCTTCTGCGCCTACGTCAGCATCCGCGCGATCCGGGCCCGCTCGGGCGAGGCTTGGGTCATCCTCGCCGCGGTCATCGTGGGACTCGTCCTCGCGGGCTACGACTCCTACTTCAAGGCCTCGGGGAAGGAGCCCTTCGCCTGGCTGCAGGGCATCGCCTTCTTCTGCCTCAACGCGGCTATCTTCGCGGCCATCTCGATGCGCCAGGCCCGGCTCAAGTCCCACCTCGCCGCCTACGCGCGCGAGTCCGAGGAGAAGAAGGCCGAGCTCGCCGGCTACCTCGGCCGCATCGTCGACGCGGGAAAGGCCGTCGCCGCGATAGCGGGGGAGCTCGACGCCGCGGCCTCCTCGGCCCGCGACGCGGCCGTCGCCACCGCGGAGTCCTCGCGGGCCATCGACGGCAAGGCGGAGAGCCAGGCCCGCTCCGCCGCGCGCACCGACGAGCTCGTCGCCGGCTTCGCCGAGTCGGCGGGCAAGGTGGACGCGAGCCTCTCCGCCCAGGCCGCGGGCATCGAGAGGACGGCCGCGGCCGCCACCGAGCTCTGCGCGGGGGCCGAGTCCGTGGCGGGCAACATCGAGCAGGCCGCGGCCTTCACCGCCGGCCTCGCCGCCCTCACCGCGAAGGGCCAGGACGCCGCCCGGGCCCTCGAGCTCTCCATGGAGAAGATCCAGGAGAGCTCGCGCGGGATCGGCGAGATCGTCGAGGCGGTGAACCAGTTCGCCGAGAAGACGAACCTCCTCGCCATGAACGCCGCCATCGAGGCGGCTCACGCGGGCCTCACCGGCCGCGGCTTCGCCATCATCGCCAACGAGGTCAAGAAGCTCGCCCAGGCCCAGACCGAGCGGGCCGAGGCGATCAAGGCCGAGATCGGCGGCATCGCGACGAAGGTAGCCGAGGGCGCGCGGGAGTCCGCGAAGGCGCGTTCGGCCCTCGCCGAGATCGCGACCGGGGCCTCCGGCGCGGCCGAGCGCCTCGCCGAGGTGGGGGCCGGCACCAAGGAGCAGGCCGCGGCGAGCATGGAGATCCGCGACGCGATGAGCGAACTCGCCGCGACCGCGGCCTCGATCCGCGACGAGTCCCAGAAGCAGGCGAAGATGGCCGAGGGCGCGAGCTCGGCGGTGGCGGCGGTGGCGGCCGAGGCCTCGGGCCTCCACGAGTCGGCGCGCTCCATCGCGGGCGAGGGCGAGCGGCTCCTCCAGGCGACGAGGCGCCTCATCGACCTCGCGGCGCGCTGCCGCGAGCTCACCGACTCCCTCGCGTCCTCGGGCAAGGCGTGAGCCGCGAAGGGAGCGCCGAGGCCGCCCCCGCCTACGGCAGGCTCTCCGCGGACGCGGAGGGCCTCGCCGCCTTCCGCGCCCTCGTCCTCGACCACTACCGGAGGAGCGCCCGCTCCTTCCCCTGGCGCGAGACCCGCGACCCCTGGGCCGTCCTCGTCTCCGAGGTGATGCTCCAGCAGACCCAGACCGACCGGGTCCTGCCGAAGTACCTGGCCTGGATGGCTCGCTTCCCCGATCCCGCCTCCCTCGCCGCGGCCCCCCTTCCCGAGGTCTTGGGCCTCTGGAGCGGCCTCGGCTACAACCGCCGCGCCCTGGCCCTGGTCCGCGCCGCGGCCGAGATCGCGTGTCGCGCCGCCGAGGGGCGCGGCTTCCCCCGCGACGAGGCCTCCCTCCTCGAGCTGCCCGGCGTCGGTCCCTACACCGCGCGCGCGGTCCTGGCCTTCGCCTTCGGGGAGCCCGTCGCGCTCATCGAGACCAACGTGCGATCGGCCTTCCTGCACCACTTCTTCCCCGGCGAGGCGGGCGTGCCGGATTCGCGCATCGCGCCCTTGGTCGCCGCCTGCGCGGCCGCCGAGGCCGCGGACCCCCGTCGCTGGAACTACGCCCTCATGGATTACGGCGTCGAGCTGAAGCGCAGGATCGGCAACCCGAACCGCCTGAGCGCGCACTACGCGAGGCAGTCGCCCTTCGCGGACTCGCACCGGAGGATCCGCGGCGCGATCCTGCGCGAGCTCGGGAAGGGGGCGGCGAGCCGCGACGAACTCGCCTCGGCCCTGCCCTTCGCGCGGGAGCGCGTGGAGGCCGCGTTGCGCGATCTCGAGCGAGAGGGTTTCGTGGACGTGGTCGGGGACGGAGCGTCCCTCAAGGGAAGCGCCGGCCGCTAGCGGGCGGGGAGGGGGCGTCTTCCGGCCTCAGGCCTTCCCGAACATCCTCGCGAAGAACTTGGCGATCGCGTCGAGGGCCACGCCGACCGGGCCGCGGCGCGGCACCTCGCGCGCGGCGACGAGGTCGACGCGGCGCAGCACCTGTCCGCCCGCCGAGTATATGACCTCGCCGACCTTCGCGCCCTTGGCGATGGGCGCGTCGAGGGAGGCGGGCGCGACCACGCGCGCGGCGAGGGAGGCCGCGACCGAGCGGGGCGTCGAGACGCCCAGGGCCTCCGCGGGGACGAGGGCGACGCGCTTGCCGGCGCCGTACCAGGCGCGGGGGGAGGGCAGGGCGCCGAGCTCGGGCCGCAGGGTGACGAAGGAATCGAAGGCCCAGTCGAGGAGGGAGGCGCCGTCGCGGGAGCGTTGCTCGCCGCCGCCCAGCAAGGAGCCGCCCGAGCCGCCGAGGGTCACCACGATGACGCGCGTCCCCTCGCGCTCGGCCGTGGCCGCGAGGTTGTAGCCGGCCTCGATGATGTAGCCGGTCTTGAGCCCGTCGCAGCCCGGGTAGTCGAGGACGAGGCTGTTGCGGTTGGACTGGACGATGCGGCCGGCGGGCTTGTACGAAGCCGTGGCGTGCTCCGCCCGGGGGAAGTCGATGTGCTTGACCGAGTGGAGCTCGGCGAGGGCCTCCGGATGGAGGGCCATGTAGGCGCGGCAGAAGCGGGCGAAGGAGAGGGCCGTCGCGCGGTTGAGCTCGGAGAGGCCCGAGGGCTCGACGAAGCGGAGCTCGCCGAGGCCGAGCTCCCGGACCGCGAGGTTCATGCGCTCCGCGAAGGCCTCGTTGGAGCCCGAGACGCGCCGCGCGAGGGCGAAGGCAGCGTCGTTGCCCGACACGACCGCGGCGCCGAGCATGAGGTCCCGCACCGAGACCCGCATCCCCGGCTGGAGGTACATGAGCGAGGAGCCGAAGGGGACGTAGGGCGAGCAGTCGCGCTTGTCGATCTCGACCATCTCGTCCTTCGAGAGGCGGCCGGCGCGGATCTCCTCGTAGACGACGTGGAGGGTGACGAGCTTCGAGAGCGAGGCCGGCGGGACGACGAGGTCGGGATTCTTCGAGAGGAGGACCTGGCCGGTCGCGGCGTCCATGACCACCGCCGCCCTCGCGTTGATCGGCGGCACGGGGGGTATCTTGAACGCCGACGCGTTGGGCGACGCCGCCGCGGCGCCACCGGCCAGGAGGGCGAGGGCGAGGGCGAGGGGCGCGGCGCGGAGGGCGGGATGTCTGCGGTGCACGGTCCGGCGCCTCCCCCTAGAAATCGGCGAGCTTGGGGGCCCGCGGGAAGGGGATGACGTCCCGGATGTTGGCCATGCCGGTGACGTAGAGGATGAGGCGCTCGAAGCCGAGGCCGAAGCCGGCGTGGGGCGTCGTGCCGAAGCGGCGCAGGTCGAGGTACCACCAGTAGTCGGACTCCCTCATGCCCTTCTCGCGCATGAGGTCGGCGAGGACCTCGAGCCGATCCTCGCGCTCGGAGCCGCCGATGATCTCGCCGAAGCGGGGCACGAGGAGGTCCATGGCCCGCACCGTCTTCCCGTCGTCGTTGCGCTTCATGTAGAAGGACTTGATCTCCTTCGGGTAGTCGGTGAGGAAGAGGGGGCCGCCGGCGATCTTCTCGCAGAGGTACTTCTCGTGCTCGCTCTGGAGGTCGAGGCCCCAGTAGGGCTTCACCTCGAAGAGCTCGGGATGCCGCTCGAGCTCGGCCACGGCCTCGGTGTAGGTCATGTGGGCGAAGGGCCGCTCGAGGACGGAGGCGAGGCCCGCGACGAGGCCGGGCTGCACCCGCTTGTCGAAGAAGTCGAGGTCCTCGGCGCAGTCGGCCATGGCGACGCGGACGAGGCTCTTGAGGAAGGCCTCGGCCAGCTCCATGTTGTCGGAGAGCTCGTTGAAGGCCACCTCGGGCTCGATCATCCAGAACTCGGAGAGGTGGCGGGTCGTGTTCGAGTTCTCGGCGCGGAAGGTCGGGCCGAAGGTGTAGACGCGGCCGAGGGCCTGGCAGTAGGTCTCGACGTTGAGCTGGCCCGAGACGGTGAGGAAGGCTGGCTTGCCGAAGAAGTCCTTGCCGTAATCCGGCGACTGCCCCGACTTCGCGAGCCGCTCGAGGTCGAGGGTAGTCACCTGGAACATGGCGCCCGCGCCCTCGCAGTCCGAGGCGGTGATGAGGGGGGTATGCACGTACTGGAAGCCGCGGGCCTGGAAGAACTCGTGGACGGCGAAGGCCATGCGGTTGCGCACCCGCGCGACCGCCCCGAAGGTGTTGGTGCGGGGCCGGAGGTGCGCGATCTCGCGGAGGAACTCCATCGAGTGGGCCTTTTTCTGGAGGGGGTAGGTCTCCGCGGGGGCCTCGCCGATCACGCGCAGGGAGGAGGCGCGGAGCTCGACGGCCTGGCCAGCGGCGGGCGAGGCGACGAGCCGGCCCTCGACGGCGACCGAGGCGCCCGTGCCGGCCCTCGCCAGCTCGGCGCCGAGGGCGGCGGCCGCCGCCTCGTCGAAGACGCACTGGAGATTGCCCATGCGGGAACCGTCGTTGACCTCGAGGAAGACGGCGGCCTTGGTCTCGCGCTTGGTGCGCACCCAGCCCTTGGCCGTGACGACGCGGCCGTCGGGCGGGAGGGCCGAGATTTCCTTCAAGGTCAGGCGTTCCATACGCTCTCCTGTAAAGCTATCGCGTTCTCCGCGAAGTTGTACCATGCGCGGAAGTCGAGGGTCAAACCCCGGCGCCGGCCGGCCCGCGGCGGCGCTTAACGAACGGCCTCGGCCGTAGTATCATGATCGGCCGTAAAGGGAGGGTTCAGGACCGTGCGATACAGCCTGGCAGCAGCCTACGCGCTCTGGTTCATATCGGGTTTCGGGGCCCTCGGGCTCCATCGATTCTACCCCGGCAAGAAGGGGACGGGCTTCCTCTGGCTCATCACGGGCGGCCTCGGGATGTTCGGCGCCATCTACGACGGGCTCACCCTTTCCCGGCAGGTCGAGGACGCCAACATCCGGGAGGAGGTCAGGGCCGGGATCGCCTACCGGAGGGCCGGCGCCTTGCCCGCCTACGGTCCCGCGCCGCGGCCGGAGAATCCCGAGAAGACGGTGCTCCGCGTGGCGCGGAAGAACGGCGGCTTCGTCACGCCCGCCGAGGTCTCCCTCGAGTGCGAGCTCACGGTCGACGAATCGCGCAAGCTTCTCGAGAAGCTCGCCGCCGCGGGCAACGCCGAGATGCGGGTCCGCTCGAGCGGGGTCGTCGTCTACTTCTTCCCGGAATTCGCGGAGGGCGGCAAGGACGATTTCGCGGTCTAGGCCGGCGGTCGAGGCCCGGATCCGCGGATCGGCGTCGGCGGCCTCAAGCGGGCGGCCTCCCGCCGCGCGTCGGTAGGCATGGGGGGAGCGCGATGGAAGACAAGGAGATCAAGTTCGAGATCGCGGAGCGGATCGGCGTCCTGTCCGAGGGCTCGAAGGGCTGGAAGAAGGAGCTGAACCTCGTGTCCTGGAACGG
>CAYNPQ010000062.1:0-21209 GCA_964399065.1 uncultured Treponemataceae bacterium | reverse complement strand
TTGCGGATTGGCAAGCAAATCCTCCAGGAAGGCGATCCGCGCCACCCCCGCCGTGTGCGAGCTCGAGGGGCCTATCATCACGGGCCCGAAGATGTCGAGGAGCGAGACGTTCCGGTCGGCCATGGGGGAAGCATAGCGCGGCCCGGGCTGGCCCATCAAGGCTCGCGGCGCCCCGGCGCCTAGGCCTCCGGTCCAGGCGCCTTCTCGGCCGCGCCGGGCGCCTCGATGCCGTACTCCTCGATCTTCTGGTAGAGGGTCTTCCTGCCGATGCCCAGTATCTCGGCGCTGCGGCTCTTGTTGCCGTTCTGCGCCGCCAGGGTCTCGCGGATGAGGATCTTCTCGGCCTCGGCTAGGGAGGAGCCCGCGGGCACGCGGATGTCGCGGTCCTCGCCGGAGGAGCGCAGGGTCGGCGGCAGGTCGTCCAGGCCCACGAGGCCGCCGCGGGCCATGACCACGGCGCTCTCCACGCAGTTCCTGAGCTCCCGCACGTTGCCCGGCCAGCCGTAGGCGTAGAGCGCCGAGCGGGCCTTCGGGTCGAAGCCCTCCACGGACTTGCCGTTCTCGCCCGCGAACTCCTTGAGGAAGGCCATCGCGAGGAGGGGGATGTCGTCGCGCCGCTCCCGCAGGGGCGGCACGTGGATGTTGACGACGTTCAGTCGGTAGTAGAGGTCCTCGCGGAAGCGGCCCTCGGCGATCTCCTTCTTGAGGTCGCGGTTCGTCGCGGCGACGATGCGCACGTCCACCTCGACCGTCTCCTCGCCGCCGACGCGCTCGAACTTCCGGTCCTGGAGGACGCGGAGGATCTTGATCTGCACGTTCTGGTTGATCTCGCCTATCTCGTCGAGGAAGAGGGTGCCGCCGTTCGCGAGCTCGAAGCGGCCCCGCTTGCGCGCCTGCGCGCCGGTGAAGGCCCCCTTCTCGTGGCCGAAGAGCTCGCTCTCGAGGAGGGTCTCCGCGAGGGCTGCGCAGTGCACCTTGACGAGGGGGCCGCCGGAGCGCGGCGAGAGGGCGTGGATGGCGTCGGCCACGAGCTCCTTGCCGACGCCCGACTCGCCCGTGACGAGGACGCTCGCCTTGGTCGGGGCGACGCGCCGCACGAGCTCGAGCACCCGCTTCATCTCGGGGCTCCGCCCGATCATCGCGCTCTCGCGGCGCTGGGCCGCGATCTCGGCCTCGAGCTCGCGGTTCTTGCGGGCGAGCTCGCGGGACTCGAGGGCGCGCCTGACGAGGAGGGAGAGGTGGTCGAGGTTGACCGGCTTCGTGACGAAGTCGAAGGCGCCCGAGCGCATGGCGGCCACCGCGTCCTCGATCGTGCCGTGGCCGGTGAGCACGATGACGGGGAGCCCGGGATAGCGGCCGGCGACCGCCTTCAGCACCTCGGTGCCCGAGAGGCGCGGCATCTTGAGGTCCGTGATGACGAGGTCGACGTCGCCGGTCTCGACGATCCGCAGGGCCTCGTCGCCGTCGGCCGCGACGACCGTCCCGTAGCCGTCGAGGGCGAGGGCCTCGGCGAGGCCCTCCCTGATGTTCTTCTCGTCGTCCGCGACGAGTATCGTCGATCTCACCTCGATCCCTCCGCCCCTTCCCCGCCGTACCCGATGAGGCGCCGCTCCCGCTGCGGCACGGGCAGGGCTATCGTGAAGGCCGAGCCCTGGCCCGGCCGCGAATCCACCGAGATCTCGCCCCCGTGCTCCTTCACGATCTTGAAGGTGATCGTGAGGCCGAGGCCCGTGCCGTTGTCCTTCGTGGTGAAGTAGGGCTCGAAGATCTTCGGGAGATCGTCCTCCGCGATGCCTGAGCCGTCGTCCTCCACCGTCAGCCGGACCTCGTCCTCGCCGCCCTCGGCCCGGAGGACGAGGCTGCCCCCGCCCGGCATCGCGGCGAGGGCGTTGTTCACGAGGTTGAGGAGGGCCTGCTTCATGTAGCGCTCGTCGATGGGGACGCGGGGCAGGTCGTCGCCGATCTCGAGCTCCACCGAGACCCGCGCCCGCTCGGCCTCGGGGGCGATGAACTCGGCCATCTCGCGCAGCAGGGCTCCGGCGTCGGCCTCGCGCGGCTTAAGGTCCATGGGCCTGACCGCGAAGAGGAAGTCGACCACCGTCTTGTTGAGGCGGTCGATCTCCTCGTCCACGACGGCGAGGTGCCGCTCTATGAGGGCCGGCTCCACGCACTCGTTCCGCGCGAGGGCCTTCTTGATGAGCTGGATGTGGATCGAGATGGAGCCGAGGGGGTTCTTGATCTCGTGCGCGACGCCGGCCGCGAGGGTGGTCAGCGAGGCGAGGCTCTCGGCCCGCCTGAGCTGCGCCTCCTTGCGGCGCTTGTCGGTGATGTCCTCGAGGTGGACGATGGCGCCCGCGATGCGGCCGGAGGAGACGAGGGGGCTCACCGAGATCGCGACGAGGCGCGTCGAGCCCTTGTACTCGAGGCCGAACTCGCGGTCGAGGACGGTCTCCTCGCCCTCGAGGACGGAGCGCAGGAATTCGGCGAGGTCCTCGTCCTCGACGCTCATCCACAGCGGCCTGTCGGTGGGGTCAGGGCCCGAGAGGCGGAGCATGCGCTCCGCCGACTTGTTGTAGATGGTCGGGTAGTGGGCCCGGTCGCAGACCATGATGCCGTCGAGCATCGAGTCGAGGGCGGCCTCCATCGTGCCGTTCTCCTCGGCGAGGGCGCGGAGGATCCCGCGCATCTGGTCCTCGTTGAGCCTCGGCAGCTTCGCGAGGGCGCGCTCGACGAAGCGTCTCATCCGGCCTCCCCGATCGCGTACATGAGGGTCTCGGCGAGGAGGCTCGCGCTCCGGTTGTAGGACTCCTGCGCCACCCGCGCGTCGCGGACGAGGCCCGCGATCCGTTCCACGAGGGCCAGGCCCGCGGGCCCGAGGGAGGGCTCCCCGAGGAGCGAGGAGAGCTCCGCGGACAGGCCCTCGAGGAAGAAGCGGAAGGAGGAGGCGTAGCGGTCGTCCTTCTGCCCGAAGTCCTTGGTGGCCTCGAGGAGATCGGCCAACGCGTCGGGGCAGGAGCGCCCCTCCGCCCGGGCCGCGGCCGCGAGCTCGGCGAGGGGCCTGTCCAGGCGGCCCGCGTCCTCGCGGGCGGCGGCGCGCCTCGCGAGGGCCGCCCCGAGGTAGGCGCGGGCGAGCCCGCGGGCGCGCTCCGGCGGGAAGGCCCTCCGCGCCGCGAGGAAGGAGGCCACGCTGGCCGCGGGCTCCGAGCTCCGGAAGACGCGCTCGACGACCAGGGCCGTGCCCGCCGCGTCGCGGGGCTTGAACGCGTAGGGCCGCGTCCTCGAGAGGATCGTGGCCATCATGGAGCTCCGGCGCGAGCTCGTCAGCGCGAAGCGCACCGAGGAGGGCGGCTCCTCGAGGATCTTCAGGAGCGCGTTGCGCGATCCCTCCTGCATGCGATCGGCGTTCTCGATGACGACGACCTTCCGCGGCCCGAGGGGCGCGAGGCGGCACCAGACCTCGGCGTTGCGCACCATGAAGACGGGCGGCGCGTCGGGGAGGAAGGCCTCGAGTTTCGCGCAGGCGGCCGCCGCGCGCTCCGCGGCCCCGGCTGCGCCGGGAGCGAGGGCGGCCGTCTCGGCCCGCTCGGGCGCGACCCCCTCGAGGGCCTCCTCGACCTCGCGCACGAGGGGGAGGGCCTTCGCGAGCCTCGACTCCTCGCCGGCGTAGAGGGCGGCGTCGAAGCGCCGCGCGACCTTCCGCGCGGCCCGCGTGAAGAAGAAGGCCGCGCTTCTGCCCGGGGCGCGGTTCAGCATCTCGAGCGCCGCCGGCAGCTCCTCCGGGAAGCTCCGCGGGCCGAGGAGGAGGAGGTCGGGATGGGTCAGGACGCGCTGCCTCGCGCAGGCCGGGCAGGGGCAGTTCCAGTCGGCCATCCTCCCCTCCGGCGCCGCGCAGGAGAGGGCGCGGGCCAGCTCGAGCGCCGCGCTCGTCTTGCCCGAGCCGGCGGGCCCCTCGAAGAGGAGGGCCGGGGGAAGGCGGTCGCGCGCGACGTCCGAGCGGAGCTGGGCGATCGTCTCGTCCTGGGCGAGGATGTTCTCGAACATCGTCGGTCTACGGCTTCTTCACCTTGGGCAGCTCCACCTTGGGGAGCTCGACCTTGGGCAGGCTCTGCGCGGCCCCGCCGAGGGCCTTCGACACCTCGGGCCCGACCACGGGCAGGATGCTCCGCGCGAAGAAGGAGCCGTCGAGGAGCTTCTTCGCGTCGAAGAGGGGCTGGATCGAGATGACGATGAGGATGAGGGAGATCGCGATGAGGCCCTCCGCGGCGCCGAGGAGGAAGCCGAGGATCCGGTCCGCGGTCTCGAGGTGCGCGGCCTCGAGGGACTGCCTCAGCATGCGCTCGAGGAGCTTCACGACGAGGAAGGCCATGACGAAGACCGCGACGAAGCCGATGACCTCGGACGCGGTCGCCACGCCGAACTTGTCCTTGATCAAGGCGCCCGCGGGCTTGTAGAGGAGGAGCGCCGCGAGGAGGCCGACGACATAGGCCGCGACCGAGAGGACCTCGGCCACGAAGCCCCTGACGAGGCAGCGGATCGCGAGCAACGCGAGGACTCCGGCGAGGATCCAGTCGAGGGTGTTCACGCTTTTCCTCCCAATCGTTCGAGTATGAGCCGCGCCACCGCGTCGGCGGCGTCGGCCCCGGCGAGCTCGCGCGCGGCCGCGCCCGCGGCCGCGGCCCGCTTCGGGTCCGTGATGAGTTCGCGCATCGCGTCGAGGAGGGCATCCGGCCCCGCCTCGTCGCCGACGAGGGCGAGGGCGGCGCCCCTCGACTGGAAGAGCCGGGCGTTGTCCACCTGGTCGCCGCGGGTCCCCGAGCCGCAGAGGGGCACGAGGACCATGGGCTTGCCGAGGGCCGCGCACTCCCAGAGGGTGCCCGCGCCCGCCCTTCCCACGACGAGGTCGGCCGCGGCGAGTATGTCCGGCAGCTCCTCCCTGATGTAGCCGTAGCTCCGGTAGCGGCCCGGCAGGTCGGGCGCGGGAGGCTCGCCCGCGGCGCCGGTCTGGTGCGCGACGAAGGCGAGGCCCTCGAGCCGGGGCAGGACCGCGAGGGCGAGCTCGTTCACCTGCCGCGCGCCCTGGCTGCCGCCGAGGAAGAGGACCACAGGCAGGCCGGCCGGGACGCCGAGAATGGCGCGGCCCCGGGCCGCGTCGCCCGCCCGGACGCTCGCGCGCACCGGGTTGCCGACGACGAGGACGCGGCCGCGCTGCTCCTCGGGGAAGCGCGGCCGCGTCTCCTCGTAGCTCACGAGGATGCGCTCGGCGCGCCGCGCGTTGAGCCTCGTCGCGAGGCCGGGCGTCAGGTCGGACTCGTGCGTGAAGTAGGGGATGCCGAGGCCGGCGGCCGCGGCGCAGGGCGGGACGCTCACGTAGCCGCCCTTGGAGAAGAGCAGGGCCGGCCTCAAGGACTTGAGGGCCGAGAGGGCGGCCGCGTAGCCCGCCATGACGCGGAAGGCGTCCGCCACGTTCTCGAGCGAGAGGCTGCGGCGCAGCTTGCCCGCGGGCAGGGCCCGGAACTCGATCCCGGCGGCCTCGACGGCGGAGCGGTCGGACTCCTTGCCGGAGCCGAGCCAGACCATCCGGCCGCCGAAGCCGAGCTCGCGGAGCCGCGCGGCCACGGCGAGGCCCGGGTAGACGTGGCCGCCCGTGCCCCCGCCGGTGAAGGCCAGGGTCCTTTCGACCGAGGCCGCCATCAGCCCCTCCCCGGCAGGAGGAGCGATGCGTAGGCGTCGAGGAGGGGGTCCCCGCCGCCCGCGAGCACCTTCTTCGCGAGGACCTTGCCGAGCTGGACCCCCTCCTGGTCGAAGGAGTTCAGGTTCCAGGCGAAGCCCTGGAAGGCGACCTTGTTCTCGTAGTGGGCGAGGAGGGCCCCCAGGGCCTTCGGGTCGAGGCGCTCGCCGCGGATCAGCGTGCTCGGCCTGCCGCCGGGGAAGGCCTTGTTCGGGTTCGCGTCCCGCTTCCCGAGCGCGAAGGCGACGACCTGGGCGACGAGGTTGGCGTTGAGCTTGGCGCGGCTCGTCGAGCCCTCGACCTCGGCGTCGCCTTCGGTCTGCCCCTCGCGGAAGCCGATGAACTGCAGGGGCAGGGCGTCGGTGCCCTGGTGGAGGAGCTGGTAGAAGGAGTGCTGCCCGTTGGTGCCGGGCTCGCCGAAGACCACGGGGCCGGTCGCGTAGGGGACCGGCTTCCCCTCGCGGTCGACGCGCTTGCCGTTCGACTCCATGTCGAGCTGCTGCAGGTGGGCGGGGAAGCGGGAGAGGGCCTCGGCGTAGGGCAGGACCGCGGTAGCCCCCATGCCGAGGACGTTTCGCTCGTAGAGTCCGATCATCGCGTCGAGCATGGCCGCGTTGCGCGAAATATCCGGCTCGAGGGCGGCCAGGTCGGCCTCGTGGGCCCCGGCGAGGAACTCGGCGAAGGTCTCGGGGCCGAAGGCGAGGGAGAGGACCACGCCGCCGACCGCGCTCGAGGAGGAGTAGCGGCCGCCGATGAAGTCGTCGATGTAGAAGGACTCGAGGTAGCGGGGGTTCCTCGCGAGGGGGCTCGTCTCGCTCGTCACCGCGGCCATGTGGCGCGCGGGGTCGAGGCCCGCGGCCTCGAGCCTGCCCCGTACGAGGACCTCGTTGGCCAAGGTCTCCTGCGTGGTGCCGCTCTTCGAAACGAGGATGAAGAGGGTCGAGGGCAGGTCCAGCCGCGCGAGGACGGCGTTGGCGTCGTCGGGGTCCACGTTGGAGATGAAGCGGGCCTCCATCCTCATGCGGCCCTTCGCCCGGGCCCAGCGCTCGAGGGCGAGGTAGAGGGCGCGGGGGCCGAGGTCGGAGCCGCCGATGCCGATCTGCACGACGGTCGCGAAGCTCTTGCCCGTCGAGCCGAGGATCCGGCCCGCGCGGACCGACTCGGCGAAGTCGGCGGCCTTCTTCCGCTCGCCCTCGTAGAAGGCGCGCAGGCTCCTCCCCTCGCGGACGACGTCGGGGCCGAGGAGGCCGCGGGCGAGGTGGTGGAGGACCATGCGGCCCTCGCCCGTGTTCATGACCTCGCCGGCCGCGAGGAGGCGGAGCTTCTCGGCGAGGCCCTGCTCGGCGGCGAGGCGGCCGAGGCAGGCGAGGACGGTCCCGTCCACGGGCGAGGCCGCCCAGTTGTAGGTCAGCCCGCCGCCCATGGGTATGTCGCAGGAACGGACCCGCGCCGCGTCGAGGAGGGAGGCGAGCCCGGGTTTCGGGAGCTCCGCGAGTTCCCGGAAAGCCCGGGTCGCGTCGAGGTCGAGGAATGCCGCCATCGTCATCGCTCCCTTCCGTGCCCGGGCGCGGCAAGCGCGCCGGCACGCCCGATCATGATATCCCCCCGGCCCGCCTTCCATCAAGGCATGCCATTCTCCCGGGGAATATGCTATCATCCGATCGCGGAGGAATCGTGGCGGTAAAAATAGACGTGGTCGAGCGCGAGTTCATCCTCGGTTCGGCGGTGGAGAAGGGCATACCGGCGCGGCTCCAGGCCGCGGGCCGCACGGCGGACTGCAGGCTCGCCGAGGTGGGGAAGGAGAGCGTCCGCCTCGCCCTCGAAGGAGAACCCCCGGTCCTCCATCCCCGGGAGCGAGTCTCCGTCTACTTCGACTTCCGCGGGCAGGGCGTCTTCTTCGAGAGCCGGGTGCGGCGCGCCGGCGCCGAGGGGCCCGAGCTCGACCTTCCCGATTCCATGTTCCGCAGCCTCCAGCGGCACTGGCCCCGCGTCCGCTCCCCCCGCGGCATCTCGGTCGAGCTCCTCCTGCCGGACGCGGGCTTCGAGCTGCCCTGCCCCGAGTCGCGGGAATGGTCCGAGGTGGAGAAACCCGAGATCGGGCCGGGCCTCGACGCGGCGAGCCTTGAGCACCTCGTCTCGAGCTTCAAGGAAAGCGCCCAGGCCGTGGCGGACGAGGGGCACGTCGTCATGTACAAGGGACGCGAGCCCGCGGACCGGGCCGAGGAGGTCGCCGCCAGGATCGGCCGGGTGCTCTTCCTCCCCACGCTGCCCGGGCCCATCCCCGCGGAGGAGCCCTTCCCGGGCTCGGGCATCGTCACGCGCGACCAGGCCCAGGATCTCGAAGGCTACGAGCTGCCCCTCGAGCGCTCGCGGCTCGGCCGCTGCCTCGCCTCCAAGGCGGAGGCGGGGATCGGATCCGCCCTCTGGTGCCCCGTCTCGTACTACCGCTACACCGTCGGCATGGTCATGCTCTCGATCGGCTCGGGCCATTCCCTCGGCCGCGAGGCCCTCGACCTGGCCCGCGACTTCTCCCGGATGCTCGCCTGGTTCCTCAAGCGCCACGGCTACTTCGCCTCGATCGAGGACGCCCGCAAGCGGGGGGCCGGGGACATCGTCGACGCGAGTCCCTCGGGCCTCCTCGTCCGCATGCCCGCGGACGGCGCCGGCATCAAGGAGGGCTCGACCTTCTCCCTCGCCCTCTTCCACGGCGGCAGGAACGTCGTCTGCGACGTCCGCGTGGCGCGGAGCTACGACGAGGGCAAGGCCCGGTTCTACGGCCTCGCCTTCCGCGGCCTGCCCGAGTCCGAGACCGCCTCGCTCGCCGACGAGCTGTACGGCGCGGCGGTGGAACTGCCGGCCGGTGAGGCCTGCTGACCATGTTCGAGAGCCTCGCCGTCGCGGTCAAGGTCCTCGCCGATTGGCGCGTCATCGCCGCGGCCGTCGGCAGCCTGGCGGTCTGGGCCCTCCTCCGCTACATCGGCCTCGTCTACCGCAAGCCGAAGCCCTTGATCGCCAGGAAGGCGCCCAAGGCCAAGCCGGCGCCCGCCCCGAAGCCCGCCCCCGCCCCTGACGAGGGCGAGGAGATGGTGGAGTAGGCCTCCCCGCCGCGGCTCCAGCCTTCCCTTCCACGGCGCCCTCGCCCGCTCGGCGACCTCGCCGAGCGCGATGGCCGAACGCAGGGCGCAGGCGGCCTGCCCCTCGCTCCAGCCGGAGAGGGCGCCCCATCCCGCGCAGCGAGGCGGCGCGCCTTCGGCCGCCTTGCCGACGAGGAGCCGCGCCGCCTTCCCGGCCTCGAAGCGCCTGGGGTTCGCGGCGACGAAGGCGGCGATCCCGGGCAGGCCCTCGGGCTCTTCGCGCGCGCTCCCGTCGCAGCGGTCGCAACCCGAGCAGGCGACCCGGTCCGCGTCCCGGCAACCGAGTATGCCGAGGAGGGCGCTCCTCCTGCAGCCCGCCGCCCCCTCGGCGTAGGCGAGGAAGGACCTGTATCGCGCATCGCGCGCCTCGCCGGCCCCGGCCTCGGGGCGCTCGGGCGGCGAGGGCCTCGGGCTGAGGAGCACCGCCCGGGCCTGGGCGCCGTCCCGTCCCGCCCGCCCCGCCTCCTGCAGGTAGGCCTCGACGCTCCGCGGCGGGCCGTAGTGCAGGACCGAGCGGATGTCCTTCTTGTCGACGCCCAGGCCATAGGCGCAGGTCGCGACGAGGACCCCCTCTCGGCTCGAGAAGAACCATTCCTCGAGGGCCTTCTTCTCGGCGCGCTCGAGGCCGGCGTGATAGAAGCGGGCGTCGCAGCCGCGAATCCGCTCCCGGATGAGGCGGGCGACGATGCGCGTCCCCTCGCGCGAGGAACAGAACACGAGGAGGGGGCGGGGCAGCTCGAGGACGAGCCGGAGCAGGCTCCGCTCGGGACAGAGGCTCGGCACGACCGCGTAGCGCAGGTTCGGCCGATCGGGATCCCCCTCGACGACGCGGTAGGGCGCGCCGCGGAAGAGCGAGGCCGCGGTCGCCTCGAGCACGGCTGGTCCCGCCGTCGCGGTGAAGGCGCTCAGGGCGGGAGCCCCGAGCGCCTCCACCAATGCGCCAAGCTCCAGGTAGGCCGGACGGAAGGTCTCGCCCCACTCCGACACGCAGTGGGCCTCGTCGATGGCGACGTGGCTCGGCCTGGCCGAGGCGAGGAAGCGCTGGATCCTCTCCTGGGCGAGGCACTCGGGATTGGTGATGACGATCTTGGCCTTGCCCTCGGCGACCGCCCTCTCGGCCTCCCGCCGTTCCTCCTCGCCCTGTCCCCCGCGGAAAAGCGCGCAGGGAATGCCGAGCGAATCGAGGCGGCGTCGTTGGTCCTCCATAAGGGCCAAGATAGGGTAGACGACGATGGTCGGGCCAGGCAGGACCAAAGCGGGGAGCTGGAAGCAGAGGGACTTGCCGAAGCCGGTCGGTAGGAGGACCGCCTGCCGCAAGGGGCCCTCCTCGGCCGGCGCCTCGCCGTCGAGGGGTCCCGCGACGGCGTCGAGGACGTTCGCCATCACGAGTCGCTGGTAGGGTTGGAGATAGGCGACGCCGAAGCGCTCGCGCGCGAGCTCCGCGATCGGATCGCCCGGGCCTTCCGCCTCGCGTTCGTCCCGCATGCGACAGCAACGCGCGGGCGGAGGCCGGACGCTTCAAGCCGCTGTCAGTCCGGGATGCAGGATTCCCCTCCCTTGTAATACACGGCCGAGAAGTAGACCGACGATCCCTCCTCGAACTCGAAGTATTCCCCGTAGCCGCTGAGGCGGACGACTATGTTGTCCTTCTCGAGGCTCGCCTCGACCTCTGCCTCGAGGATCTCGGCTCCGTCTTCGCCCATCTTGTACAATGCCGCGTAACAGCCCTCGAGGATGCCCGCCTCGGCGCGCTTGTCCTTGGCGGCCTTGAAGTGCTCGATGCCGAGGCTGAAATCCTCGGATTGGTCGCCGTCGACGTCGATGTAGGCCGCCCACTCGTACTCGAGACTGTCCCCGGGCACGTCCTTGTCGTTGAAGACGAGCTTCTTGGGGATGGACTTGGGTTTCATGCGGAGCACGAGGTCCCCGTCCTCGTCCTTGAGGCTCGCCGATACGAGCTCCACGAAGGGGTAGGGCGAGGAGCCGGGCGTCCTCGTGCCCGAGGCCTTCCCGTTTTCGAAGGGGATGTAGGCCACCGCCGAGGAAGCCTCGCCGAGCTCCTCCTCCCCGCCGGAGCCTGTCTCCTCGGCCTCCTCTTCCTCGCCGCCCGCCGGAGCCGCCGAGGCTGCCGAGCCCCATCCCGAGGCGGCAGGCGCGCTCGCGGCCGGTGCCGCCGGCTGTCCCCAACCCGAGGCCGCAGGCGCGGGCGCGGCGGGCTGTCCCCAACCCGAGGCCGCAGGCGCCGGCGCGGCGGGCTGTCCCCATCCCGAGGCCGCGGGCGCGGCCGGGGCCGGCTGTCCCCATCCCGAGGCGGCCGGGGCCGCGGGAGCCGCGGCGACCGCCGTGCCCCCCGCTGCCGCGGGCAGTCCCTGCAGCTCGAACTGCGCCTTCTGCTTGCCTCCCGAATCCTTCGCCGTCGTGGTCTGCGCCATCTTGAGGAGGCGGTCCCAGCTGTCGTTCGAGGGGTTGTACGCGGCCTTTATATAGGCGTTCGTGAAGACGCCGCCGTCCGAGCCGCCGAGGGAGTACTGGCCGGGCTCGGAGGAGGATGCGACGATGACGCCCTTCGGCTCGAGGAAGAGGGCCTTGAGCCCCGTCGTCGACTTGGCGGACTTCGTCTTGCTCGACACCGACTTGTCCATGTAGCTGTTGCAACAGTCGCCCATCGCGATGACGAAGCGGGGCTTCACCGCCTTCTTGGAGATCTCGCTGGCGGGATAGGATAGATCGGTCAAGGTGTCCGGCAGGGCCATGTCCGGCCAGCGCCCCTTCTTGTTCGACATGCGGCCGCCGTGGCCGCTGTAGTAGAAGAAGACAACGTCGTCCTTGCCCGGATTCAGTGCCTTGAGGTCCTTGTCGAGCTCCTTGCGGGACCAGCCGTCGACGACCTCCGCCCATCTCTTGACGAGGGCCATCTTGTCGGGCGCCACTCCCGATACGGTCAAGCGCACCCTGGCCTTAAGGACGAGCCCCGTCTCCTTTTGGATATCCTGGAGGAAGTTCCCCATGTTCACCACGTCGAAGATGCAACCGATTCCCTCGTCTTCGGTGTTGGCGTAGATCAGGGCGTAGAGCGTGGCAGGGAAGGAGGGGGCCACGGCGAGAAGGGCGAGGAGGAGCATCGCCGCGAGCCTCGGAATTCGCCTCATTCGGGACTCCTTTTCGGGACTTTAGGGATAGAATAATAGCGGCCGGGCCCGGGCGCAAGCCGGACCTAATCGAAGATGCGAGGGTGCAAGCTGTCTTCCCCGAAGATTGTCCCCGACAATGAGGTCGTTCCGCTGTCGCGTCCGGACCTTCGCTCCCTTTCCCGACCAACAATCTTGGTCGCACGATACACGGACAAAGGAGCTCCCGTGAGAATAAGCCGATCGCTCGCAGCGCTGGCGCTGGTCCTCGCCCTCCTCGCGGCCGCGGCCCCCCGGCTCGCGGCCGAGGCGGGGAAGGGCTGGACCCTCCTCGTCTACATGATGGCGGACAACGACCTCGAGGAATCGGCCGTGACCGACCTCGAGGAGATGGCGGCCTCGGGGGCGGGCTCGGGCTTCGACCTCCTCGTCCTCGCCGACCGCGGCTGCAGGTACAGCGCCGAGGGCGCGGGAGGCCTGCCGGCCTGGAGCGGCGCCTCCCTCCTCGCGGCCGAGGGCGGGCGCCTGCGACGGCTCGAGGACTGGGGCCAGGTCGACATGGGCGATCCGGCCACCCTGGCGCGCTTCATCGCCGCCGGTGCGGCCGCGCGGCCCGCCGCCCGGTATGCCCTCCTTTTCTGGGACCACGGCAGCGCCTGGAGCGGCTTCGGCGTCGACGAGTCCTCAGGCTCGGGACTCGACCTCGACGAGCTCGGGAGGGGCGCGCGGGAGGGCCTCGCGAAGGCTGGCCTCGCCCGCCTCGACCTCGTGGGCTTCGACGCCTGCCTCATGGCGAGCTTCGAGGCCATGTCGGCCTTCCAAGGCCTCGCTTCCTACTTTCTCGCCTCCGAGGAGCTCGAACCGGGCCACGGCTGGGACTACCGGAGCCTCGCCTTCCTGGGCAAAAAGCCCGCCTCGAGCCCCGTCGACCTCGGCGGGGCCCTGATCGAGGGCTACATGCGGCAGGCCGAGGCCGAGCGGAACGGCGAGCGCGCGACCCTCGGCCTCGTCGACCTCGGGCGGCTGCCCGCCCTCGACGCCGCGTTGGGCGATTTCGCCAAGGCCGCGCGCGGCGCGATGGGCGAAGCCGCGGGCGGCCTCGGCCGCGTCGCCGGCACGGCCCTCGCCTACGGCAAGGCCGGCAGCCCCGAGCGGGACTCCCACATGGTGGACCTCGGCTCCCTGGCCGAGGCCGCGGGCAGGGACCCCGCCCTCGCCGGGCCCGCGGCCGCGCTCCGGGCCGCGCTGGCCCGGGCCGTCGTCTCGGTCCGCTCGGGCGCCCTACTCAAGGGCTCCTCGGGCATCTCGATCTACTTCCCGAACCGCCTGAAGCTCTTCGACGAGGCCTACTCGAAGGCGGGGCGCCCGCAGTGGAAGGGCCTCCTCGTCGCCTACTACGACGCGGGCGCCGCGGCCGCCGCCCAGGTGGGGAAGCCGCGCTTCGTCGACGCGGATGGACGGGGCCGCCTCTCGCGGGACGGGGAGCTCTTCGTGCTCAAGGGCCGCCTCGAGCCCGGCTGCGCCGCGGGCGTGGTGGGCGCCACCCTGTACTACGGCATCGAGGACGAGGAGGCGACGATCTTCCTCGGCGACGAGGAGGCCGCCGTCGACGCGTCCACGGGGGCGGTTGAAGGCTCCTGGGACGGGACCATCCTCGTCTTGAGGCAGGGCAGGCGCGAGGCTTACGGCTACCTCAGCGTCTCCGGCCAGGAAGAGGGCCGCTACCTCTTCTCGATCCCCTTCGCCTACTTCGCCGACGGGAAGCTCCGCGAGGACTACGAGTACGCCTACATGGATCTCGTCGTGGACGAGGACTACCAGCCGCTGTCGAGCTCCCTCTACAAGGAGAACGACGAGGGCATGACCGCGGAGCTCAAGCCCGCGAAGGGCTCGAAGCTCGTGCCCCTCGTCGAGGTCTTCGACGAGGAGAGCGAGGAGAGCACGATGGAGATGACCGTGGACTGGGGCTTCGACGCGCGGGCCTGGGAGTCCATCGAGCTCGACTTCGAGGAGGTCTCCGGCGAGAAGGTCTTCCTCGAACTCGAGGCCTACGACGCCGCGGACGAGTCGGATAGCGTCTACGCCGAGCTGGAACTCTAGCGCTATTCACTCGCCTTGGTGCGCGTCGGCGACAGGCCCCGGCGAGGGCAGAGGCCGAGGAGGGGGCAGGGCGGCAGGCCGGAGCCCGCCGCGCAGGCGGGCCCCCGCGCCCTGCAGACATGCTTGCCGTGGCGGTTGAGGGCGTGCGAGAAACGGGTCCGCCGCTCGGCGGGCACCAGCTCGGCGAGCCTCGCCTCCACCGCGCCGGGGTCGTCCCGGTCGTGGAAGCCGAGGCGCAGGCAGACCCTGAGCACGTGCGTGTCCACGATCAGCCCGGGCTCGCCGTAGCAGGCCGACAAGACGAGGTTGGCCGTCTTCCGCCCGACGCCCGGCAGGGCGAGCAGGCCTTCCATGCTGTCGGGCACCCTCCCGCCCGGGCTCGCGGCGAGGATCCCCGCGGTCTCCACGAGGTGGCGGGCCTTGGTCCTGAAGAAGCCCACGCTGTGGATCGCCTCCTCCACCTCGGCGGGCTCGGCCCGCGCCATCGCGGCCGCGTCGGGCCACCTCGCGAAGAGCCCGGGCGTGACCCGGTTCACCTGCTCGTCCGTGCATTGCGCCGAGAGCATGACGGCGCAGAGGAGCTCGAAGCAGTTCCGGTACGAGAGGAGGGGCGTCGCATCGGGCCAGAGCGGGGCGAGGACGGCGAAGACCGCGTCGGCCCTGCCGCGGAGCTTGGGCATCGATTCCACTATTCGCGAGTATAGCGGCGGCGCGCCTTCCCCGGGAAGGGCGCGATCCTTGACTTGGCGGAGACCGGCACTATACTTGAGGCGAAACGGGGGATACATGAAAAGAAGCGTCATCGCCATCGTCCTCCTCGCGCTGGTCGCGGCCTCGGCCTTGGCCGACACCTCGTCCTTCTACCCGATCCGCGTGGAGGTCCTCAAAGTCTACTCGCACTCCGAAGGCTATCGCGTCATCTACCGCCGCGGCTCCATGAGCAGCGCGGAGGCCTACATCCCCGCCGCCTGGTTCGTGCCGGGGGGCAAGGCCGAGCTCGTCCGAGCCAACGACCCGAGCTACCCCTACATGACCGTGTTCTACAAGGACGGCGTCTTCCACCACCTCCGCCTCTACGTGCAGTCGAGCTCGGCCGATCCCTCCTGGGGCGTCCTGCCGCCCGCCGAGGGGGCCGGGAAATTCACCGCCACGGAGCTCAAGCTGGAATTCTGAGCCTCGGCGGCCGACGGGAATTCGTACGCTCCCCGATGGTCGAGACGGCCCTCGGGGAGTTATCATATGCGAGGCGGCCGGCGAGACCGGGCGCCTCGCGCCGCCTCGCGACGCAGGAAAGGCCCTTCCAATGCGACCCGTACCACCCGAGCTCATCGACTTCATCGAACGGCACCAGACTTTCTACGTGATCGGCCACAAGGAGCCCGACGGCGACTGCATCGGCTCCCAGCTCGCCCTCGGCTCCTTCCTCAAGCGGTCCGGCAAGGGCGTCCACCTCTGCTCGGCCGGCCCCTTCACCCGCACCGAGATCCTCCCCTACGAGACGCGCTTCCTGCCCGAGGCGCCGCCGGAGCGGGAATCCGAGCGCGCCGCGGCCATCGTCCTCGACTGCTCGAGCCTCGGCCGCATCGGCGACATCGCCCGGACCCTCCCGCCGGTCCAGATCGCCTTCATCGACCACCACGCGGCCGGCGAGGCCCGGGGCGAGGTGGTCTACATCGACGACAGGGCCCCCGCGGTCACCCTCATGGTCCTCGCCCTGATCGAGGCGATGGGCGGGAAGCCCACCAAGGAGGAGGCTGAGCTCCTTCTCTTCGGGCTCTGCACCGATACGGGCTTCTTCCGCCACCTCGACGAGAACGGCTCCGAGAGTCTCGCTGCCGCCTCCAAGCTCGTCGCGGCGGGAGCCTCGCCCAAGCGCGTCTTCCATCTCATGAACGGCGGGAAGTCCCTCTTCTCGCGCAAGCTCCTCGGGGACATCCTCGCGCGGACCGAGCCACGCTACGACGGGGCCCTCCTGATCTCCTTCGTGACCCTCGACGACCAGCAGCGCTACGGCCTCGCGAGCCGGGACTCCGACATGCTCTACCAGCTCCTCCTCTCGGTCGCGGGCTGCGAGGCGGCCATGGTCATCCGCCAGGAGAGCGAGACCGAGTGCACGGTCGGCCTCAGGGCGAGGGAGCGCGTCGACGTGGCCTCCATCGCGGCCGCCTTCGGCGGGGGAGGGCACCGGCTCGCGGCCGGTCTCTTGATCAGGGGCAGCCTCGACGAGGTCCGCGAGAAGCTCGCGGCCGCCTTCGCGCCCTGGTTCGAGGGAGAAGACTAGCCCGCGGCGCCGCCTCTCCGAAGGGAGGCGGCGCCTCCCCTCGGCCGGCGGAACGTCACGCGACGTAACGGCGGGCCATCCAGCCCGCCTGACCCGCTCCCGGAACCGCGCCTTCACGCATATCCTCCCCGGATAAACCGATATCGAGACCTGTGATTCCCCGCGGCCTTTCCCTTCAGCGCCGGTCCTGGCGAAGGGCACGGTATCTGCACCGCCCCTGCCAAGGAGGCAGGCATGCGGGACTCGCAGCTCCATTCACTCGTCCTCGCCTATCGTTCCGGGCGCGCCTCGCGCGAGCGCGTCGTCGAGCGCGTCGCCGGACTCATGTACCGCGATCCGCGGCGCTACGGCTTCGACGACGAGGACGCGGCGGCGGAGGCGCTCGAGCGGCACGGGGGAAGGATCGCCGCCTTGGCCGACCGCTTCGAGGATCGAGGCTTCGACTTCGACGTGTACCTCCGGACCAGCCTCCGTTACCTCGCGCGCACGATCCGGAGGGAGCGGCGCCGCTCCTCGGAGCGCGAGCTCGCCTGCGAAGAGGCCGTGTTCGAAAGGCCGGCCGCGGAGGAGGGGGAGGCCTTCGCGATACTGGCGAGGGCCTCGCGCCGCCTCGGGGATGGCCGAAGCTCGAGGGAGGGGCTCGCGAGGGAATCGGCCTATCTCGTCACGGAGCGGCCGCGCGCGCTCGCGCCGATCGAGGTCTCGGCCCTCGCGAGCCGGGTCGTCTTCCTCGCCCTGAAGTGCGCCTGGGACATGGACGACGAGCTCGCGGCGCGCGTCGCGGAGGCGGGCGGCGTCGACCCGGCCTGGCTCGGCGACGCCCTCGCCCAGGCGAGGCGCTCCCTCGAGCCGGAGCGCTGCCGGCACGAACGCCTGGAGGCTTGGAGGAACGGCTGCTGGTGCCGCCTCCGCCTCCTCGAGACCAAGCTCAAGGCCGAGGTGGAGGGGGAGAAGCGCGCGCGCCTGGCGGAGGCCGCCGAGCGGGAGAAGGCGAGGCTCGCGCGGGCGAGGGCCGAGATCGCCGCGTTCCGGCCCGTGGTGCCCAACTCCGTCGTCGCGCGCATCCTCGGGGTCCCGAAGGGGACGGTCGATTCGGGCCTGTATTACCTCAGGCGCAGGTCCGAGGCGGCCGAGGCCAAGGCCGGGCTTGCGGCGGAAGCCCCGGCGCGGCTATCCTCGCGCGATGGAACTCTTCGTCGCGACCGCCAACGCCCATAAGCTCGTCGAGCTCGCCCCGGCCCTGCCCGGCCAACTCCTCCGCACTCCCGCCGAGGCCGGCCATCCGGGCTTCGAGGTCGAGGAGGACGGGGTCGACTTCGTCGACAATGCCCTCAAGAAGGCGAGGAGCCTGTACCGCCTCCTCGGCAAGCCCTCCCTGGCCGACGACTCGGGCCTGGCCGTCCGGGCCCTGGGCGGCGAACCGGGGGTCCTGTCGGCGCGCTACGGCTCGCCCGACGGCGGCAAGACCAAGCTCGACGCGGCGACGCGCAACGCCTACCTCCTCAGGCAGATGGAGGGCGAGTCCGACCGCGCCTGCGCCTTCGTCTGCTGCCTCGTCCTCGTCCTGGGCGAGGATCGCTTCTTCGTCGTGCAGGAGACCTGCCCCGGCGAGCTCCTCCGCGAGCCCCGCGGCTCCGGCGGCTTCGGCTACGACCCGATCGTCTACCTGCCCGGGCTCGGCAAGACCGTCGCCGAGCTTTCGGTCGACGAGAAGAACGTCGTATCGCACCGGGGCAGGGCCTGCGCGAGGATGGCGGCCCTACTCGTCGACCTGGAAAGTGAAAGCTGACAGGCACCCCGATCGCTAGTCGTTCAGTAGAACCTGAAGAAGCCTGAAACGATATCGACTCTATCGCGCCATCTATGTTCTTGGTCGCGATGCACGAGAAAAAAGGAGACCTTGAGCGTTTCCTTGAGGTACTTGGTGACTTCACTCGACAGGGGGAATCTGAAGACGACCATGTCGTCGCTCACCTTCGAGGTTGGATCCCTGTTGTTGATGAACGGATGCGCTCTCGTCGAGTTCTCGAATACATCGATCCCCTCGTGTAGTCCATCGCTGTCATATATCAGGTTAGCGTTGAAACTAATGTGACCTGTCGGGTCCAGATTCACGACCATTGACAACAGGACATCATTTATCACGCCGGAAGGTCGCTTCTTGAACGGATTCAATCCGGTGAAATCGACCCTCCAATAGAAGTATTTCTCGTCCCTGCAAACGAATACCTTCGTGATAGTATTGTCGTTGAAGATTCCGTACTGCTTGACCGTTCCATCAAAGAGAGGATCCACGTCGGCCCAGCTGTCCTTTCTGCCGTCGAGCTTGATGCTCTTCCGGGGGATCTCCGCCACCGAATCCGGGGTCAGACCCCATGGTATATCCGGATTCGCGCCCGGCTTGACATATGTCCGGATAGTCCTCGTCGGCTCGCCTCTCTTCTCGAAGCGGAGCACCACGAAGCCTGCCGGGATATCGAGGAGGGGCAGAGGCGTTTCACCGAGATAGCTGTCCCCGGAATAGACGGCAAAGCCGGGCGGGGCCAGTCGGATCCTCACCTGGGCGTATTCCAACTTGGGGCGGATCGGCACCTTGGCCTCGATTCCGGCGCCTATCGTGATCCACTGCTGGGGCTGGCCCGCGTAGATCCTTCCATCGATGGTCGTCTCCTCGGGCTGGAAGCTGTGCGTCCCGGACTCGAGCTCCAGGCTCGCCGGCGTGGCGACCCACTCGGCGTCGTCGACGCGGACGCCCATGCCCGGAGGGTCGCTCTCCAGGGTCAGGAGGCCCTTCCCTCCCGTGGGCAGGGAGGCCCCTGCCGGCCGCTTGCCGAAGATCACCGTCGCGTAGGCCTTGTCCGTCACCGTCAGGCTCCGCCGCTCCGACGCCGCGGCTTCGCTCTCGAAGCGGATTTCGGTCATACCGGTCGGAAGCCCGTCGACCACGAGGGGAGCCTCGGGCCCGACCTCGCCGAGGAGCTCTTCGCCGATCCAGACCTTCCCCACCTGCCAGCTTTCGAAGCGGGCCTTGCCTTTGGGCCTCGCGGCATCCGCCGCGTCCTTGGCCTTGGCCTCCGCCTCGAGCCGGGCCGCCATCGCCGTCGCGTCGGCAGCTGCCTTCTTGGCGGCCTCCGCCTCCCGCCGAGCCTCCTCGGCCTTCTTGGCCTCGATCGCCTTCGCTTCTTCCGCGGCGGCAGAGACGGCCTTGGCGATCTCCGCCTGCCTCGCGGCCTCCGCGATCCTCTGGGCTTCCGCGGCCCTCGCCGCGCGCGTCGCTTCGGGTAGCAGGTAGAAATCCGAGGAGAGGCTCGCGTTGATCCAGGGTTTTTGCGCGTCGCCCGAGGCGCCGCGGACCTCCGCGGTGACTTTTCGGAACAGGTCCTCGAGCTTGAGGTCCGAGTCGAGGTGCTTGAGAAAGGCGGCGGTGAAGAGGCCGTTCCGGCCTGTGCCATCTTGGGCGACGTCCCCTGGGCTGGTCGCGAACATGATCGCGGAGCCTTTGCTCCCGCCTCCTCCCTGTACCACGCCGAGGCCTCTCGCGGCCCCGAGGGATCGCGTCATCTTCTTCGCGAAGGGATTGTCGCGACAGGCGTCGAGGACCATGAGAGAGATTCCCGCCTTGGCGCGCTCGAGGGCTTCGGCCACGCTTGGCAGGGCGATGGCGTCCGCTTTGATGTCATCGGCCGTCTCGAACTCCGTCCGCACCGGGATGAGGTAGTTGACGCCCTCGATCTGCATGCCATGGCCGGCGAAATAGAACAGCGCACTCGATCCCTCGACTTTGGCGAGCTCGTCGCGGAAATCGGCTATCGCGCGGTTGAAGGAGCGGCGGTCGGCGTCGGTGACGAGGCTCACCTTCCAGCCGATGCGGGAGAGCGCCTCGGCGAGATCCTTCGCGTCGTTCGCGGGGTTGCGGAGGGCCGCCTCGCCGGGATAGGCGGCGTTGCCGACGACCAGGGCGAGGCGAGGCGCCTCGGCCGCTGCCCGGGAGGCGGTCAGGACGAGGAGCGCGAGCAGGATGGGCGCCATCGCCCGGCGGAGGATGAAAGGGGTGTCGCGGAATCCGGCGGCGGGAGCGCTTTTCATGATGGGCCTCTTCAGGAAGAGGGATGTGAATGAATGATAGCACGCGCGGACGGGCCTGTCAGCATGAACCCATCGTCAGCCTCCGGATAAAAAGCGGCCGCCCACTGGGGCGGCCGCTCTCCGTACGCGATGCGCGAGCTTACTTCTCGGTCGGCGTCTTGATGCCGTACTTCCTGTTGAAGCGCTCGATGCGTCCCGCGGTGTCGACGAGCTTCTGCTTGCCGGTAAAGAAGGGGTGGCAGGCGGAGCAAATTTCCACCTGGATGTTCTTTACCGTCGAACGGGTCTCGATGACATTGCCGCAGGCGCACTTGATGGTGGTCATCTCGTACTTGGGATGGATATCCTTCTTCACAACCTAACCCTCCGTGCGCTGCCCTCGTCTCGCCCCGGGGGGCTCGACCTGCCTGAAAACCGGCCTAGGACGGCGTAATTACCTATACCATAAAACCTTAGTCGTTCCCATTATAGGGAGTGTTCATCGACTTAAGGAAGGCATCATTATTCTTGGTTTTGGACATCCTGTCAATCAGGAGCTCGATGATCTCCACGTCGTCCATCGGGTTGATGACCTTGCGGAGGACCCAGATCTTCTGGAGCTCTTCTTCCGAGAGGAGGAGCTCCTCCTTCCTCGTGCCCGACTTCTTGATGTTGATGGCGGGGAAGGTGCGGCGGTCGGATAGCCTCCGGTCGAGGTTGATCTCCATGTTGCCCGTGCCCTTGAACTCCTCGAAGATGACCTCGTCCATGCG
>CAYNPQ010000061.1:0-21249 GCA_964399065.1 uncultured Treponemataceae bacterium | reverse complement strand
GAGAACTGGCCGGTGATGCCGTTGATCAGGTTGAGGCTGACGGCGAGGATCACGTATATGAGCGACTGGTTCACTATGTGCAGGATGTAGCCGTTCATCAGTCCCGTCCCGCTCAGGACCATGACGAGGGCGTAGAAGGCGAGCGCGAAGAGCGCGAGCCTGGGCGTTCGTGGCTTTCTCATGCCGCGCTCCTAGATCTTGTCCGCCGTCTTCTCGCCGAGGAGGCCGCGGGGCCTGACGAGGAGGACGAGGATGAGGATGGCGAAGGCTATGCCCTCGCCGAGCAGCGAGTTGTAGGCCGAGGCGAAGACCTCGGCCAGGCCCATGATGTAGGCCCCGAGGACGGCGCCCGGGATGTTGCCGATGCCGCCGAGGACCGCGGCGATGAAGGCCTTGAGGCCCGGCTGGATGCCCATGTAGGGGAAGATGCGCGGGTAGGTCATCCCCGAGAGGAGCCCGGCCGCGCCGGCGAAGGCGCCGCCGATGAGGAAGGTCCAGGCGATGACCTTCTCGACGTCGATGCCCATGAGCCTCGCCGCGTCCTTGTCCTGCGAGACGGCGCGCATGGCCTTGCCGAGGCTCGACTTCCTGACGAGGAAGGTGAGGCCGATCATGAGGATCGCCGCCACGGCGATGTCGATGACCACGTAGTTGGACACGGTCGCCGACCCGACCTGGATCTGGACCTTGGGGATGATGGTCGGGAAGGAGCGGAACGAGGGCCCGACCGCGGGCAGGGCGGAGAAGAAGTACTCGAGGAACATCGAGACGCCGATCGCGGTGATCAGCGAGGAGAGCTTCGGCTTGTAGCGGAGGGGTTTGTAGGCGAAGCGGTTGGAGAGGAGGGCGATCGCGCCGCCCGCGGCCATGGAGGCGAGGAGCACGACGAAGGCGAGGATGCCGCTGCCCTTGCCGAGGAGGCTGTTGAAGAGGAAGAAGGCTCCGTAGGCCGCGTAGGCGCCGAGCATGAAGAAGTCGCCGTGGGCGAAGTTGATGAGCCGGACGATGCCGTAGACCATCGTGTAGCCGAGGGCGATGAGTGCGTAGATCGAGCCGACCTGCAGGCCGTTGATGATCTGTTGCGCGTTGAATATCGATCCCATGGAGGACTCCTTGACGCGAGGACGGGGCTGCGCCGGACAGGCCGGCGCAGCCCCTCTCGTAGAGGAAGATTAGCTGGGGAAGGTCACCGCCGGATCAGGGGTTGACCGTGGTCCGGTAGACCTGCTTGCCGCCCTTGATCTCGATGATGACGGCGGCCTTGATCGGGTTGCGGTTCGCGTCGAACTTGACCTTGCCGGAGACGACGTCGAGGTTCGTCTTCGCGAGGGCGTCCTTGATCGCCGCCCCGTCCTCCTTGCCCGCGGTCTTGATGGCGTTGAGCATGATGTACATGGCGTCGTAGGCGAGGGCCGCGAGGGCGTCGGGGGCGTCGGCCGTCTTGAAGCGGGCCTTGTAGTTCTTCACGAAGTTGACGACCGCGGAGGTCGTCGCGTCGGGGGCGTAGTGGTTGGTGAAGAAGCAGTTCTCGACGTTCGCGCCGCCGATCTTGACGAGGTCGGCCGAGTCCCAGCCGTCGCCGCCGACGAAGGGGCCCTTGTAGCCGAGCTCGCGGGCCTGGGTGGCGATGAGGGCGTCGTCGTTGTAGTAGTCGGAGCAGTAGATGACGTCGGGCTTGGCCTGGATGATCTTGGTCAGCTGGGCCTTGAAGTCGAGGGTGCCGGTCGGGTGGGCTTCATAGGCCACGACCTTGCCGCCGAGCTCCTCGAAGGCCTTCTTGAAGTTCTCGGAGAGGCCCTTCGTGTAGTCGTTGCCGACATCGAAGATGCAGGCCGCGGTCTTCGCCTTGAGGTCCTTGGAGGCGAACTTGGCGCCGACCAGGCCCTGGAAGGGGTCGATGAAGCAGGCGCGGAAGATGTAGTCGCCGACCTTGGTGACGCCCTCGTTGGTCGAGGTGGGGCTGATCATCGGGATCTTCGCCGCCTGGGCGATCGGCGCGCCGGCGAGGGTCACCTTCGACATGACCGTGCCGACGATGGCGACGACCTTGTCCTGCTGGATGAGCTTCGTGTAGACGGTCGCGCCTTCGGCGGGATCTCCCTTGTCGTCGGCGAAGACGAGCTTGACGGTCTTGCCGAGGACGCCGCCCTTGGCGTTCCACTCCTCGACGGCGAGGGTCATGCCGTTCTTGGTCGAGGCGCCGAAGGTCGCCGCCTCGCCGGTAACGGGTCCGACTCCGCCGATCTTGAGGTCGGCCGCGTTGGCCGCCATGGCAAAGACCAAAAACAGGGCGATTGCGATTGCGTACGGTTTCATATGTCCTCCTTCCGTACAGTTCAAGCACAGCTCTATGCCGTTTCTGTCTAAAGTAGCCACTATATGGAGTCAAGCTGAAAAAACTGGCATATGCAGGAAAAAGGTGCAGAAGTGAAATCGTGCACTATATGTGCGTATAGTTGGTTTTGTAGGGTAAAATGATATTTTGACAATTCATACCGATTGAGTCGAAATCGACGGAATCGGAGTCGTCGTCTCCTTAGCCTCGCTGTCCCGGATTCCCGGTCGCATGGTATAGTGCGCCGCTGTGAGGACCACTTTTTCCGCGCGGCTTGGCTGGCCCGCTCCGCCGAATCGACTCGCCCTCCTCAAGGCCGAGCTCAGGGCGGAGGGGATCGACTGCCTCGACCTCTCGGAGAGCAATCCGACGAGGGTAGGGCTGCCCGGCCTCCTCGACCCGGGACCGGGAACCTGGGATCCCCTCGCCGATCCCGCGCGGAGCCGCTACGAGCCCGATCCGCGGGGCCTCCGCCCGGCGAGGGAGGCGGTCGCGGCATTCTACGAGTCGCGTGGCCGCGCCCCGGCCGGCCTCGACCCGGAGCGCCTTTTCCTCTGCGCCTCGACCTCCGAGGCCTACGGCTGGCTCTTCAAGCTCCTCTGCGACCCCGGCGACGCTGTCCTCGTGCCCCGCCCCGGCTATCCGCTCTTCGACTACCTCGCGGGACTCGAGTCCGTCGCCGCGCGTCCCTACCGCCTCGAGTACGCGCACCCGCGGGGCTGGCGCGTCGACCTCGACAGCCTCGAGGCGGCCTTCGGCGCCGGCCGCGTCCGCGCCCTCGTCCTCATCAATCCCAACAACCCGACGGCCTCCTACCTCCGCGAGGAGGAACGGCGCGCGATCCTGGAGCTCTGCGCGAGGCACGGAGCCGCGATCGTCGCCGACGAAGTTTTCTTCGGTTTCCCCGCCGAGGCCGGGGACAGGCGTTCCTTCCTCGTCGAGGAGTCGGTCCCGACCTTCGTCCTCGACGGCCTCTCCAAGCTCCTCGGCCTGCCCCAGGCCAAGCTCGGCTGGATCGCCTGCTCAGGTCCCGCCGGAGAGCTGGCCGAGGCGATGGGCAGGCTCGAGATCATCGCCGACTCCTACCTCTCCGCGGGCACGCCGACCATGCGGGCCCTGCCCTCCCTCCTCGCGCGCGAAGCGGAGTTCGGCGAGGCCGCCCGGGCGAGGATCGCGGCGAACCTCGCGACCGCCCGCGGGCTCCTCGAGGGCGGGGACTCGCCGCACCGCGTGCTCCGCTGCGAAGGGGGCTGGACCGCACTCGTCGAGTCGCCGCGCCTCGCGCCCGAGGAGGAGCTGGCCGCCGGCCTCCTCCGGGACGCGAGGCTCTGGTCCCAGCCGGGCTACTTCTTCGACATGGAGCGCGAGGCCTACTTCACCGCCTCGCTCATCCTGCCGCCGGAGCGTCTGGCCGAGGGCCTCGCGCGCTACCGGGCCTACTTCGAGGGCCTCTCGCGCTAGTCTCCCTCGGTGCGACCCAGATCGTCGGCGCCCTTCAGCCCGCCACGAGCCTCGACCGCAGGACCTTCCGGACGATGGCCTTGCCCGGATCGTTGATGTACTCGACCAGGATCCTCGCGGCCTCCCATCCCATCTCGTAGCTCGGCTCGACGAAGTGCGGCATGGACGGCGCGCCCGGGAAGGGCGGCGAGGAGAGCTCGCCGTGCGAGAGGGCCGGGACGCTCCCGTCGCGCGGAAGTCCGAGGGCCTCGAAGCAGGAGACCGCGCCGCGGAGCAGGCGGTCGTTGAGGGCGTAGAGGCAGTCGAAGCGACCCGCCGCCGCGATGCGCCCCCGGAGGCGCTCGGCCTCGGCGCCCGCCCCCCCCGGCTCGAGGAGGTTCTCGTTCGCGCGGAGGACCAGCCGCTTGTCGAGGCGGAGTCCCCGTTCCGCGTGCGCCGCGGCGTAGCCCGCGGCGCGGCCGTCCATGCTCGTGCAGGGCAGGCCGCGGATGAGGAGGATGCGGCGGTAGCCGAGGTCGAGGAGGCGGCCCGTGAGGACGCGCGAGCTCTCCTCGTGGTCGGCCACCGCGTAGTTCGAGAGCAGGCCCGGTATGTAGCGGTCGATGAGGGTGTAGGCGATGCCCGCCCGCTCGAGGATCGCGACGAGCCTGCGGTTGCGCTCGGCGTAGCCCTCGTCGATGACCGGGGCGAAGATGACGCCCGCGACCGCGTTCGAGCCGAGGGAGCGGAAGTACTCCTCGACCTTCGAGAAGTCACGGTCGGCGTTGCAGATGAGGGTGTGTATGCGGCGGTCCCAAAGGTAGTCCTCGATGCCGCGGAGCATCCGCGAGCCGAAGCTGTCGCGCACGTCGTCGATGGCCACGGCGATCATGCGGAGGGTGGGACGCTCCTCGGGGCCGGGCCTCGGGAAGGCGCCCTTGCGGCGCGGCCTCCGCTCGAGCGCTCCCTCGCGGATGAGGTCGGCGAGGGCCCGCTTCACCGTGATGCGGCTGACCCCGTGCCGCTCGGCGAGCTGCCGCTCCGAGGGCAGGGCCTGGTCGGGCCCGATCCGCCCCGCGGCGAGGTCGGCGCGGATCGCGTCCTCGACCCTTTCGTAGAGAAGGCCGTCCTTGTCTGGCGTCATGGTGTTATGGATATACTCAAAGTGCCAGTAGTGCAAGGCCATTTACCGCAATGTTGAAAAATGGGCCATTCCTGTCAGTGGAATACATATATAACAGTAAAATGAATATATCAAACAGGCGGTTTGACATCCTGCGGGAACCGGCCGTAGGATGCAGGCACGTCAGGCGCGCCTCCGCGGCGCCGCCGGCGTGAAGGGGACGGCGGGCATGGGCAAGACCCTGAAGATAGTCATGATCGGAGCGGGCAGCCGCGAATTCGCGCGCGGCCTCGTCCACGACCTCATGCTCGAGAGGGAGCTGCGGGACGCGAGGGAGATCGAGGTCGCCCTCGTCGACATCGACCCGGGCAGCCTCGAGGCCATGCTGGCCTACGCCCGCCATTGCGCGGAGGCCTTCGGCGCGAAGATCCGCTTCACCGCGACCACGGAGCGGCGCGAGGCCCTCCCCGGCGCCGACTTCGTCCTCATCTCGGTGGCCACGAAGCGGATGGAGCTCTGGGAGCAGGACTTCCGCGTGCCCCTCGCCTTCGGCATCCCCCACGTCTACGGCGAGAACGGCGGGCCCGGCGCCGCCTTCCACGCCCTGCGCAACTTCAAGACCATCATGGCCATCTGCGCCGACGTCGAGGCGCTCTGCCCCGAGGCATGGGTCGTCAACTTCACCAACCCCGAGGCGCGGGTGCTCACCGCGATCCTCAGCCTGACCAAGGTGAGGGCCATCGGCCTCTGCCACGGCTTCTACAGCTTCCGCCGGCTCACGACCGCGCTGCTCGAGCGGCCCGAGGAGGAGCTCGACATCCGGACCGCCGGCATGAACCACTTCTACACCTATTACAAGATCGCCGAGAGGGCGGGCGGAGCGGACCTGGTGCCCGAGTTCGAGCGGCGCGTGGCCGCGCGCGCCGACGCCCTGCCGCCCCTGGCCCGCTACCTCTGGGAGACCTTCGGCGCCCTCGGCTACTGCTCGGACCACCACATCGGCGAGTACCTCGGCTTCGCCCACGAGATCGCGGGCAAGCTCTGGATCTTCGGGAACGAGGACCGGATCGTGGATCCGGCCGAGTCGGGCGTGGACGGCCGCGTGGTCTTCGAGGCCTGGCGCAACAAGGTCGACGTGAAGACCTACTTCGAGCGCCGCATAGCCGAGAAGGAGCGCGAGGCGATGTCGCCCTCGACCCCGGTCGACGTCGCCTCGATCAAGCCCTCCGGCGAGCTCGCGGTCCCCGTCGTCGCCGACATCGCCCTCGGCCGCGGGCGCTGGCGGCCAGCCGTCAACGTCCTCAACTCGGGACGCTTCATCGAGAACCTCGATCCCGACACGGCCGTGGAGCTGCCGGCGGTTGTCGGCTCCTCGGGCCCGGAGCCCGAGAGGGTGGGGCGCCTGCCCGAGGGCTTCGCGGCCCTCATCCGGCAGCAGCAATCGGTGCAGAGGCTCCTCGTCCGGGCCTACGCCGAGGGCTCGAGGAGGCTCCTCCTCCAGGCCTTGCTCGTCGACCCGCTCTGCGCCTGCCGCGCCCGGGAGACTGAGGCGATGCTCGACCACATGCTGAGGATCCAGGCGCCCTACCTGCCCTCGATCCGATAGCGCGCAACGCAGGATCTCGCCGCGCCCGGCCCGGGCGCGGGAAGGCCCGGCAGAGCCGGGCCGGGATAGTCGCGACTTCTCGTCAAGGAGGCATCATGCGAACGTCACGGAAATTCCTCGCCGCGCTCCTCGTCCTGGCCGCGGTCGGCCAGGGCCTCGCCGCGCAGGGCGTCGTCACCCTGAGGATGATCGCTCCCTGGGCGGACAAGGAGCTCGAGGGCTTCAAGCCCGTCCTCGCCCGCTTCGAGCAGCTCAACCCCGGGATCAAGGTCGAGTACCGGACCGGCAAGCCCGAGGACACGTCCACCATCCTCGCCACGCAGTTCGCCGTGAAGAAGACCCCGGCCGACATCATCGACACCTCCTTCTCGGCCTTCATCGTCGACCAGGCCAGGAAGGGGAACATCCTGGCCGTGGACGGCGCGATCGACATCAAGGATTACCGGCCCGGCTACATGGAGCAGTTCGTCATCGGCAAGAAGCTCTACGGCGTCACGAGCATCGGCGGCCTCGACATCGCCGAGTACAACGCCAAGTTCTACCGCGACAACAAGATCCCCGAGCCGAAGACGGCGAAGACCTGGGACGAATTCATCGGCATCATGGACAAGGTCCGCAAGGCGCCCGGCGTCAAGGCGGCGATCGGCACCGGCGGCGGGGTCGGCTGGACCAACACCACCGTCATCCAGACCTTCATCAACACCTTCGGCGGCAAGGCCATGTACGACGACCTCACCGCTGGCAAGCTCTCCTGGGAGAGCTCGCAGGTGAAGGGTCTCCTCTCGACCTACCTCCTCCCCCTCCTCGCCAAGGGCTACTTCGGCGAGTCCGAGGAGAACTCGGTGGTCACCCAGAACATGTGGGCGGGCAAGTACGGCCTCTTCTTCGGCGGCACGACCGACTCCATGAAGTTCACCAATCCCCCCGGCGAGTACTCGGTCTGCCTCCTCCCCGGGCAGAAGGCGATCTCCATGTGGACCGACTTCTGGTTCATCCCCGCCTACACCGAGCATCCGCAGGAGGCCCTCAAGCTGCTCAAGTTCCTCGCCACCGAGGGCCAGGCCATCCAGGTCAAGGGCGGCGGCCGCATCGCCACCTACCTCAAGGTGCCCGAGGCCAACTACCCGCCCGCCGAGCAGCGGATCCTGAAGATCATCGGCTCCGTGGCCCTCGACCCCGACATCGACGACCAGATCGGCGGCAAGTTCCAGACCGTCATGTGGGACCAGCTCAAGCTGCTCTGGGCCGACCCGACGGAGGAGACCCTCGACTCGGTGCTCGCCGAGATGCAGGCTGCCTCCGAGGAGACCCTGAGGGGCGCGAAGTGAGCACGGGGACGGGGCTCGCCGCCGCCATCCCGAGGGGCCAAGGCCCCGTCCCCTCAGCTCGCGGACATTCCCGGAGAAGGCGCCTCAAGGCGGAGACCATCGTCTTCCTCCTGCCGGCCCTCCTCCTGGTCTCGGTCTTCCTCCTCTATCCCGTGCTCCGCAGCCTCGTCGCGAGCCTGTACTCGAACGAGGACGGGACGCGCTTCGTCGGGCTCGGCAACTTCGCGCGGCTCTTCGCCGGACGCGACATCGTGAACTGGAAGGGCATCGCGAGGGGGCGGCCGCCCTTCGGCGCCCTCGTCAACAACCTGTTCTGGATAGCCCTCCACCTGCCGCTCTCGATGTTCCTCGGCCTGGCCTGCGCCCTGCTGATGATCCGCCTCCCGAAGCTGGCCTTCCTCAGGACCTTCATCTTCATCGGCATGCTCGTGCCGGGGGTGGTGACCGGCATCGTCACCCTCTTCCTCTTCGAGAAGGGGGCGGGGATGATCCCGCATTTCCTCCACCTCCTCGGGATCGACGCCCTCTACATCAATTGGTTCTCGCATCCCGAGACGGCCCTCCTCGCCCTCATCCTGACGAGCGTCTGGACCTGGACGGGCTACAGCATGGTCGTCTTCATGGCCGCCCTCACGGCGATCCCGGACTCACTCATCGAAGCCGGCATCGTCGACGGCGCGAACGGCTGGCAGCTCTTCCTCCGCATCAAGCTGCCCCTCCTCCGCTCCTCGATCGCCACCATCGTCGTGATGTCGATCATCCAGGAGCTGACGGGCTTCGACCTCGTCTACTCCTCGACCTACGGCGGGCCGGGGGGAGCCTCCAACGTCCTCGGCTTCCAGATGTACCTCGAGGCTTTCAAGTACTTCAAGTTCGGCACGGGCTCCGCGATCGCGACGCTCATCACGCTGACCGCCGCGGTACCCATCGTCCTCAACGTGCGCAAGTCCGCGAGGCAGGCATGAGGCGGGAGAGCGCGTTCCGCCGGATCCTCCGCGCTCTCCTCGCGACGGCGGTCGGAGTCCTGTGGATACTGCCCTTCGTCGGCGTGGTGGCCGGTTCGCTCCGCCCCTACGCGGAAATCGTCAACGGCTGGTGGAGGCTCGACGAATTCAGCCTCACCCTGAAGAACTACCGGACCGTCACGAGCGGGATGAGCATCCCCATGATGCGCTCGCTGTGGAACTCCTTCTTCACCTCGGTCCTCGGCGCGGCCTTCCCGGCCCTCTTCGGCTCCATGGCCGCCTACGCCTTCGCCCGCCACTGGATCCCGGGCAAGTCGCTCGCGATCGTCGTCATCCTCTCGCTGATGGCCATCCCCGGCCAGATGATCGCGATTCCCGCCTTCAAGATCCTGAACGGCCTCGGCCTCCTGGACCGCTTCGCGAGCGTCGTCGTCATGAACACGGCGACGGCCCTGCCCTGGATCATCTTCTTCATGCTCAACGTGATAAAGGGCCAGGACCTCAACATCGAGGAGGCGGCGAAGATCGACGGGGCCTCGGATTACTGGATCTTCGCGCGCGTCGTCCTGCCGCAGAGCTATCCCGCCCTGGTCTCGGTCGGCATCCTCCAGTTCGTCTGGTCCTGGGACTCCTTCTTCTGGCCCCTCGTCTGCATCTTCGATCCGAGGAAATTCATGGCCACCCAGGTCATCCCGATGCTCAAGGGGCAGTTCATCCAGGATTGGGGCGCCCTCTGCGCGGCCTCGGTGCTCGTCGTCGCCGTGCCGGTGATCCTCTTCGTGGCCTTCCAGAAGTACTACATCGCCGGCTCCGTCGGCTTCGTGGGCGACAAGTAGCCCCGCCCGCCGCCGTTGATCATATCCCTGCCCGGGCTGTATAGTAGCGCGTAGGCAGCCAGGCAGGGGGTGAGCATGTCCGCTCGGGTGATCGACGGCAAGGAGGTGGCCCGGGAGATCAGGGCCGAGATCAAGGCCCGGGTCGAGGCCCTCGCGGCCCGCGGCGTCGCGCCGGGGCTCGCGGTCGTCCTCGTCGGCGAGGATCCCGCCTCCCTCTCCTACGTCACGGGCAAGGAGAAGGCCTCGGCCGAGCTCGGCATCGCGAGCCTCGGCAGGCGCCTGCCCGCCGGCACGGGCGAGGAGGAGCTCCTCGAGCTCGTGAGATCGTACAACGCGGACCCCGCGGTGCACGGGATCCTCGTCCAGCTGCCCCTCCCGCGGCACATCGACGAGCGCCGCATCATCTCCGCGATCTCGCCCGCGAAGGACGTCGACGGGCTCACCGCCGAGAACATCGGCCGCATGCTCCTCGAGGAGCCCTGCTTCATCCCCTGCACGCCGGCCGGCGTCATCGAGCTCCTCAGGCGCTCGGGCGTCCCCACCGACGGCTCGCGCGCCGTCGTGCTCGGCCGCTCGACCCTCGTGGGCCGGCCCCTCATCAACCTCCTCACCCGGAAATCGATCAACGCGACCGTGACCGCCTGCCACACCGGCACGCGCGACCTCGCCGCGGCCTGCCGCGAGGCCGACATCCTGATCGCCTGCGCGGGCAGGCCCGGCCTCGTCAAGGGCGACTGGGTCAAGCCGGGGGCCTGCGTCATCGACGTCGGCGTGTCCAGGGTCGGGGACCCGACGGCCAAGGCCGGCTACCGCCTCAAGGGCGACGTCGACTACGAGGCCGCGGCCGAGGTCGCCGGCTGGATCACGCCGGTGCCCGGCGGGGTCGGCCCCATGACGATCACCATGCTCCTCGACAACGCGACCAGGGCGGCGGAGCGCGCCGCGGACGCGGCCGGCGCCGCGCGGGCGGGCCGTGGCTAGCATGGTCGACGTCCAGGGCATGCGGGACGAGCGGCGAGTCCCCATACAGAAGGTCGGCGTCAAGGGCCTGCGCTATCCGATAACGCTCCGCGACAAGGCGGACGGGATCCAGCACACCGCGGCCATAGTGAACCTCTACGCCGACCTGCCCCACGACTTCAAGGGCACCCACATGAGCCGCTTCATCGAGGTCTTCGACGAGCACCGCCGCGACCTCTCGATGCCGAAGTTCCTCCGCATGCTCGAGGAGATCCGCGAGAGCCTCGAGGCCGAGACGGCCTACGCGGACCTCCACTTCCCCTACTTCATCGAGAAGCGCGCGCCGGTCACGGGGCAGGCCGCGATCATGTCCTACGACTGCGGCTACTCCGGCAAGGTCGGCCCCTCGGGCCGCGAGTTCGACGTCACGGTCTCGGTGCCGGTGCAGACGGTCTGTCCCTGCTCCAAGGCCATCTCCGAGCACGGCGCCCACAACCAGCGGGGCGTCGTCACCCTCACGGTCGCCCTCGGCCCCTTCTTCTGGATCGAGGACCTCGTCGCCCTCGTCGAGGCCGAGGCCTCGAGCGGGGTCTACACGCTCCTCAAGCGCGAGGACGAGAAGAGCGTCACCGAGCGGGCCTACGAGAACCCCCGCTTCGTCGAGGACGTGGTCCGCGGCGTCTACGTCGCGGTCTCGGCCCTCGGCAAGTTCCCGCGCTTCTCGGTCGCGGCCGAGAACTTCGAGAGCATCCACAACCATTCCGCGTACGCCTACGTCGAGTACCCGCCGGTCGGCGGCTGAAGGAGGCAGGCATGGCATTCAACCGGGTCCGCGTCGTCCCCGACGTGGCGCCCCTGCGCAACGTCCTGGTGTCGACCTACGACAAGGCGGGACTCGCCGACCTCGTGCGCGCCATGGCCGCGGTCTGCCCCGGCTCCCGCTTCTACGCGACGGGCGGCACCCTCGCCGAGCTGCGCGCCGCCCTCGGCGAGCGGGCCGAGGCCCGCGTCGTCGCGGTCTCCGACTACACGGGGCAGCCCGAGATGCAGGGCGGCCTCGTGAAGACCCTCGACTGGAAGATCTACCTCGGCCTCCTCGCCGAACCCGGCAACGCCGAGCACGACGCCGACCTCGCGCGCGCGGGCGCCGTCGCCTTCGACGCGGTGATCGCGAACCTCTACCCCTTCGAGGCCGCGGCCGCCGACCCGAGTTCCGGGCCCGAGGACCTCCGGCAGCGCATCGACATCGGCGGCCCCGCGATGATCCGCGCGGCCGCGAAGAACTTCCTCCGCGTCGCCGCGGTCTCGGACCCGGGGCAGTACCCGGCCCTCCTCCGCGAGCTCCGCGACTTCGAGGGATGCACCGGGCTCTCCTTCAGGCGCAACCTGGCCGCCGAGGCCTTCGCGAGGACCGCGCGCTTCGACGCGGCGCTCGCGGAGCGGCTCTCGCGGATGGACACGGCCGCCCTCGACGCGGCCTACGAGTCGGAGTGAGGGACATGGATCCGAAGAACCTGGCCGCCGCGTACCGCAGCTTCGCCGACGATCCCTTCCCCCCGCGGATGGAGATCGCCTTCCTCGAGGAGTCCGGCGAGCGGACCGCCCTCGCCTACGAGAAGGTCACCTGGGAGGTCGAGGGCGAGCGCAGGGGCCTGCGCTACGGCGAGAACCCCGACCAGCCGGGCGCCCTCTACCGCCCCGTCGGCGGCAACCTCGCGTTGGGCGACGCCGTCGTCCTCGAGCCCGGCGAGGGCCTCGTCTCGGCCGCCGAGCTCCTCCAGTTCGGCAAGCATCCCGGCAAGACGAACCTCACCGACGTCGACTCGGGCCTCGCCATCCTCCGCTACCTCCCGGGCTCGCCCGCCTGCGCGGTCATGAAGCACAACAACCCCTCGGGCCTCGCCATGGGCTCCTGCCCGGCGGAGGCCTACCGGCGGGCCTACCTGGCCGACCGGGTCGCGGCCTTCGGGGGCGCCGTCGTGCTCAACCGGCCCATGGACCTCGAGACCGCCTCTGAGATCGCCAAGTCCTACTGCGAGGTCGTGGCCGCCCCCGACTACGCCGAGGGCGCCTTCGAGCTCCTCGCCGCGCGCAAGAACCTCAGGATCATGCGCATCCCCGCCATGGAGCGGATCGAGCGATGGGCCCTGCGCCCCGTCCTCGACTTCCGCGCCCTCCTCGACGGCGCCCTCGTCGTGCAGCGCTCCTTCGTGTCGCGCATAACGCGCCGCGAGGACTTCCTGCCCGCCGCCTGCGTCAAGGACGGCCGGGACTACGAGGTGGCGCGCGAGCCCACCGAGGCGGAGTGGGCCGACATGCTCTTCGGCTGGCTCGTGGAGACCGGCGTCACCTCGAACTCCGTCATCTACGTCAAGGACGGGGCGACGGTGGGCATCGGCACCGGCGAGCAGGACCGGGTCGGCGTCGCGCAGATCGCCCGCGACAAGGCCTACCGCAAGCTCGAGGACCGCCTCCTCTGGGAGCGGACGGGCAGGGGCTGGAACGAGTCGGCCGACGAGGCGGCGAAGGGCGCCGTCCTCGAGGAGGTCGCCGGGGCCAAGGGAGGGCTCCGCGGCTCGGTGATGGTCTCCGACGCCTTCTTCCCCTTCCGCGACGGCATCGACGTGGGCCTCCGCGAGGGCGTGGGCGCCGTGGTCCAGCCCGGCGGCTCGCTTCGCGACTTCGAGTCCATCGAGGCCTGCAACGAGTACGGCGCGGCGATGAAGTTCACCGGCCAACGCTGCTTCAGGCATTGAGACTCGGCCTTTACCACGACCCGCGAATTCCGTATTATTTGCATGATACTCGCGCCCGGCCGGGACGCCGGAGCCGATGCCCGCGAGGGGTCGGCCGAAGGGCGGCCGAGGCGGCGAACGGAGGAAAGGCATGGATTATCTCGATCCCGTGGATTCGCAGAGGGAGCTCACGAGCAGGGGAGTGCGGGGCGTGGGCTCCGCGATAGGCGGCATCGCCCTCCTGGCCCTCAAGGGAGTGGCCCTCTGGTTCGGCGGCGTGGCCGGCGTTGTGCTCGGCGGCATCGCCCTCGTGGTGGGCTCGACGAGCCTCAAGTCCGAGGCCAAGGCGGACAAGACCGGCGGCGCGATCGCCATGGGCGCCGGCGGCCTCCTCGTGCTCAGCGGGCTCTCACGCTGGCACATCCCGATCATCTCCGGCCTTGCCGGCTTCGCCACCGGCCTCGTCAGCCTCGCGGGCGTCGCCCTCCTCGGCTACGGCGCCTGGAACATCTTCAAATTCGTAAAGGGGCTGCGGAACCGGGCTTGATGCGCTATCTCATCGAAACCTACGGCTGCCAGATGAACAAGGCCGAGTCGGCGGCCCTGGAGACCATCTTCCGCGAGCGGGGATGGCTTCCCGCCGACCCGGCCGCCGCGCGCGACTCCTACGGCGAGGCCCGCCCCGAGCAGGCCGAGGACGCCGCCGGCGCCGACCTCGTCCTCATCAACACCTGCTCCGTGCGCGCCACGGCCGAGAGCCGGGCCTGGGGCCGCATCGACCTCTTCGCCTCGGTCAAGCGCAGGCGGGAGCGCGAGGGCCGCAGGCTCGCCATCGTCGTCACGGGCTGCATGGCCGAGCGCCTCAAGGACGAGATACGCGGGCGCCAGCCCGCGGTGGACCACGTCGTCGGCACCTTCCAGAAGCAGGCCTTCGGCCTCGTCCTCGACGCGGTCGAGCAGGGAAGGGAGGTCGGCGACATCGAGGAGAGCCCTTCCTTCGTCTTCGCCTCCTCCTACGCCGAGCCCGGCGCCTTCCGCTCCTTCCTCCCCATCATGCACGGCTGCGACAACTTCTGCGCCTACTGCATCGTGCCCTACCTGCGGGGCAGGGAGGTCTCGCGGCGGCCCTCGGACATCCTCGCGGAGCTCGACGCCCTCGAGGACTCGGGCACCCGCGAGGTCACCCTCCTCGGCCAGAACGTCAATTCCTACCGCTGGAGGGAGGAGGGCCGGGAGCTCGACTTCCCCGGCCTCCTCCGGCTCATGTCCGCGCATCTCCGGGACCGCGGCAGGGGAAGCTTGCGTTGGGTCCGCTTCCTCACGAGCCACCCGAAGGACCTCTCGGAGGAGCTGATCCGCGTCCTCGCCGAGGACGAGCTCTTCTGCCGCCATGTCCATCTCTGCGTGCAGTCCGGCTCGGACCGCGTCCTCGAGGCCATGAACCGCAGGTACACGAGTCGCGCCTACCTCGACCTCGTGGCCCGCATGCGCGCGGCGATACCCGGCCTCTCCCTCTCCACCGACATCCTCGTGGGCTTCCCCGGCGAGACCGAGGAGGACCTGGCCGACACCCTCGACCTCATGCGCGAGGTCGGCTTCGCCTACTCCTTCATGTACCACTTCAATCCCCGCGAGGGCACGCCCGCGGCGACGATGCCGGGCCGCGTGCCCGACAAGGTCAAGCGCGAGCGCCTCGCGCGGGTGATCGAGCTCCAGCGCGAGACCACGCGCTCCCTCATGGAGTCGAGGGTCGGCGCCGTCGCCGAGGTTCTCGTCGAGGACGTCTCGAAGCGGCGCAAGTCCGAGCTGCTGGGCAGGACCCAGCGCGACGAGATGGTCGTCTTCCCGGCCCCGGCCTCGCGGGTCGGGAGCTTCGCGACTGTCCGGCTGACCGGCCTCTCGGGCAACACCTTCCGCGCCGAGGAGATCCCCGCGGGAGGGGAGGCGAGGTGAGGGCCGGGGCCCTCGCCCTCCTCGCGGCGGCGCTCGCCCTGCGGCCATCCCCGGGCCTCGCCCAGAAGGCCGCCGATCCGCAGCCCGTGGCCGCCGCGGCTGAGAAGCCGGCCGACAAGCCGGCGTCCGCGGCCTCGAAGCTCGCCGAGGCCAGGGCGAAGGCCGCGGCGGCCGGCGCGGGGCTCGCCTCCACGCTCGGGTCCCTCGCCGAAGCCCTGCCGCCCGAGGATTCCCTCGCCCTAATCGCGGAATTCCTGCCCGGGCTCGCCGCGCCGGAGGACAGGACGCGTTATGCGATTCAAGCCGGCGACCTGGCCCTCCTCCTCGGCCGCTACGCGGACTCCGCCCGCCGCTACGAGGAGGCCTCGGCCCTCCCCTCGGGCGGCCGCGATCCCGTCCTGGCCGTGCGGGCCGCGCGGTCCTGGCTGGCGGCGGGGGAGGCGGAGAAGGCCACGGACCTCGCGGCCCTCGCCCTGATGTCGGCACAAGGCCCCGGGCAGTCGGCCCGCGCCCGGCTCGTCGGCGCCTGGGCCCTCGCCATGAGGGGCCGGAGCTCGGAGGCCAAGGCCATGGCCGAGGATATCGCAGGCCCGGGCCGCGTCGATCCAAGCGCGGAGATCGGCGCGGACACGCGCAGGGAGGCCCGCTTCCTCGTCTGGGCCCTCTCCTCGCCCGAGTCGAGGAAGGACGCGGCGGCCGCCCTCGCGAAGGAATACCCGGGCAGCGCCGAGGCCCTCGTAGCCTCCGGCTCGGCCGCCCTGCCCCCTATGCCTCACTGGTACCTGGGAGCCCTGGCGCTCTCGGGAGCCCTCCCGGCCAAGCCCGCCCCGACGGTACCCGCACCCGCGACGCCCGCGCCGGCGGCTTCCGCCCCGGCGGCGTCCGCGTCCGCGGCGCCTGCCCCGCCCGCCCTGGCTCCACCCGCCGCCGATGCCTCGGCGACCGCTGCGGTCGCGCGCCGCTTCCAGGTCGGCTACTACGCCCGCGAGGAGAACGCCACCTCGATGCGCGACGCTCTCGCCGCGAAGGGCTTCACGGCCCTCATCGAGCCGAGGCCGCAGATGAAGCCCAAGGCCGGCGACGACGGGAGGCGCTGGGCGGTGGTGGTCGAGGGAGGGGCCGACCCGGCGAGGACCAGGGACCGGCTCAAGGACGCGGGCTTCGAATCCTACCCGATCTTTTAGTGTTCCATCCCTTCAACACCGATAGTCGTCAACGAATCGCAGGATCTGCCATCAGCCGCCGGCCCGCTGTTCGAGGACCAGGTCCGGCTCGCCGAGGAGCTCGAGCCCGTCGATGGCCGCCCTCGCCGGCGTCAGGACGAGCTTCCGCAAGGTCGTCCTCCCGTTCTTCTGCTCCGTGAACTTGGCCCGGTACGTCCTGCGCGAGGCGCGGAGCCCGTTCTCGCGGAAGGCGGTGAGCTCGACGACGCTGTCCTTCCCGAGGCGATACGAGTTGAAGGAGCCGCGCTCGATGCGCTCTCCGGAGCGCAAAGTGTAATGCGGGCGGGCGAACACGAGCTCGGTTCCGTCGGAGGCTCGGTAGGGCCCCTCGAGGACGAGGGAGGGGTCGAGGTGGCCCGCCGCGCTCCTCGCGAGCGCCGCGGCGCCCTCCGAGGGGAGCTTGCGGTAGCCGCCGTCCCAGCGGTCCTCCACGTCGACCTTCATCTGCACGTCCTCGAAGACCCGCATCGAGATGGAGTCCGAGCCGGTGAGCTCGATGTTCATGAGGCGGCGCAGGTTGGTCACGGATTCGTTCTGGCAGCTCGCGTAGAGCCCGTAGCGGGTCGGGTTGGACTCGGTCCAGGTGAAGACCTCCTGGGCCTCGGAGGAGAAGAAGGTGATCTTGCGCGCGGCGCGGTCGAAGACGACGAGACGCGCGCCCGGGTCGAAGGGGCCCGTGGTCGCCGCGTACCAGACGCCCTGGAGGAAATCCTCGAAGTCGGCCTCCGATCCGGTGAGGACCTTGGAGACCATCTCCCGCTCGACCTGCGCGCCGGGTATGCGCTCGGTGCCCGAGAGGACGTAGACCTTCTTCCGGGAGTCCCAGCGGTAGACGCTCTTGACCTGGTCGAGGAGGTTGGGGGAGTCCTTGTCGCGGGCGTAGGCGAGGATAGGCCAGCTCTCCCCCGATGTCTGGCCGAGCTGGTAGCCCTCCGAGCGCTCGACCTCCTCGACGGCGACCGCGTCGGCGGCCACCGCGCAGGCCTGCTCGTACTCGAGGAGGGGAGCGTCGGGGAGGCGGCGGAAGACCGTGATCGTCTGCTCGTTCGATTCGTCCATGCCGGTGCAGACGATGGCGGGCTCGTGGTCGCCGAGGAGGTCCTTGGCCTGTATCGAGAAGGTCGTCGGCTTCGTCGCGAGGGTCTCGCCCTCCCAGGAGCGGGCCCAGCCCCTGCGCTGCGGCAGGTAGTCGGCCACGACGATCCAGAGCCGGCCGTCGGGCTTGTCGGTCTTGCGCACCGTGAGGACCTGCTCGTCGCCCTCGTCCTGGTCGACGTTGACGGACATGACGTCGAGGATGACCTCGTTGGGGAGGGCCGCGATCCGGTTCACCGCGGATTCGCGCTCGGCCCTGGAGTCGCGGTCGTCGCCCGCGGCCGAGCCCTGGGAGACGACGACCTGCCGCGTCGCCACCGGCCGGGACGCGGCCGCGGCGCCCGAGCGCTCCCTGATGAGGTAGTAGGCCCCGACGACCACGGCGACGGCGCAGAAGGCGAGGAACAGCGACTGGACGAGCTTCTTCATGCGACCCCGGGGAGGCGACGCCCGCGCGCCCCGTACCGGCGGTACTCAGGCATCGGCGATGTCGGCGAGCGCCCTGACGATGGTTTTTAGCACGTCGGCTTCGGAGCGTTCAAGGGGCGCCTGGCAGGTGAAGCCGGCCGCGGTCTTGTGGCCGCCCCCGCCGAAGGACTGGGCGATGTGGGCGACGTTGACCCGTCCCTTCGAGCGGAGGGAGCAGCGGAGCTTCCCCTCGAGGTTCTCCTTGAACAGGACCGACACCTCCACGCTCCTGCCCTGCAGGGGCAGGTTGACCAGGTCCTCGGCGTCCTCATAGGCGGCCCCCGTCGAGGCGAGCTGGGCCCCGCTCAGGGTCTGCACGGCGATGCGGTTGTCGGCGTGCAGTTCGAGGGTGGAGAGGACGGCCTTCTGGAGCATGAGGACGCCGATCGACGAGGACTCGTACATGCGGTTGTGGATCGTGTAGGGCCTCACCCCGAGGCGCACGAGCTCGCGGGCGCAGTCGAAGGTGGCCTCCCCGGTCTTCGGGTAGGCGAAGGAGCCGGTGTCGTACACGATGCCCGCGAAGACGGCCTCCGCCGCGTCCTCGGGGAGCTCGATCCCGAGCTTTCGCGCGGCGAGGAAGACGAGCTCGCTCGTCGACGAGGCGGAGGAGTCGAGAAGGGAGGGCTCGAAGCGCTCGCCCTTGGGCTCGTGGTGGTCGATGACGAGGCGGTCGGAGACCTCGCTGAGGAGGGCCTCGACCCGCGAGCCCACGTAGCTGAAGTCATGGGTGTCGACGACGACGGCCACCTTGGGCCGGAAATCCAGGCCGCCGGCCGCGAGGGAGCGGAAGAGCCCGCGGCGGTCGATGAAGCGGAACTTGGCGGGGAGGGCGTCGGACACGGCGGCGACGGCCCTCTTCCCGAGCAGTTCCAGGGCCGTGACGAGGGCGTATGCCGCGCCTATGCCGTCGGCGTCGGGGCCGTCGTGGGACACGACGACGAAGTCGTCGCGAGAGGCAAGGAACTCCGCCAGCTCGTCGAGGGTCATGTCTCTCCCCGTCGCTCTTCTTCTTCCTTCCGCTTGTTTTTCAATACTAGCGGAACGACGACCGCGGCCGCAAGCGCGATGGCCGCGATGCCCGCTATAAGTATCGGCATGGTTCCCGACCGGGAGCCGGTTTCCCCGCCGGGCCCCGCGGTCGCCGGCGACGAGCCGGCCCCGACGCCACCCGCCGCGGCGGGCGAGGGGGCGCCCGAAGGAGCCTGTCCGGCCGCCGAATTCGCCGAACCTGCGGCCGCCGGGGCTCCGCCCGCCTGCGCCGGCTGGCCGGAAGTCGATGGCGCGGTCCCGGAAGCGCCCGACGGCGCCGCCCCCGGCGTGCCGCGGGTCGAGGGCGGCTCCGAGAGCACGCGCAGGACCGAGGCGGAGGCCGCCTCGACCTTGGCGCCCACCTGCAGGCCGATGGTGATGGCTCGGAAGCGGCCGAGCTGCACGCGCTTCACGTACTCGAGGTAGGGATGGCGGAGCTTGAAGTCGGCGGCTCGGTAGGGGCTGCCGTCCGGAGCCTCCTGACGCTCGTCAGAGAGGAGGAGGACATATTTGGGGCGCTCGGGCTGGCCGAGCTCCTTGATATCCCTCGCGGCGACGTCGAGGGCGGCGCCGAGGTCCGTGAAGGGCCCGTCGGCGCGCACCGCCCTCAGTGAGCGGATCGCCGCGGCCTTGTCTGCCTCCGAGGCGATGGTGCCGGCGTAGAGCCGCTCGACCTTCCCGTAGACGAGCTCGACGATGAGGCGGTCGCCGGGCGACAGGATGGGGCCAAGGACCTCGCCCGCCGCGTAGGTCTTTACTTCGTCGAAAAATGGCGCCATGGAAAGGGACTTGTCGAGGAGGAGGACGAGGTCCAGGCTCCCCGACAGGCGTTCAGTGCCGCCGGCCTCGGCGTTGGTGGCGGCCGGAGAAGGGAGGGCTGAGACGAGCACGATCAGGGTCGCGATGAGGGCGAGGCGCTGCGGACCGTTCACTGCGGCCTACCTTTCCGTCGGACGGGCTGGATGCGCGGACTCGTCCCGAGCGGTTTTCTTCCATATTAAGGCGCAAACAGCATCCGAAAATTCTTTTTGTGCCTTTACAACAAATATCGTCCTTGGATACTATAACCTAAGAATCTTCAACTGTGAAAAGGAGATCGTATGGGCGCGATAGATCTACCCAAGAGTCCTAATGTATTCCACCCGGAGAAGCCCTCCGCCGTCGGCTCCCGCAACTCCCTCGCGCAGGAAGGCCGCGACCAGCAGCGCGAGGTCAACCAGCTCCTCGAGGAAGAGACCAACAAGGTCCTGCACCATATCAACGCCCGCCTCCCCAAGGAGGTCCTGGAGCGCCTGGACGTGATGGGCGGGTTGAAGGAGAAGCTCTACAACTACTTCAACCAGAACTACCAGAACATGTTCAACCGCTTCATGGTCACCACCGAGGACGAGATGGTGAAGAAGGTCCGGAACTTCATCGACAAGGAGGAGATGAAGTCCCTGGCCCGCTACACCCCGAAGGAGATCAGCGAGCTCCTCGACCAGGTCGGCGGCGCGGACAAGTTCAACACCGGCGAAGTCGAGAAGTCGATGGTCAACATGTTCGGCCACCTCCAGGGCCACATCCAGCGCGGCGTCAACGAGCTGGAGAACCTGACCAACGCCCTCCTCCGCCAGAAGACCGACGTCGGCGCCTTCATCCGCGGCGAGAACGCCTACTCCGTCGTCAAGTGCTCCTTCAAGGACGACAACTACAAGCCGAAGACCGTCACCAACGTCAAGCTCAGCGTCAACATCCTCGACTCCGAGCTCATCTCCCCGATCTTCCACTACCAGGTCACGGTCGAGTACCTCATCAAGGACCTGATCTCCAAGCACCTGATCGACCAGATCGACAAGGAGATCGAGAAGCTCAAGGACCGCCTCGTCGACTCCGGCAAGGAGGAGCTCTCCGACACCGAGATCATCTTCGAGAAGATGAACCGGATCCGGGACTACACCGACGACGACACCGAGAACCCCAAGTCCAGGCGCTACTCGATCATCGCGAAGGACCTCATGGAGCGGATCTCCAACCTCCGCGCCGAGATCGACCCCGCGACCTTCGACCAGCTCAACATCCGCGAGAACCTCAAGAAGATCGTCGACATCGAGAACATCCGCAACCGCGGCTACAACACCGCGGTCAACTCGATCACCTCGATCCTCGAC
>CAYNPQ010000060.1:5537-21361 GCA_964399065.1 uncultured Treponemataceae bacterium | reverse complement strand
CGAGGAGCGCGACCTGATCCTCGCCGCGGCCGAGGGGGAGGTCCCGGCGAGGTCCGCCGTCGTGGAGCTATCCTCCTTCGGCTTCAAGCACGGGGCGCCGGCCGGGGACGTCGTGGTCGACGTGCGCTTCATCCCCAACCCGTATTACGTGCCCGAGCTCAGGCCCCTCAGCGGCAAGGACAAGGCCTGCGCCGACTACGTCCTCGGACACGAGAGCGCGCGGCGCGCCCTCGAGGGGCTCGTCGCCCTCGCCGCGGCCATGGAGCCCGCCTACGCGGCCCAGGGAAGGCCGGTGCTCAGGATCCGCGTCGGCTGCACCGGCGGCCGCCACCGCTCCGTCGCCATGGTCGAGGCCCTCGGCGCCGCCCTCGCCGAGCGCGGCATCGCGGCCGTGATCCGGCACCGCGACCTTGAGCGCCACGGCCCGGCCGAGGCCGTGAAGGCCTGAGGTCGCCCCGGCCCCATTGCCCCTCGTTCGCCGCCGCTCCCGCGCCGATAATCAGGGGGTGAAAGACTGCCTGATCCCTCACAACCATCCGGCGCGGATCGCGTGGAACATCCTCATCCTCAGCGCCATCCTCACCTTCCTCTTCATCATCACCTACCGCATCGTCTTCGCCTCCTTCGCGGGAGACATCCTCTACTACGTCCTCAACGCACTCCTCGTCGCGGACATCGGGGTGAACTTCCTCACCAAGGCAAAGGTCGGCCACCTCAAGCTCGAGACCGGGCCGGAGATAGCCAGGCACTATCTCCGCGGCTGGTTCGCGATCGACGTCCTCGCCGCCTTCCCCTTCGAGGTCATCCTCCTCGCGGCCTTCCACGGCTTCCCCTCCGATCCGGTCCTCTCGAAGCTCTACCTCTTCCTGCAGGGACTGACCCTCATCAAGCTCTTCAAGGCCGGCAGGATCTTCAAGGAGCTGCAGGAGTCCCTCCGCATCATCCCGGCCCTCATGCGCCTCCTCGTCGTCGCCTACTGGCTCTCGGCCTCCCTCCACATCATGGCCCTGGGCTGGATCCTCATCGGCGCAGGCGAGCGGGGCGGCCCGCCCATCGACCGCTACATCCGCGCCTTCTATTGGGTGACGACGACCATCGCGACCATCGGCTACGGCGACTACGTCCCCGACCACGGCAGGAACGAGCAGATCATCTACACCATCGTGGTCCAGATCTTTGGCGTCGGCATGTTCTCGTACATCATCGCCAACGTGTCGAGCCTCGTGACGAACCTCGACGTGGCCCGCAGCTCCTACCAGCGCCGCCTCGACGAGGTCAACGCCTACCTGCGGGCCCAGCGCATCCCGGCCGAGCTCCAGGACCGCGTCAGGGATTACTACTCGTATCTCTGGGAGAAGCAGCGCGGCGTCAGCGCCACCGACATCCTCGAGGACATCCCGAGGAGCCTCTCGCAGGAGATCCTCATGTTCCTGAACCGCGAGGTCGTCAACCGCGTCGAGCTCTTCAAGGGCGCGGACGAGCTCTTCATCCGCGAGTCCGTCCAGCTCCTGAGGCCGCGCGTCTTCCTGCCCGGCGAGTTCATCATCAGGCAAGGCGAGTACGGGGACTGCATGTACTTCCTCACGAGCGGGGAGGTGCGCATCCTCATCGGCGACAAGGAAGTCACGCGCCTCGGACCCGGCTCGCCCTTCGGGGAGACCGCCCTCGTCGAGAACCTCCATCGCAACGCGAGCGTCGTCTCGACCTCCTACAGCACGGGCTACCAGCTCTCGAAGGACGACTTCGACGAGCTGCGCTCCAAGTACCCCGCCTTCGACGAGCAGGTCCGCGCCGTCGTCGCCAAGAGGAAGTAGCGGCCGCGCTGAATCCTACAGGAACAGCAACCCGATGATCCCGAGCGGCACGAGGTAGGCGGCGAACCAGGATAGCCTCGCTCTCTTTATCAAACCCATGAGGAGCTTGATGGCGACCAGTCCCGAGGCGAAGGCGACGATGAAGCCGAGGGCGACGGGGGGGATGTTCGCGCCCTCCAAGAGGGCTCCCGCGTCCTTCAGCTCGAGCAGGAAGGCGCCGAGGACGGCGGGGATCGAGAGGATGAAGGAGAACTCCCCGGCCTTCCCCCGGTCGATGCCTGCGCCGAGGGAGGCGGAGATCGTGATCCCCGAACGGGAGACGCCGGGAAGGACGCCGATCCCCTGGGCTATTCCGACGATGAGGCCTTCGCGGAGTCCGGGCGCTCGTCCCGCCCCCTTGGTCGCGACCCGCGCCGCGAGCCGCTCCGAGACGACGAGTATGGCCGCGGTCGCGATGAAGCCCGCCGACACGAGCTTCAGGTTCTCGGCGGGATGCAGCTTGTCGATGCCCAGGCCGATGGCCCCGGTCAGGACCGTGCCGACGAGGACGGCGACGATGAAGCGGAGGTCGTCGCGGTCCTCGACCCGGGTCTTCCTCGTGAGCCAGCACCAGAGGGCGGCGAAGAGCCCGCCGATCCGCTTCCGGAACACGATGACCACGGCAGCCAGGGTGGCGACGTGGAGGATGACGTCGAAGAGGATGGGCAGGTCGCCCAGGCCGAAGAGCCTCTTCGCCACGGCGAGGTGGCCCGAGCTGGAGACGGGGAGGAATTCCGCGAAGCCCTGGAGCAATCCGAGGGCGGCGCCTTCGAGCAGTGTCATGTCTTCTCCTTCTCACATCCGTATGGTGGCGATCACGGCGGTCGGCGCGATGCCGAGGCCGAGTCCCTTTCTCGAGGTCGAGGTCGAGGCCCCGTCACGCTCCGCGAGATGCGCCCTCGCGGCGAGCCAGCCGATGCCCGAGCCTATAGCGGCGCCCGCGGCCGCGTCGGTCGGGAAGTGCTTGCCCGAGAGCACGCGGAGGACGCCCGTGCCCAGGGCGAGGCCGCAGGAGCCCGCGACGAGCCAGAGCGTCGCGGGGCGATCCCGCGCGATCCCGAGCGCGACCGTCGCGAGATAGGCGGCCGAGCAGAAGGCGAGGGCCGTATGCCCCGAGGGGAAGGATTCGAGGGCCTCGGCGAGGTCCTCGCCCTCGAGGGCCGCGTCGCCGTAGACGTAGGGCCTCGCCTTCGGGAAGGCGATCTTGGCCAGATCCTTGGCCGCGTAGGTGAAGGCGAGGGCTTCGGCGCAGGCCAGGGCCGCGGGGAGGATCTCGTCCCGCTCCGCGACGAGGGCGAGCGAGGCGGGAGCCGCGATGGCGCCTAACGCGAGGCCCAAGGAAATGTCGGAGAGCCCCTGGTCGAGGGGGAAGATCGCCGCGGCGTCGATGGCCGGGAGCTTCGAGCGATCGGCCGTCGGCCTCGTCGTCGTCTCGCTTCCCGTAAAGAGCCAGGTCGCGATGGCGGCCGATCCGCCGACGCCGAGGGCAATGCCGTCCAGGAGGGGATCCATGCGGATGGTCTTCTCCTGACCGGCTGCGGGCGATGCGAGCGGGAATGCGAAGAGGAGGAGGGCGAGGGCTCCGGCTCCGGAGGCGCGTGAATGCTTCATGCGGTATCCTTTCACGATGGTATTCCGTCCGGCGGCATCCAGGCCGCGAGCTCGTTTCCGCGCAAGGCCTCGAGCTCGCGGGCCGTCGAAGCCGCGGCGGCCAGGCCGAGGAGGAGCGCCGCGCCCGAACCCGAGGCAAGCGTCGCTCCGGCGCTAGGATAGCCCGAAAAGGTCTCGAGCATGGAGAGGGCCGCGGCGCAGTGCGCGATCCCGAAGAGGGTCGGCAATCCGAAGAGAAAGGCGTTCTGGACCCCGATCGCCAGGGCGAGGCATCGTCTCGGCGCACCGAGGTCGCGGAGCGCGGCGCGCCGCCCGCGGTCGTCCCTGGCGTCCGAAGCCGCGCGCGCGGCGAGGAGGGCGGCCGCGGAGAGGGCGAAGACCGCGGAGAGGAAGCCGCCTATGAAGAGGAGGGCGCCGACGAGCTCGTCCTGACCGTAGCTCCCCTCGACCCGCAGCCTCGAGGCGCTCGTCATGAGGGTGCCGGCCGCGCTCGCGGCCATGCCGACGAGGACGGCGGCCAGGGCGAGGAGGCGGGCGTTCCGCCTCGACCTGAAGGCGATCTGCGCCGCCGCGAAGATGCCGGCGGCGCCGAGGCCGGCGGAGCGGAAGCGGAAAGCCCGGGCCAGGGCCGGCACGAGGGCCTCGAAGACCAGGAAGGTGCCGGCCACGGCGCCGATCAGGACGGGCAGGATCAGGGCCTCGGCGAGGAGGCCCCGCGAGAATATCGCGCCCGCGTAGGAAAGGCCGATGAGGAGGGCGCCCGCGATGGCGCGGGCCCTTCCGCCCCTCGCCGGTAGTTCGGGGCTCCGCTCGGCGCGCGCGAGCTCGGCCACGGAGCAGCGCGAGAGCTCGACCGAGGCGCGGCGGAGGGCGGCGGCGTACTGGAGGAAGGCGGCGCCCGCCGCCGCCGCGATAGGCACCGCGCCGAAACGCAGGGAGGGTACCTCGGCGCTCCGCATCAGGAGGCCGAGCGCGAGGGCGAAGAGCCGCGAGAGGAGGGCGCCGGCCGCGAGGCCGCCGAGGAGTCCCGCCGCTATGGATGCGCCGAGCTCGGCGGCGAGGGAGCCGAGGAGGGTCCTCCTCCGCGCCCCGGCGAGGAGCCAGAGGGCGAGTTCGCGCCGCCGGCCGCCGAGGAAATGCTCGCTGTAGTACCAGCCCGCGAGGAGGGCGAAGAGGGCCATGACCGCGCTCGATCCCTCGAAGGCCCTCCGGATGTAGACGCGGAAGCCCGCCAGGCCGGCGAAGCTCGGCGAGGACGCGGCCGCAGCGAAGGTCGAGAGGACCGCCGAGCTCGCCGCGCTCGTCGCCGCGAGGAGGGCGAGGGAGGGGAGGCGCCGCCGCGCCGAAGCGAGGAGGAGGGTCCCGACCCTCATCGGCCGTTCCCTTCCATGGCCGCCTGGGCCTCGATGATGCGGTCGAAGAACTCTCTCCGCTCCCCGACCCTCCGGAGCTCGGCGAAGACCCGGCCGTCGAGGAGGAAGATGACGCGTCGCGCCCAGCTCGCCGCGAAGGGATCGTGGGTGCTCATGAGGACGGCCGCTCCATCCCGCGCGTTCAGGTCCCGGAAACATTCCATGAGCTCCCGTCCCGAGCGCGAGTCGAGGGCCCCCGTCGGCTCGTCGGCGAGGAGGAGGGCCGGTCCGCAGGCGAGGGCGCGCGCCGCCGCCGCCCGCTGCCGCTGCCCTCCCGAGACCTCGGCGGGATAGCGGTCGAGGAGCTCGGCGATGCCGAGCCGGGCGGCGAGCTCTTGCGTGCGCGGAAGGGCCCTCCCCGCCGCCCCGCGGTCCAAGGCGAGGGGCAGGGCGATGTTCTCGCGGAGCGTCAGGGTGTCGATGAGCTGCGAGTCCTGGAATACGAAACCGAGGTTCCGGCGCCGGAATTCAGCGAGCTCGTCCCCGCGAAGCGCGAGGGCGGGCTCCCCGGCGATCAGGAGCATCCCGGAGTCGGGCCGGTCCACGAGGGCGATGAGGTTGAGCAGCGTCGTCTTGCCCGCTCCCGAAGGTCCCATGACCGCGACGAATTCGCCTTCGCGGATCTCGAGGGAAACCGAGTCGAGGGCTCGTCGAGCCGCGACGCCCGAAGCGCCGCCGTAGCATTTCGTCAAGCCCGCAGCGGAGAGGACAGGCATATCTCACTCCTTTCGCGCGGGAATATACCTCGATGCGCGGGTAGTCGGCCATCGATCAACCTTGCGGGGAAGGCGATCCGCCTTACGGATCCGCAAGGTCCTCCGCGATCCTCTCGCGCGCGAGGGGATCGCGCGCGAGGGGAATGGCGAGGAGAAGAGCCGCTCCGTTTCCTCCCTCGAGGAGCTCGAGCCTGGCCCCGAGCCTCCGCGCCGCCTCGGAGGCGAGGTAGAGGCCGTAGCCCGAGCTCGCCGGGCCTGCATCGGGGCGTCCGCGGCCGCCCAGGCTCCCGGCCGCGGATTTGCCGAAGGCCCATGCCCGATCCTCGGGACCGAAGCCGGGCCCATCGTCCTCGAACCTCAGGATTCCCTCGCCCCCCTCCGCCGAGACCCTGATCGCGAGCCGCGACGAGGCGTACTTGGCGGCGTTCGACAGCAACTGGTCGAGGATGAAGCCGAGCCACCAGGAGTCGGTTTCCACCTCCGCCTCGCCTTCGACCGAGACGGAGACTCCGCGGGCCACGAAGAGGCGGCGATGGCGCTTGAGGCAGTCCCGCGCGGCCCCGACCGCCTCGACGCGCGAGAGTCGCGAGCCCGACTCGAAGTCGCCGAGCCTGAGCCTGCCCAGGGCGAGGTCCACGGCCCGGCAGAGCTCGTCAATCTCGAGGCCGGCGTCGGCCGCGGCGATGGCCGAGCCTTCGGCCATCGCGCGCTGGGCCATGAGGGAGAGGGCGGTCGCCGGCGTCTTTATCGCATGCACCGAGGCGAGGAAGGCACCGAGCTCAGCGCGGCCCTCGGCCTTGGCCGACGCGATCCCGCGCCGCGCCTCGGAGCGGGCGGCCTGCGCGAGGTCCCTCCAGGCTTCTTCGACGCGGGAGCCGGCCGGCGGCGGCTCCGAGCCGAGGGGATCGCGCAACGCGCGAGCGAGGCGGAGCCTGGCCGCGCGGATCCTGGCGGCCGAGACCGCGAGGACCGCCGCGACGAGGCAGGACTCGACGGCGAGGACATAGCCCGCGTCGCTCGGCAGGGCCCTGTTGGCGCGGTCGAGGACCATGACGGCTATCCCGAAGCCGCCTTGGAAAGAGAGGAGGAGGGCGAGGGGCGCGAGGTCTCGGAGGAGGCCCTTGCGGGCGTAGGCTTTCTCGCGGGCATCCGCGCCGGGCATCTCAGGGGATCCTGTAGCCGGCACCGCGGACCGTCTCGACCGCGTCCTCGGCGCCTATCGAGCCGAGGGCCTTCTTGAGCCGCGTCACGTTGACGGTGAGCGTGTTGTCGTCCACGAAGGCATCGGCGCTCCATAGCGCCGTCGAGAGCTCGTCCCGCGTCGCGATCCGGCCGTCGCGCTCGAGGAGGGCGCCGAGGAGGAGGGCCTCGTTCCTGCCGAGCGCGACGCTCCGCCCTTCCCTCGTCGCGATTCCCCTGTCCCGATCGAGGACGAGACCGCCCCGCTCGAGGAGCCGCGCGGGCTCGGGGGTCCAGGAATAGACGCGCCTGAGCAAGGCCCTGACCTTCGCGACGAGTACCTCGACCTCGAAGGGCTTGGAGAGCCAGTCGTCGCCGCCCTCGGCGAGGGCCCGCACGGCTGCCGAGGGTCCCGCGAGGGCGGATACGAAGAGTATCGGGACGCGCGAGACCGCACGGAGGCGCGAGCACCACTCGAAGCCGTCGAGCCGCGGCAGTCCCACGTCGAGCAGGATGAGATGGGGTCTCTCGCTCGCGAAGAAGCCGAGCAGGTCGCCGGCGGGATCGGGGACGAGGACCTCGAGCTCCCACTTCGACAGGGCCTCGGCGACGAGGGCGCGGATGGAGGCGTCGTCCTCGACGATCATAACCTTGAAGGCGGCCATCGCCGGAAGCATGGCCGATCCGCGCCGCCCCTGTCCAGCGCCCGCCCCCTTCCCGCGGAGCCCGGCATGACCGATACTCGTAGCGAGGAGTCTGTATGGCGCGAGGCATGATCCACCGGCTCATCGAAGTCTTCATGGAAGCGGCCAAGACCTTCAGCGCGGCCTGCGAGTGCGCCGACGTCGAGCGGCTCGCCGTCATGATCCATCGCGTCATGTCCTACCAGTCGCGGCAGTTCCATACCCTCGAGCACGTCTTCGGCTTCCTGGGCGGCGAGGACGGCAAGCCGAAGGCTGATCCCGAGACGGCGCTCGCCGCCGCCTTCCACGACCTGGTGTACTACCAGGTCGACGACGGCCTGCCGCCCGAGCTCGAGGAGCTCCTCGGCCCCTATCTCCGCCGCGACGGCCCGAGGCTCTCGGCCGCGCCGATCGGGGAGGGCGGCGCCCGCCCGGAGGACCGATCCTACGCGGATTGCCTCGCGATCTTCGGCTTCGCGCCTGGCCAGGAGATCAAGAGCTTCGGCGGCCTCAACGAGTTCCTCTCGGCCCTCGCCATGGCGAAGTGCCTGGAAGCCCACCTGCCGAGGGCGACCCTCGCCTCCATAGCGACCTGCATCGAGGCCACCATCCCCTTCCGCGGCCCCGGCCCCGACGGCCGCGGAATCGGCGAGGCACTCGAATCGAGGCTCGCCCGGCTCTCCGCCGAGGCCGGGCTCGGCATGGACGAGACCGGGATCCGCGCCGCGGTGCGGAGGGCCGTCGTCTTCGCCAACGAGGACGTCCGCGACTTCGCCGCTCCCGATCCGGGATTCTTCCTCTCCAACACCTGGAAGCTCCTCCCCGAGTCGAACGCCCCCCTGCGGCGCAAGGGCTCCTTCAGCATCCGCGAATACCGCGTCGCCCTGCAGAAGATGCTCGGCTTCTTCCGCTCCCTCGAGCCCGGCCGCGTCTACCACTCCTACCGCGGCGAGCCCCCCGCCGGCGAGATGGTGCGGCTCGAGGCCGCGACGCGCCGCAACCTCGAGTTCGCGGAGACCTACATGCAGGCCAAGCTCCTCGCCGTGGCCCTCGTCGAGGCCGCGGCCGAGGTCTCGGGCGGCGACGCCCCGATGGCCCTCTTCATGGGCGATCTCCCGGGCCCCGGCGAGGAGATGGAGACCCTCGCATCCCACCTCCCCGACCTGCCGGCGCCCGCCTGGATCCACACCGGCAACCCCGTCTACCGCCTCCTCAAGGACGGCAGGCTCGACGAGTCCTCCTTCGACCTCAAGAACTCGCCGCTGGCGCTCTACCTCTACCATCGCCTGCCGCCCAACCACTGGGGCGAGCGCGCCCGGAGCGCCGAGGACTTCTTCGCCGGGCGCGTCTCCGCCGGCGACTACCTCGCGGGCTTCGGTCCCGACTTCGCGGCCGAGTTCATCGGCGCCTGCGAGATCATGGTCCCGACGCGGGCGAAGCGGCTCCAAGCCTGGTTCACGGCTCCTGCGGACCCGCCCCGATCCTGAACTTGCCCGCGTAGTAGAGCCGCCGGATCCCGGGAGCCTCCGCGAGCAAAGCCTCGGCGCCGCGGGCCTTGATCACCGACAGGTTGTAGATCTTGTAGTTGTGGGGATAGAACGACGCGCCCTCGGCGAGGGGCTGGAGCTTTCGGCAGGGAAAGTCCAGGCAGTCTGAGCAGAAATCGAGCTTCCGCTCGCGCGAGCAGGCGAGGGTCGCGCAGTTCCGGAAGAAGGAACAGCCGTCGTTCTTCCGGCAGCCATCGCAGGCCGCCTCCTCGGGCTGCTTGCCGAGCTTGGCGGCCGCCCTTTCCCAGGCCTCGCGCCGGCCGTTGGGCCTGTACAGGTCGCAGTTCACGCAGTCGATACCGCAGGGCGCGATGAGATTCAAGTCCACGATGCTCCTCCATTGGAATGCGGATATAGGCATTAGTGGAGGGAGAGTCGCTCATCGTGACAGGAGATCGTGTTTTTTTTTCGCGGCGGAATTCGCGCTTAGTCGAGGCCTTCCTTGAAACCGCGCCAGTACTCCTTCGGCGGATGAAAGCTCTCCGCGGCCTCGAGGAAGAGCATGCGCTTCGAGAGCTCCCGGACGCGGCGGTAGTCGAGGGACGATTCGAGGCTCCGGAGCGGCGCCTTGAGCTTGCAGCGGCAATCGCCGTCGGGATTGTAGAGCGCGCAATTGCCGGAGAGAAAGCGCGAGAGCTTCCGCGAGCCGCGTGAATAGGCTTGCCGCGCGGCCGGTTCCTCACACTCGACGATTTCGGCGATTTCCGCGAAGGAGAGGCCGCCGAGGACCCGCAGGAGATAGATGAAGCGGTCCTCGTTGCCGAGGCAGTGCAGGATGCCGGTCAGGCACTCGTCGCACTGGAGCCGGGCCCAGGCGACCCGGTCCTCGACGGGGACGCGCTCGAGCTCCGGCATGCCCTCGTCCTCGCGGAGGACGAAAAACTCGTGAAGGAAACGCGTCGAATAGGTCTTTTCCTTCGAGGCCTGCCGGGAGACGGTCCTCCGGGCCACCGTCCAGACCCAGGTCGAGAGCCTGGACCTGCCGTCGAAGGAGGGCAGGCTCCTCGTGATCTCGAGCCAGACTTCCTGCGCCGCGTCACGCGCCGCCTCGCGATCGCGGATCATCCGGCGGCAAAGCCGCGACACCGGGACCTCGAACTCGGCGTGGATCTCCTCCAGACGGTCTCGCAGCTGCGCCGCTTCCATGGAAGGCGAGTCTAGGGCCCCCTCGCTCGCTTGTCCATATCCCGGAGGACCGGTACTATTGCCGCGACACCACGCCATGCCGGGAGCCGATGCCTGATGTTGCTCATCTATCCCCCCGCCGCGCGGAGCGCCGAGCCGCCCCTCGGCATCGCGCGCCTCGCGGCCTATCTCAGGTCGAGGGGCCTCGAGGCGAGCTGCCTCGACCTCTGCCAGGAGGGCGTCGACTACCTCCTCGGCCTACCCGCGCCGCCCGGGAGCCCGGGCGACTCGCCTTGGACCCGCGGTGCCATCAAGCGTAGGGAGCATGACCTCGAGCTCCTCCGCGGCGGCAGGGCCTTCGAGAACCCCGACCGCTACCGCCGGACCGTCCTCGACCTGAACCAGGCCCTCAAGGCCCTCTCGGCCCCCTCCGGCGCCGAGGCCGGCCTGGCCGATTATCGCGACGCCCGCCTCTCTCCCCTGCGCCGCGCCGACCTCCTCGAGGCCGCGGCGCGCTTCGATGACAACGTCTTCTTCCCGCTCTTCTCGAGGCGCATCGAGGAAGAGCTCGCGGCCACGGGCGCGCGGGTCGTCGGGATCTCTCTCTGCTACCTGAGCCAGGCCATCTGCGCCTTCGCGATCGCGGGATACCTGCGGAAAGCCCGCCCCGATACGCGCATCTTCCTCGGCGGCGGTCTCGTGACCTCCTGGCTCGCGCAGGGGACCCTCTCGCCGAGGGAGCTCTTCGGCGGCCTCATCGACGCCCTGGTGGGCGGGAAGGGCGAGGAAGGCCTCGTCGAGGCCCTCGGCCGCCTCGGCCTCCCCGCGGGAGCGCCGCCCGGCACCGCGGTTTCGCGCATCGCGTCGGCCGCGCCGGACTTTTCGGAGCTCGCCTCGCTCGGCTACCTCTCGCCGACCCTCGTCGCGCCCTACAACTTCTCCTGGGGCTGCCCCTGGCGGCGCTGCGCCTTCTGCCCCGAGAAGGCCGAGGGGGCTCCCTACGCAGGCCTCCGCGTGGAGGACGCGATGCGCGAACTCGCCATGGTCGTGGAACGCGCCTCGCCAGGCCTCCTCCACTTCACCGACAACGAGGTCGCGCCGCTCTATTTGAAAGCCCTCGCCGCCTCGCCCCCGGGCCTGCCCTGGTACGGCTTCGCCCGCTTCGGCCCCGAGCTCGCCGACCCCGCCTTCTGCCGCGCCCTCGCCGCCTCGGGCTGTCGCATGCTCCAGCTCGGCCTCGAGTCCGGGGACCAGTCCGTCCTCGACGCCCTCGACAAGGGCACGCGGCTCGACGAGATCGACCGCGCCTTCGACGGCCTCGCCGAAGCCGGCGTCACGACCTTCGTCTATCTCCTCTTCGGCACCCCGGCCGAGGACCGCGACGCGGCCCTCCGCACCCGCGACTTCGTCGCCGCGCGGGCCGACCGCATCGGCTTCCTCAATGTCGCGATCTTCAACCTGCCCGCGACGAGCGAGGAGGCTTCCCGACTCGATACCCGCGTCTTCTACGAAGGCGAGCTATCCTTGTACCGCGACTTCCGCCATCCCGCTGGCTGGGACCGGAGCGCCGTCCGCGCCTTCCTCGCCCGCGACTTCGAGACCGAACCCGCCATCGCCGCCATCCTCAACCGCAACCCGCCGATTTTCACCTCGAGCCACGCGGCCTTCCTCACGAAGAGCGCGAGCTAGGATCCATCCCAAGATACCTCGGCCTCCTCTGTCCCGCGGCCTTCTCGATCTGCACCCGCTGCATCTCCGCGAAGACCGAAAGGAGCCGCGTCTTGTCGGGGTAGTCGTCGAGGCCGGCCTCGTCCAGGGCGAGGAGGAGCTCGTGGGTCGCCTCGAGGGTCGAGAGGCAGTAGTCCTTCGGTTGCCGCTTGATGACGAAGCGGCTCCGCTCTCTCGGCACGAACATGACCCGGGGCAGCTCGAGGAGGCAGGGGCTCTCGCGGAGCACGGCCCTCGAGCAGGCCCAGGTCGAGTCGATGAGGAAGACGACGAGGCGCCTGTCGCCCAGCTCCGCCGCGGGGAAGCCGCCCTCGGTGAGGTTGAAGGCGCCGGCACCGGGGTAGAGGAGGACGGGGTAGTTGGCGGGGTCTTCGACGAGCTCGCGGTAGCGCGGCGACTCGCCGAAGGCGAGCCCCGGTATGATCTCCGAGTTCGCCAGGTTGAGGGTGGTCAGCCGGCCCGTCGCGCACTTCTCGCGCCGCCACTCCATGGGGTGCATGAGGAGGACGATCCTCGTCCTCGTCTCCATGGGCGGCTCCTTCGGGCAGAGGCAGTATTCCAGGGGGCGGCGACATTTGTAGCAGGTCTCGCGGGGCACGGGTTCCTCCCTGCGCGGGCAGTCTCGCACGGCCGCCCGCCGCATGGGAAGCGGGCGCACCCCTTCGGCTCCTTGCGGCCGCCGGGAATCCGCATCAGAATCGAAGTATCACGATCTACCGCGGGCGCGCGGATCCATGCAACGCACGCCTCGAGGAGGACGCATGCGTCTCGGCATTCGGGGCAAGATCATCCTTCCGACCTCGGCGATCCTGGCGGTCCTCGTCGCGGCCTTCGCCGTGATCGTCTACGACCTCCAGTCGACGACCCTCAGGGATTTCATGGGCTTCACGACCCAGGCCAAGCTCAAGGAGCTCACGACGCGGATGGATCGGCTCGGGGAGACGGCGACGACCCTCAAGGCCTCGCAGGCCACGAACTACCTCCGGATCGCGCGGGCCGTGGCGCGCATCGTGGCCGCCGATCCCGCCTCGCTCGCCCCCGCCCGCATGGTCGCCCTGGCCAAGGCCGTGGGCGTGGACGAGATCCACGTCACCGACGAGAAGGGCGTGCTCCGCTGGGGCAATGTCGCGGGCTTCTACGGTTTCGACTTCAACAGCTCGGAGCAGACGAAGCCCTTCCTCAAGATGCTCGTCGACAAGGACTTCGAGCTCGCCCAAGACCCGCAGGAGCGGGGGGCCGACAAGGTCCTGTTCCAGTACATCAGCGTGCCCCGGCAGGACAAACCCGGCATCGTGCAGATCGGCGTCCAGCCGAGGGAGCTCCAGACCCTCCTCGCGGAGGCGAGCGTGGCCGCGATGCTCGAGAACGTCGTCGCGGGAGCGGGCGGCCTCGTCCTCGCCGTCGGGCCCGACGGCAAGATCGCCGGGCATACGAAGAAGGAGATGATCGGCGTCGATCTCGGCAAGGAGGACTTCTACGCGCGCATGCGCGCGGCCAAGCGCGGCGACCTCGAGTATACCTATCGTGAGGTCGAGACCTTCGCCTCCTTCGAGGAGAAGAACGGCTTCCTCCTGGTCTCCTCGGTGCCGCGGGCCGAATTCATGTCCCGGCTCGAGTCCCTCCTGCGCTGGATCGTGATCGCGGCCCTCCTCGGCATCGGGCTCTTCGTGCTCCTCATCGCCGTCCTCACCGGCCGCATCATCGCGCCCTTGTACAAGGGGATCGCCTTCGCCAACGAGCTCCGGGCGGGCAACCTGGGGGCGAAACTCGACGTCAGGAGCGGCGACGAGACGGGGAGGCTCGGCGAGGCCCTCGGCGACATGGTCGTCTCGCTCCGCGACGCGGTGGCCGAGGTCCAGTCCTCCGCCACCGTCCTCGCCGAGCGGAGCGTCCGTCTCTCCGACTCGAGCCAAGAGCTCTCCCAGGGCGCGACCGAGCAGGCCGCCTCCATGGAGGAGGTGAGCGCCTCGCTCGAGCAGATGGGGGCCAACATCAAGCAGAGCGCCTCGAGCGCCGAGCGGGCCAAGGACATCGCCGCGCAGATCGCCAAGGACGCGCAGGCGGGCGGCGGGGCCGTCCGCGAGATGGTCGGCGCCATGCGCACCATCGTCGAGAAGACGGCGATCATCGAGGACATCGCGAGACAGACCAACCTCCTCGCGCTCAACGCGGCCATCGAGGCGGCGAGGGCGGGCGAGTCCGGCAAGGGCTTCGCCGTCGTCGCGAGCGAGGTGCGGAAGCTCGCCGAGCGCTCGCAAAAAGCCGCCGGCGAGATCAACGAGGTGTCGGGCGCCTCGCTCGAGAAGGCCGTCGCCGCCGGCGAGAGCATCGACAAGCTCGTGCCCGCCATCGCCTCCTCCTCCGAGCTGGTCCTCGAGATCGCCTCCGCGAGCGCGGAGCAGGACTCGGGCGTCCAGCAGATCAGCAAAGCGGTCACCCAGCTGGATTCAGTCGTGCAGCAGAACGCGGCCAATTCGGAGAAGCTCGTGGGCATGGCGAGCGAGCTCTCGAGGATAGCCGAGGGGCTGGTGGCCGCGGTCGGCTATTTCAGGCTCGAGGAAGGCGGAGAGGCCGCGCGGTCCGCGGCTCTCGTGCCGGCCGGAACCGCGGAACCCGAGGAGTCCTGAGCGGGGAATCGACGGGGCCGTCGGGGATTCTTCCCGCGGCGGCCCCGGTCCGGATCGCGGAGGCCCCCCAATTCCCGGTGGCGGAACATAGTTTGTTTCATGATAATGACATGGAAGCTAGACGCTCGATGCCTGCAAACGCGCGGGCCTACATAGGGCCTCCGTTCACATAATTCCTCGCCTCCATTCAACGACCATGCCAAACCGGCCGGCTGTCGCACAACCAATTTTTTGCCTTCCGCCGCATCGACGGGGCCCCGAGGCACGTTATAATCTTATTATATCCTGCCAGTCCCGCTGATCCAGTCAGATAGGAGGGGGCCATGAAAAAAGCCAGGTCGCTTGCCTTCGCCGCTGCGGCGTGCATCTCGCTCGCCGCTGTTTTCCTCGCCGGTTGTCCGCAGCTCATGGATATCGTCAGCGGCACCGAGACCTATTCCGTGGTCTACGTCGGTAACGGCAACACCGGCGGCGCGGTCCCCGTGGACACGAACAAGTACCAGGCCGGCGCGTCCGTCCCCGTCCTCGCCAATCTCGGCGGCCTCGTCCGGACCGGCTACGGCTTCGCGGGCTGGAGCACCGCCTCGGACGGCACGGGCGTCACCTACAACCCAGGCCAGCTCATGACGATGGGCCGGCAGAACACCCTGATCTACGCCGTGTGGAAGGCGGTCGCCGTCTATTCGGTCATCTACGAAGGTAACGGCGCGACCTCCGGCTCGGCCCCCGTGGACGCGACGGGCTACGAGCAGGGCGCGACCGTCACCGCGCTTCCCCCGCCCCTCGACCTCGTCCGGACGGGCTACTCCTTCGCCGGCTGGAACACGAGGAGCGACGGCAGCGGAAGCGCCTGCGCGCCGAGCCAGACCTTCATCATGGGAAGTTCGAGCGTCAGGCTCTACGCGATGTGGACCTCCACGTCCATCAGCACCTACAAGATCGCCTATGACGGGAACGGCGCCACGGAAGGCTCGGTCCCCACCGACCTCATGGCCTACATCCAAGGAGCCAAGGCCACCGTCCTCGGGAACACGGGGAACCTGGTCAAGACCGGCTACGTCTTCTCGGGCTGGAACACCCTCGCCGACGGCAGCGGCGCCACGTACACGGCGAAGCAGACCCTCGTCGTGGGAACGGCCGACCTCACCCTCTTCGCGAAGTGGACCTCGGCGGCGATCCAGACCTACTCCGTGACCTACCAGGCCAACGGCGCCGCCTCGGGCGCGGTCCCCCTCGACTCCACGGCCTACCCGACCGGAGACAAAGCGACCGTGCTCGGCAACAGCGGCAACCTGGTGAGTCCCGGTTTCGCCTTCGCCGGCTGGAACACGGCGGCCGACGGG
>CAYNPQ010000060.1:0-5437 GCA_964399065.1 uncultured Treponemataceae bacterium | reverse complement strand
GGGATCGACCTTCAAGATGGGAAGCGCCGACCTGACCCTCTACGCCCAATGGCTGGCCGATACGGTCCCGACCTACCGCGTCTCCTACGACGCCAACGGAGCCTCGGGCGACGCGCCGATGGACGCGACGGCCTATGAGGAGGGGAAGGTCGCGACGGTCCTCGGCAACTCCGGCGCCTCTCCCCTGAACTTCGCCGGAAAGTCCTTCACGGGATGGAACACGATGGCGGACGGGAGCGGCCTCTCCTACGCTCCCGGCTCCGCGTTGCCGATCGGTTCGGACAACGTGACCCTCTACGCGCAATGGTCCTCCGACCCCACCTACTCGGTCGTCTACGACGGCAACGGCTCGGGCAGCGGCTCGCCTCCCTCGGACACGATCTCCTACCTGCAGGGCCAGAGCGTCACGGTCCTCGGCTCGGGCAGCCTCGTGAAGACCGGATGCTCCTTCACCGGCTGGAACACGATGGCCGACGGAAGCGGGACCGGCTACGTCGAGGGCGCGGCATTCGCTATGGGGACGACCTCCGTCACCCTGTACGCGCAGTGGACCGCCGCGCGGACCTACACGGTTTCGTACAACGCGAACGGCGGCACGGGCGCGGCGCCCGTGGACAACACGAACTACATCGAGGGCGCGCAGGCGGCGATCCTCGGGCCCGGCAGCCTCTCGAAGGTCGGGTACGGTTTCGGCGGCTGGAACACCGTCGCGGACGGGAGCGGCACGACCTACGGCGCCGGCGCCGCCTACGTGGTGGGAGCCGCCAGCGTAACGCTCTACGCGCAATGGTCGACCAACCCCTCCTACACGATCACCTTCAACGCCAACGGCGGATCGGGGACGATGAACGCCCAGAGCATCGTCTCCGGCACGAGCGCCGCCCTCAACGCCAACACCTTCGCCCGGAGCGGCTACACCTTCGCCGGCTGGTCCGAGACGCCGACGGGAACCGTCGCCTACGCGAACGGAGCCATCTACCCCATGGGCTCGGCGAACGTAATCCTCTATGCCCAGTGGACGGCCAACCCCTCCTACACGGTGACCTTCAACGCCAACGGAGGCTCCGGCACCATGGCGGCGCAGAGCATCGTCTCGGGCACCAGCGCCGCGCTCACGACCAACGCCTTCACCAGGACCGGTTACAATTTCTCGAGCTGGAATACCCTCGCGAACGGCACCGGCACCTCCTACAGCAACGGCGCCTCCTTCACAATGGGCGCGGCCAACGCGACGCTCTACGCGCAGTGGTCGACCAACCCCTCCTACACGATCACCTTCAACGCCAACGGCGGCTCGGGGACGATGAACGCCCAGAGCATCGTCTCGGGCATGAGCGCGGCCCTCAATTCCAACACCTTCACCCGCAGCGGCTACACCTTCGCAGGCTGGGCGACCTCCTCGACGGGAGCGGTCGCCTACGCGAACGGCGCCACCTACACCATGGGATCGGCCAACGTGACCCTGTACGCCAAGTGGACGGCCATCACCTACTCGGTTACCTACAACTCCAACGGCGCGACGGGCGGTTCCGTGCCGACCGACGGCGGCGCATACCAGACGGGCGCCACCGTGACCGTGAAGGCGAACACGGGAAGCCTGGCCAAGACCAACAACACCTTCATCGGCTGGAACACGACGACCAGCGGCAGCGGGACCAAGTACGTCGCCGGGACCGGCACCTTCGCGATGGGTTCGGCCAACGTGACCCTCTACGCCATGTGGCTGCCCACCCCGATGTCGCGCTACAGCTTCGCGGGGAACGCCAGCGACGCGATGGGCGCCAACGCGGGCACGGCGTACGGAAGCCCGACCTACACGACCGACCGCTTCGGCGTCGCGGGCCAAGCCCTGTCGCTGAACGGCTCGAGCCAGTACGTCCAGCTCGCGAACGAGGCCAACTTCGACCTCACGACCTTCACACTCTACGCTGTCGTGAGCGTGCCGGATTTCACGAACAACGCGATCATCGTCTCGAAACCCAGCGCGAGCGGTTTCGGCAACTTCACCATGAGGATTTCCAACAGCACGCAGAAACCGAGTTACGCCCACGACACGTCCACGGGGAACTGGAGCTCGGTCATCAATAGCGCCGTCGTCCCCGTCAATACTTTCGTGCACCTGGCGGCCACGCTGACCGCCGGCACGGGCTTCGTGGGATACTACAACGGCTCGCAATCGTACAGCGCCACGGCCACGGCTCCCGTCCTGAACAACCTGCAGGCCTGCATCGGCGCCCTCCCCGGCTCAGCGTATTTCAAGGGCGTCATCGACGAGGTCCTCATCTTCAACCGCGCCTTGACCGCCGCCGAGGTGACCCAGCTCTACAACGCCATGAGCAAGCAATAGTCCTTCGCCGCGCCGATTCGCCGGCCAAGGCGCCTCCCCGACCGGGAGGCGCCTTGGCGTCCCTTGCCGAGGATCCTCGACGCGTGCATACTGCCGCCTCGGAGGAGGACCGATGGACCGTTCGCTGCTCGAGGAACTTTGCCGCTCGGATGGCGGCTCCCTCGTCCTCTCCCTCATCATCGCCGCCGAGGGCTCGACCCCGCGCAAGCCCGGGGCGGCCATGCTGTCACGGGGGGGGGTCCGCGTCGCCGGCAGCGTCGGCGGCGGCCCGGTCGAGGCCAGGACCCTCGAGGCGGCGGCTCGGCTCGCCCGCGAGGGCGGCTCGATCCTGCTTCGCTGCGATCTCGAGGGCGCCGACGCGGCGGGTCCGGAGCCGATCTGCGGCGGATGGGCCGAGATCGCCGTCCTGCGCGTCGATGACCGCGCGCCCTTCCTCGCCGCCCGCGATCGCGTCGCGGAGGGAGGGAGCGCCCTGCTCGTCCTCGAGGCGGATCGCCGGGGCGGGAGCGCTCGCCTCCGGGCCGTCCTCGACGGAAAGGGCCGGCCCGCCTGGGGCGCCTGCGAGATCGATGAAACGGCGTTCATGGCCGCTCTCGGCGGCGCCGCGGCGAGCGACACCGCAGGCTTCGTCTACGAGCCCGTCCTCGCGCCGGAGCGCCTCCTCGTGCTCGGCGGCGGCCACGTCGGCAAGGCCCTCGCGTCCGTCGCCCTTGGCCTGGGCTTCGAGGTGACGGTGGCCGATCCGCGGCCCGAGTTCTCCGACCCGGCGACACTGCCCGCGGGCGCGGCGACGATCCGCGCGGGTTTCGGCGAGTCGGTCGCGCGCTTCGCGCCGGGCCCGCGCGACTACGCCGTCGTGGTGAGCCCCGGCCACCGCGGCGACCTCGAGGCGGTGCGGGCCCTCCTCGGGCGCGATATGCGCTACATCGGCCTCATCGGCTCGCGGCGGAAGACCCGCATGGTCCTCGAGGCCCTCGTCTCCGAAGGCTTCGAAAGGGGCGAGGTCGAGCGGCTCTGCTCCCCCGTGGGCCTCGACATCGGTGCCGAGACCCCCGAGGAGATCGCCGTCGCCATCGCGGCCGAGCTCATCGCGTACCGCCGCCGCGGCCCCTGCCTTTCGTACCTCCACGAGGAGCGGCTCGCGCGGCGGGCGCGGCCTTACGTTTGACTGCCTTTCCAGCGGGCCTCTTCGGCGCTGTCTTCGCGCCGCGTCCCGATAGACCGACGAGGACGCCGAGCTCGCCCGCCCAGACGGTCTCGCCGAAGGAGACTCGGATCCGATCGTCCAGCCGCTTGGAGAAGGCGCCGAGTTTCACGCGAACCTCGTAGCTACCGTCGAGGCGGTCCACGACATGGATCTCGTGCTGGATCGCCGTCTCGATTCCGACCAGGCCGCCGTAACCCGCCCCGATGAAGTGGCCCTGCGAGTCGGCGGGATGGATCTCGACGACGAGGATCTCCTTCTCGATGAAGGCCTTTATCCCCGTCGTCAGACTCGACGCCCTCAGCCTCGCGACGAAGGCGCGGCGCTCGGTGCGCTCGATCTCGCTCCCGTCCTTCGCCGTCGCGCGCACCGCGAAGACCACCTCGTGGAGTCCCGGCACGGTCGGCACGTAGACCGCTCCGTGGGTCCAGGCTTTCGATGCCGAGAGGCGGGCGAGCGGCATCGCGAAGGCCTCCTGCCTGAGGCCGAGGGCGGTCCCGGCCCCCTTGATGCCCGCCAGGAGGATGGGCAGGAGCTGGTCCTTCTCCGCGACGGTCTCGGTTCCCACCTTGTAGTCGTCGGGCAACTTCTCGAATTCCTTCCTGAGCGCCGCCTTGTGCGCGTCGAGGACATCGCCGAAGCCGTTCCTGGGAGCGATCACGGTCGCTTCGATCGAGTGGACCGCCTGTATCGCAGCGCAACGTCCACACAGGAGCGCGGCGAGCTCGACCTTCTCGCCGACGAAGACGGGGAGGGCGGGCACGCGGAAATCCAAGTCCGTGCCGTGGTCCTCCACGATGAGGGTGAGCGAGTACTTGATGTCCCCGGCCGGGGCCGCCGGGCTCTTCCTGGCGATCGCCTTCCAGGTCCCGTCGAACGCGGGAACCGCGCCGCTGGCGCGGGCCGGATTTCCCGGCTTCGCGCGGCACGCAACCGCGGAATCGACGATGAGCGAGTACAGGCGGAAATGCGAACCACTTTTCACATTGGCGGTCGGCAGGCTCAGGGTCTTTCCATCACGCTGCAGCTCGATGTCGACGGGGCCGCCCTCGGGCCAGGTCACTAGCGCGGTCAAGCGCCTCGCGGAGCGGTTCAGCTTGAAACTCGTCTCGCTCCCGGCCGGACCCGAGAGGAGTCCCGCGGTTCGCTTGAGGACCTGGGGGCTCCCGTTCCGGAAGCAATCCACGAAGTCGTCCACGAGGGAGTCCGTCAGGTTGGGCCAGAGCTCGCTCTCCTCGTGGTAGTTCCCTCCCGTCGCGGTCGCGATCGAGTGGAGGAGGTCGTGCCAGGTCCCCGCCGCGCCGATCCCGATGCTGTGCACCGGTATGCTGGAGTCGAGGGAAAAGGGAAGGGTGAGCGAGCCCGCGTAGTGGGATGCCCCGGGCCCGGTCATCTTGATCGCTACCGTCCCCGCCGTCGAATCGTCGACCTTGGGCTCCTGGTTCTGCATGCCGTCGCTGAAGAGTATGACCGAGCGTCTCCTGCCGGCGGCGCAGGCGTCGAGTTTCTCCATGACCGTGGCCAGGCCCGCTCCGAGGGCTGTCGAGCCGTTGGCCGCGATGGCCGCGATCTTCGAGCGAAGAGTGTCCAGGCCCGCCTGAGTCTGTATGTCGACCAGGCCGGAGAGGGGATCGGCGGGGCTCGTCGCGACGGGATCCGAGGGGTAGGTCGAGAAGGTGACGATCCCGAGCCGGTCGCCGTTGGTCGAATGCAGGCTCCAGAGCGAGGCGACCGCGTCGGCCGAGTCGCGGAGATACTCGATCTTCTTGCGGCTCGTCCCGGCCGGCGCGGAGTTCATGCTCCCCGACACGTCGAGGAGGAGGTAGGCGTCGGTCGGCGCCTGGAGCGCGTAGCGCAGCTCGGTCGGCTCCAAGGCGTTTCCGGCC
>CAYNPQ010000059.1:8124-21447 GCA_964399065.1 uncultured Treponemataceae bacterium | reverse complement strand
TTTTAAACCGCGGCTCCCGTCACGATGACCCCTGACTCCGCGGACGAGGCCTTGTAAACGCTTGAACGACGCGCGGACAGTGCGGATGCTTGCATGGCATTGAAGATTCTGCTACGCTAGCGAAGCGGTACGGCGTCAGGTATGAAGCTTCGAATATCAAGCACGAAGATCGTCATCTTCGGCTACTTCATCGGCATCATCCTCCTCGGTTCCCTCCTCCTGAAATTACCCTTCTCCTGGAAAGGCGAGACTCCCCTCAGGTACATCGACGCCCTCTTCACTTCGACGAGCGCAGTCTGCGTGACGGGACTGATCACGGTGGACACGGCCCGGTACAGCCGCTTCGGGCAGGCGATGATCGCCCTCCTGATACAGACGGGCGGCCTCGGGATCATCACCTTCGCCACCGTGTACCTCGCGGCGCCCCGCAAGCGCATCTCCCTTGTCAACCGGTCCATCATAAAGGACTATTACATCGACGAGGTCGAGTACAACCCGAAGGAGATGATCCGCCACATCCTCACGACCACCTTCGCCATCGAGGCCATCGGCGCCCTCTTCCTGTACATCCGCTTCCGCGACCTCCCCGACGGCCCCTTCCTCGCCGTCTTCCATGCCGTCTCGGCCTTCTGCAACGCGGGTTTCTCGACCTTCAGCACGAACCTCGAGGGCTACGCCGCCGACCCGATCGTCAACTTCTCGATAATGGCGCTCATCGTGTCGGGCGGCATCGGCTTCATCGTCATGAAGGATATAGCCCTCAAGCTGCGGGGCAAGAAGCGTCGCCTGTCCTACCATTCGAAGATGGCCCTGGGCATGACCGCGATCCTCATCGCGCTCGGCGCGGCGGCCTTCCTCTTCCTCGAGCACCGGCGCGCCTTCGCGGCCCTGACGCCGGGGCAGAAGGTCATGGCCGCGATGTTCCAATCCGTCACGCCGAGGACCGCGGGCTTCGACACGATACTGCAGTCCGCCTTCTCGACGCCGAGCGTCCTCCTCACCATCATCCTGATGTTCATAGGCGCCTCGCCGGGCTCGACGGGCGGCGGCGTCAAGACCACGACCTTCATGGTCGCGGTGCTCGCGGCCTTCAAGGGCACGGACGAGTCCGACAAGCTCATCGTCGGGAAGCGCTCCATCCCCTCGTCGGCCATCGTCAAGGCGGTGGGCATCATCGGGAAGGGCCTGGCCATCGTCGTCGTAGGCGTGGTCCTCGTCCTCGTGGCCGAGCGGGGGAGGCCCGGCGCGCAGGTCAGCCTGAGCCAGGCCCTCTTCGAGGTCGTATCGGCCTTCGGCACGGTCGGGCTCTCGCTGGGGATCACGGGCTCGCTCGGGGACGCGGCCAAGTCCGTGCTGATACTCACCATGTTCGCGGGAAGGGTGGGCCTCTTCGCCATGTCCCTGCCCCGCTCGTCGAGGCGGGTCGAGCGCTACGCGGACCTGCCGGGCACCGACGTGCTCATCGGATGACGGAGGAACCATGCGGCAGTACGCGATAATCGGCCTCGGCAGCTTCGGGCAGCGCATGCTCGAGCGCCTCTCCCTGGTCACGGACGAGATCCTGGTCCTCGACCGCGACGCGGACGCGGTCGAGAAGAGCAAGGACCTCGTGAAGAACGCCTTCATCGCCGACGCGGGCGACGTCGACGCCCTCGAGCGGATCCTGCCGGGCGGCCTGGACGTCGCGGTGGTCGACCTCGGCGACAACATCGAGGCGACGATCCTCGTCACGAGCGCGCTCAAGAAGAAGGGAGTCGACGAGATCATCGTGAAGGCATCCTCGGAGCAGCGGGGCGAGATCCTCGAGCTCGTCGGCGCCACCCGGGTCGTCTATCCCGACCGCGAGGCGGCGGCCCAGATCGTGCCGATGCTCGTCTCGCCGGCGCTCTTCAACTTCATGCCCCTCTCCCCGAGCCTCGTCATGGCCGAGGTCAAGATCCCCGGGAAGTACGTCGGGCTCACCCTCATCGAGGCCAACCTCCGACAGCGCCACGGGATCAACGTCATCGCGATCCGCACCGAGGGGAGCCAGGACTACCGCTACTTCGCCGCCGACTACCGCCTCCGGGAGGACGATGTCCTCCTCGTCGCGGGAAAGGAGAGCGAGGTCATCGGCATCTCCGGCGCCGAGGGCGGCGCGGGGAAGAAGGGCTTCTTCGAGGTCTTCGCCGATCTCCTCGGCGGCAAGAAGAAAAGCCGCTGACGCGGGCGGCGCCTCCTCCCGACGCGTAGCGGCGCGTTAGGCGACTCAGCCCTTCCCCCTTCGCCGAAGCGGCGTCCCCAACACTATCGCGAAGATTGTCAGGTTGACCTTCCTTCGCCCCCTCCGTTACAATCCATCCATGATGCCGCGCCGACGGTCGGCGCTCCGCATCCCGAACGGACCGCAGCCGCGCACCGGGGAGACCAGCTCGCCCGGCCCGCCTCGGCGCGGTCCCCGGGCGGTTCAGCGAGACGACTCGCCCCGCCCTCCGCTCGCGCGCGGACCTGCCGCGCGCGGAAAGGGGTCCATCCATGGACATCTTCAAGAAATGCTTCGAGTGGGACGAGGACAAGAAGGCGATGGAGAAAGGGCTCTATCCCTTCTTCCAGCCGCTCGAGGGGACCGAGGGGACCGAAGTGACGATGGCCGGGCGCAAGGTCATCATGCTCGGCTCGAACAACTACCTCGGCCTGACCTTCCATCCCAAGGTGCGCGAGGCCGCCCAGAAGGCAATCGACGTCTTCGGCACGAGCTGCACGGGCAGCCGCCTCATCAACGGCACGCTCTGCATCCATGAGGAGCTCGAGGCCAGGCTCGCCGCCTTCATGCGGCGCGACGCGGCCCTCGTGTTCTCGACGGGGATGCAGACCAACCTCGGCGCGATCTCCTGCCTGATCGGCCGCAATGACATCGTCGTGACGGACAAGGAGGACCACGCCTCCATCGTCGACGGCTGCAGGCTCGGCATGGGCGAGGTGAAGCGCTACGTGCACGGCGACCTCGACCAGCTCGAGCGGATCCTCGAGAAGATCCCCCAGGACAAGGGCGTGCTCGTGGTCGTGGACGGCGTCTTCTCGATGGGCGGCGACATCGTCGACCTGCCGAAGCTCGGGCCCCTCTGCCGCAAGTACGGCGCCCGCCTCTACGTCGACGACGCCCACTCGATCGGCGTGCTCGGCGGCGGCCGCGGCACCGCGGTCCACTTCGACCAGGTGAAGGACGTCGACATCACGATGGGCACCTTCTCCAAGAGCTTCGCCTCGCTCGGCGGCTTCGTGGTCGGCGACGCGGACGTGATCAACTGGATCAAGCACTCCGCCCGCTCCTTCATCTTCTCGGCCTCCCTCCCCGCCGCCAACGTGATGGCCGCGATGGCCGCCCTCGACATCATGGAGAAGGAGCCCGAGCACGTCGAGCATCTGTGGGAGAACGCGCGCTACATGATGAAGGCCTATCGCGAGCTCGGTTTCGACATAGGCAAGACCCAGACGCCCATCATCCCCATCATCGTCGGCGACGACGAGAAATGCTTCATGCTCTGGAAGGAGATCTACGAGAACGGGGTCTACACCAACCCCGTGATCCCTCCCGCGGTGCCGCAGGGCATGTCCCTCCTCCGCACGAGCTACATGGCGACCCACACCAAGGCCCAGCTCGACCGCGCCCTCGGGATCTTCGAGAAGGCCGGCAGGAAGATCGGGATCATCTAGGCGGGCTGGCCTCCCCCCGCTCAATCCTGCCCCGGCGGCTCGAGGAGGCCGTGCTCGACGAAGCTGTAGTAGCCGTCCCGCGAGAAGACGAGGTGGTCGAGGAGGGCGAGGCCGAGGGTGTCGCCGGCCGCCTTGAGGCGGGCGGTGATCTCGCGATCCTCGGGGGAGGGCTCGAGGCGGCCTGAAGGGTGGTTGTGCGCCACCACGACGGCGCAGGCCCTGTCGGTGAGGGGGTCCGCGAAGACTTCCCTGGGATGCACGACCGTCCTGTTCACCAATCCCACCGAGACGACGCGCGCGGCGATGAGCTCGTGCGCGCCGTTGAGCGAGCAGCAGATGAAGCGCTCCTGCTTGCGGTCGGCCCAATGGGAGACGAGGGGCCAGACGTCCCGGGGCGAGGAGACGCGGAGCTCTCGCGCGCCGTAGAGCCGGCGCCCGAGCTCGAGGGCGGCCGCTATGGCGCAGGCCTTGGCCTCGCCCATGCCCGAGAGGCGCCTGAGCGTCGCGGCGTCGGGGGCGGCCGCGGTCGCGTCGAGGAGCTCGAGGACCTCGTCGGCGAGGCTCCGGACGCCCTTGCCCCGCGTGCCGGTGCCGAGGAGGGCGGCGAGGAGCTCGGCGTCGCCGAGGGCGGCCGGCCCCTCCCGGGCCAGGCGCTCGCGGACGTCTGGCTGCCCCGCGGAGCCGCGCGCGGCGGAATCGTAGAGGCTGTCGTTTCGCATGGGCCATCCTCCTCTATCCCTACGCGCGCGGCGGAGCCCCGCGCTTGAGCCGGCATGCCGCGCCGGCTTCCCTTCGGTGGACGATGGCCGGGAATGCGTTTATATTTAGGTGAGCGCGCGTCGCCGGGCCGGCGGCGCGGGATGCATTCGCTCCCGCGGGCAGTAAAGGGCGGGCCCGGCTTCCGGCGAATCCCATCGTGACGGAGGTGCCCATGAAGAGTATCAAGGGTTCGCAGACCGAGAAGAACCTCATGGCCGCGTTCGCGGGCGAGTCCCAGGCGCGGAACCGCTACACCTTCTTCGCCTCGAAGGCCAGGGAGGAGGGGTTCTTCCAGATCTTCCTCGCCTTCGAGGAGACGGCCAACCAGGAGAAGGAGCACGCCAAGCGGCTCTTCAAGTTCATGGAGGGCGGCGAGACCACGATCACCGGGGCCTTCCCCTCCGGCGTCGTGGGATCCACGCGGGACAACCTTCTCGCGGCCGCCGCGGGCGAGAACCACGAATGGAAGGAGATGTATCCCGACTTCGCGAAGAAGGCCCGCGAGGAGGGCTTCGACGCGATAGCGACCGTCTTCGAGGCCATCGCGGTGGCGGAGCGCCAGCACGCGAAACGCTACGAGAAGTTCGCCGCCAACATCGACAAGGGCAAGGTCTTCAAGGCCGACAAGCCCGTCGTCTGGCGCTGCCTGAACTGCGGATACCTGTTCGAGGGGACCGAGGCGCCGAAGGCCTGCCCCGCCTGCGCCCATCCGCAGGCCTACTTCGAGCTCCTCGGCGAGAATTTCTGAAGGGAGGGAACATGGCCGCTCAAATGCTCGGCGTTTACCGCTGCGAGGTCTGCGGGAACATGGTGGAGATGGTCCGCGTCGGAGGGGGACAGCTCGTCTGCTGCGGACAGCCGATGACCCTCCTCGCGGAGAACTCGACGGACGCGGCGAAGGAGAAGCACGTGCCCGTGATCGAGAGGACCGCGGAGGGCTTCAAGGTCTCGGTCGGCTCGGTCGCCCATCCCATGGAAGCCGACCACTACATCGAGTGGATCGAGCTCCTGGCCGACGGCGTCGCCTATCGCGCCTTCCTGAAGCCCGGCGACAAGCCCGAGGCGACCTTCTGCGTCAAGGCATCTAAGGTCTCGGCCCGGGAGTTCTGCAACAAGCACGGCCTGTGGAAGGCCTGATATCGACCAACGCGCAAAGGAGCTACGGATGAAGAAGTACGTGTGCGACGTCTGCGGCTACATCTACGATCCCGCGGTCGGCGACCCCGACGCCGGAGTGAAGCCGGGCACCGCCTTCGACGCGCTGCCCGCGGACTGGGTCTGCCCGATGTGCGGCGCCGGCAAGGACAGCTTCTCCCCGGCTTGAGAGCCGGCTAGGCCAAGAGGACCGCAGAGGCGCAGAGTCGCGGAGAAGAGGGAAATGATAGGTGAGGGGCTTCCTGTCGAGGAATGACAGGACCGGGAATCCCCTTCTCCTCGCCTTCGTTTTCTTCAACTCTGCGCCCCTGCGTCAAACGCTTCGCTAAACTTCGTTCTGCGGTTCCAATTTCTCATATGGAGTGTTCGCATGATTTCTCGCGAGGATTTCGTTTTCACCATCGGCTATGACGGGGCCACCGCGATAGTCGACGGCAAGGCCAAGAGGGAGTACGGCAAGCTCGGCACCATGGAGCTCGCCGAGAAGGGCTTGTACCGCGCGGCCTTCGCCTCGGCCCTGCGGGCGGCCTCCGGGGGCTCGGCCTCCGACATGGAGGCCTTCATAGCCTTCTTCAACGCGAAGGCCGGCACCTCCTACAAGACCGCCGATCAGCTCAAGCGGCTTTTCGGCGTCAACGAGGAGGCCGTGGCCAAGGCCCTCGTCCTGGGCTGAGCGCGGCCCCGCCCCCTTTTCGCGCGGTCCGAGCCCGACAGGCTCTTAGTCGGCCTCGTATACGAAGCATTTCAAGTAGCGGGACTCCGGATAGCCCGACACGATCGGGTGGTCGAGGTCCTGGGTCCTTTCCTCGACGAGGCGGAGGCGGCGTCCGGCGTCGCGGGCCGCGTCCTCGAGCATGGGGCGGAAGAGCTCGGCCCCGAACCAGAAGGAGCAGGAGCAGGTGACGAGGACGCCGCCCGGCTCGAGGAGCTTCAATCCGCGGAGGTTCAAGTCCTTGTAGCCGCGCCGCGCGCCCTCGATCGAGGCGCGGTTCTTCGCGAAAGCGGGCGGGTCGAGGACGACGAGGCCGAAGCGCTCGCCGCGCCGCTCGAGGCCGCGCAGGAGGTCGAAGGCGTTGCCCTCCTCGAAGCGGAGGCGGTCCCCTAGGCCGTTGCGCGACGCGTTGGCCGACGCCGAGCGCAGGGCCTCGGAGGAGGAGTCGACGGCGAGGACGGACTCGGCGCCCGCGGCCGCGCAGGCCAGGCCGAAGCCGCCCGCGTTGCAGAAGGCGTCGAGCACGCGGCGGCCCCGCGCGTGGCGGGCCGCGGCCGCGCGGTTGGCGCGCTGGTCGAGGAACCAGCCGGTCTTCTGGCCGCCGGCCATGTCGACCGAGAAGGCGAGGCCGTTCTCCTCGATCCAGACGAGGGGAGGGACCTCGCCGGAGAGGACGCCGACCTTCGGCTCGAGGCCCTCGAAGGAGCGGACGGGCGCGTCGCTGCGCTCGACGACGCCGTCGGAGGGGAAGACCTCCGCCAGGGCCTCGAGGATGGCGGGCTTGCGCGCGTCGACGCCGAGGGAGAGGAACTGGGCCGAGAGCCAGCGGCCGCGGCGCCCGGAGGAGGGGCCGCCCTCGGCCTCGCCGACGAAGGAGTCGACGACGAGGCCGGGCAGGCCGTCGGCCTCGCCGAAGGCGAGCCGGACGCTCTGCCGGTCGGGGTCGAAGAAGCGGCGCCTCCAGGCGAGGGCGCGGCCGAGGGTTTCGACGAAGAAGGCGCGGTCGGCGCTCCGCGGTGAGCGGGAGTAGAGGCGGCCCCGGATCTTCGAGGCCGGGTTGTAGAAGGCGAGGCCGACGAGCTGCCGCCTCGCGTCGAGCACCTCGACCTCGGCCCCGGGCTCGGCCTGGCCCTCGACGCGGGCTATCTCGTTGTCGTAGACCCAGGGGTGGCCGCCGCGGAGGCGGAGGTCTTCCTTCGGCTTGAGGAGGATCCGGGCTCGTTCCATGGCTCCGAGACTATCCGCGATGGCGAGGGCGCCGCAAGCGGTCGGCGGTCGCCCGTCCCTACGCGCCCGGTCGAACGGGGTCGGCGTTTCCTGTTGGTTTTCCCGCGCGAATATCGGTATATTCCTAGCGAAACGGCGAGACGACCAGAGAGGCGGGAGAACGCGGCGGCTCAGCCGGACTCCTGCCCGAGGGCGCGCCGGTTTCGAAAGGCGACCAGCATGGCCTCATCCCCCGCTTCCTCCCTCTCCCGCTCCCTCCTCCGCTCCCTCGCCGCGCTCCTCGCGGTACTTCCCTTCAACGCCTGCGGCCAGGTCCTCGTCGGCGACGGCAGGATCGAGACCGAAGTTCGGGAGCTTCCCGCCTTCAATTCCATCTCGCTCTCGGGTTCAGGCGAGCTCCGCGTCCACCGAGGCAGGCAGAAGGTCACGGTGAGCGTCGACTCCAACATCCTGCCCTACGTCCGCACCGCGGTTTCCGGAGGCAAGCTCGAGATCGGCCTCAAGCCCACCGTAGGCGTACTCAAGATGGGCAAGCTCATCGTGGAGGTCACGATGCCCGGGCTCGAGGGCCTGTCCGTCTCCGGTTCCGGCGATGCCTTCGTCGACCGCTTCGAGGGGGACTCCTTCGAAGGCGCGATCTCCGGCTCGGGGAAGCTCAAGGCCGATCTTTCGTACCGGGCGGTCGCCTTCACCATCTCCGGCTCGGGCCGCATCGATCTCGAGGGCAGGACGGCGGACGCGAAGCTGCGAGTCTCGGGCTCCGGCGATATCAGGGCCAAGGATTTCGCCGCCGAGGAGGCCGAGGTCTCCATCTCGGGCTCCGGCGGCATCGAGATCAGGGCTTCGCGGCGCCTCGATGTCCGCGTCTCTGGCGCCGGCGACCTCCGGTACTACGGTTCTCCGAAGATCGAGCAGCGGATCAGCGGATCCGGCAAGCTTCGCCGGATCGGCGACTGAGGGCCGGGTATTCCCGCGAGGGGCGTACTATACTCCTATAGCAGCAAATCAAAACCGGAGGCGATCGTGGCCGAGCTCATTGCCGAAAGCGCCCAAACGCTCATACGGAAGACGATCAAGATCTGCTTCGCCGCGGCCCTCTGCGCGGCTTTCTTCCTCCTCGCCTTGGCGGCCCTCTCGGGTTGCGCCGGCGCTCCAGCGACGGGCGCTCCGGCGACGGGCGTCCCCTCCGCCTCGGGAGGGCCGGCCGCGGCGACCGCAGCCGGGCGCAAGCCCGCGGAGCCGAGCCCGGCGCCGGCGCTGGCCGCGCCGGGCAAGGACGGCAAGTCGGACGCCACGGGCAAGCCCCCGGCGCCCGCGGACGCTAAGGTCGCGGCCGGCGCGGGGACCAGGGAGTCCGACGCGGCCGCTTCCGCGGGCCCCGAGTTCATGACGGCGGAGGCGGCACCCCCGCCCCGGCCCGCCCCCGCCCCCGGCAGCCTCGCGGCGACGGCCCAGGGGCAGTCCGGGCTCAAGGCCGGCTTCGCCGACGACAACGAGCAGTTCAACCTCTTCGTGAAATTCCTCGACCAGTACAAGACGGTTCCCCACGCCGAGCTCGCGGTGCAGGAGCGGATCCTGCTCAAGTTCGTCGACTCCGAGGGGAGGCCCGTCGACGACCAGACCGTGACCGTTGAGGGCGGGCAACGCGTCCTCGCGAAGGGCCGGACCTACGCCGACGGCAGCTTCGCCCTCTATCCCCTCGAGTACGGGGCCCCCGAGCTACGCTCCTACACCGTCGTCGCCGAGGGGGCCGGCAGCACGACCCTGGTCCTCGTCGAGCGGGACGGGCCGCGCGTCGTCCCGGTGTCGTTGCCCTTCAAGCGCGCCGTGCCCGCGCCCCTCCCCGTCGACGTGCTCTTCGTACTCGACACGACGGGCTCGATGGGCGAGGAGATCGAGCGGCTCCGCTCCACGATCGAGATCATCAACGCGAACATCTCCTCGCTCAGGCCCAAGCCCGCGCTGCGCTTCGGCATGGTCCTGTACCGGGACCGCGAGGACGAGTACCTGACGATGAAGGTGCCCTTCACCGCCGACCTCGGGCGCTTCCAGGAGGCCCTCGAGCAGGTGGGCGCGGGGGGCGGCGGGGACACTCCCGAGGACCTGCAGGCCGCCCTCGACGTCGCGGTCCGGGGCATGGACTGGAACGCGGGCGGCATCCGGCTCGGCTTCGTCGTCACCGACGCGCCGGCCCACCTCGACTACGGCCAGGCCTACGACTACGCGGCCGCGGCCCGCGGCGCCAAGGCCGCCGGCATCAAGCTCTTCGGCATCGGCACCGGCGGCCTCCCCCTCGAGGGCGAGTACCTCCTCCGGCAGCTGGCCCAGTACACGCAGGGCAAGTACATCTTCCTGACCTACGGCGAGGCCGGCGAGGCCGCCGGCGGCAAGGAGGGCTCGGTCTCCCACCACACGGGCTCGAACTTCACCACGGACAAGCTCGAGGCCGTCGTGATCCGCTTCGTCAAGGAGGAGATCGCGCGGCAGTCGGACAAGTCCCTCGAGTACGACGAATCCTACTACGCCGCGCGCCGCGTCCAGGACGAGAGCCGCGAGGAGACCCTCGGCAAGCTCTTCGCGCAGGCGCTGCAGGGCCTCTCGGACTACTCGTCCTATCGCCTGACGCCCGATACGAGGCTCGCGACCATGCCGCTGGCCCCGGCGGAGGGCGCCCCCGCGGGCATGGCCGCCCAGGCCGAGTACCTCGGCGCCCAGCTCGCCCTCGCGGCCTCGGGCTCGAAGCTCTTCACGGTGGTGGAGCGCAAGGATCTGCAGAAGGTCCTCGGAGAGCTCGAGCTCCAGCTATCGGCCCTCGCGGACGAGGACTCGGCCGCCAAGGTGGGCAAGCTCCTCGGGGCCGAGGTCCTGGTCACGGGCACGGTCTTCCGCAAGGGCGATGTCTACGAGGTCTTCCTGAAGCTCGTGCGCGTGGAGACCGCCGAGGTCCTCTCCGCCAACAAGGCCAAGATCGGCGTCGACCTCGGGCTCTAGCGGGGCGAGGAGCGCCGGGCGCGCCGACCGGCGGCTGCGCCGTCGGCGAGCGCCATCGCGAGCCCGGCGAGGCCGAAGAAGGCGAAGAGGGAGGCCGAGATGAGGGCGACCGCGGCGGGCGAGCCCGCGCCCTTCGGGAAGGGCGCGGCCGGATCGAGGAACCAGTAGGGATAGCCGCGTCCCGCCGCGCCCTTGAGCTCGGCGAAGGCGAGGTACGCGGCGGGATACGCCAGCCAGTAGATCGCATAACGCTTCCGCAGGAGGCCCCGCTCCGCGAGGAAGGCCGAGTCGACGGCCATCGCGAGGGCCGTGAAGTAGTGCAGGGCCAGGTTCGCGGCGAGGTAGATCCCGGCGGGATGGTAGCGCGCGGAGAGCATGAAGTGGTAGACGATGCAGGTGACGGCGATCCAGAGGGTCGCGCCGCCCCTCGCCGCGGCCATCGCGGGGCTCTCGCGGCCGCGCGCGAAGGCGCCCGCGAGGCAGACCGCGGCCACGATGATGTTGCTTTGCAGGGTGTAGTACGAGAGCATGGCGAGGGCTCCCGCGGGGCTGCCGCCGCGGAGGAGCTCCACCGTCACGCCGAAGATCGCGGCCGCCGCCGCGGCGAGCTTGACCGCGCGCGAGGCCGCCCGCCTCACAGGAGGGCCCTCGGGGCCTTGCCCGTCGCGATGAAGTAGAGGGCGCGGACCAGGTTGTAGCCGCCCGAGAGGAACATGAGGAGGCCGACCAGGCCGATCAGCCCGAAGCCGATGCCCCCGAAGAGTCCGAAGACGCAGAGCCCGAAGAAGCCCGAGACCGCCGATCGGAGGAAGTAGGGCCGGGCGTTGCCGCGTATGACCTCCTTGCGGCGCTTCTCGATCTTGCGGGCGATCCCGGCCGCGACCTCTGAGGGGCAGCCGCGGCGCTCGAGCTCCGCGGCTATGTCGCGCCAGCCGACGTTCTGCAAGGTGAGCTCGGTGGCCAGCGCGTACATCTCGCGCGTGAACATGTCGGCCGCGTCCTGGGCCGTGAAGCCGGCGAAGCCGCGCTCGAAGCCGTAGCCCCGGGCGCCGCCGCCGGCCCCTCCCGCGCCGCGGAAGAAGTAGTATGCGCCCTCGTAGCCGGGCTCGCCTTCGTACTCGCCCTCGTACGCGCCTTCATGCTCGCGCCCGTCCCGGGAGGATCGCCCGGACCGCTCGGTGCGCGCGGCGGAACCCTCGAGGTAGGCGTCGTAGCGGCGCCTGCCCTCGGGGTCCGAGAGGGTCGCGTAGGCCTCCGAGATGGACTTGAAGCGCTCCTCGGCCGCGGCCGAGCCGGCGTTGCGGTCGGGATGCCACTTCATGGCCAGGCGGCGGTAGTTGGTCTTCACCTGCTCGGCCGTGGCCCCGCGGTCCAGCTCGAGGAGCTCGTAGTAATCGCTCATACGCCCCTGAAGATACTGAATACGGGGCGCCTACGCCAAGGAGCGGCTTACTTGATGCCGACGGCCCAGAGCGCCGCGAGGATCACCGAGTGCCAGGAGAGCTTGTAGAGCCAGGTCACGGCGTCGGGCTCCATGAACTGCTTGTTCATGAAGAGGGAGATGACCATATAGAGGGCCCAGAGCGCGAAGAGGGCGATCGAGACGACCTTGGCGATGTCGCCGGGGAAGGCGACGAAGAGCCTGGCGACGAGGATTATGCCCATGGCGATCTCGACCACGGACATGACCACGCGCAGCGTGTCGTTGCGGCCGAGGAAGCGGGCCACCTCGCTGAGCTTCGAGTTGTAGCTCCCCAGGCCCATGATCCCGAGCATCAGGAAGAAGACGCCGAGCGCGAGCTGGAGGAAGAAGGACGAGTCGACGGTCACCGAGCTTTTCTTCGTCATCTGGGACTCCTCGGGAAAGTGATACCATTTATCGTATCGCATCACGGACGCCACGGCATATACTCCCCATCGTGAAAGGAGCCGAATCGATGCGTATACCGATGATCGTCGCGAGCCTCGTCCTGCTTCTCGTTCCGGCCCTCGCCTCCCCGGCCCCGCGCTTCCAGGGGGAGCGCATAAGGCTCGAGGACGGCATGAAGGCCGTCCTCGAGGGCACGGAAGGCGTGTTCCAGTACACGAGGATCTGGCTGCTCGGGAATCCATCCAAGGTCACGAGGATCTTCTTCGTTCTCCACGGGGACAAGGTCCACGACTACTCTGACGAGACGGCGCAGGACCGGGCCGAGCTGGCCGCCTCCCTGCCGCCAGGTGAGGGGGCCCTCCTCGTCTATCCGATCTCGGCTCCCGGCCGATCCTGGCCCGCCTTCACGGGCGGCGAGCTCCAGCTCAGGAACGGGCCCCTCCTCATCCGCATGTTCCGCCAGCTCGCCGCCTCGGCCGGGAACGAGGACGCGAGCTACGAGCAGTTCGCCCTCTCCGGCGGCGGCAAGGTCAACATGGCCCTCATGATGACGATCCTCGACAAGTACGACTCGGATTCCGAGCTGCGCTCCTTCGTCGACGGGAACCTGCGGGGAATCCACGACGGCGCGGCCCTCTGCTACGACATGGGCGGCATGGTGGCCGCCTACTTCCGCGTGCTCTCCGACCATCCGCTCATCCGGGCGACCTTCATCCACAACACGAAACCCGGCGAGGAGGTCGACTACGGCTACCTCTACCACCGCCGCGTGGCCGAGCTCCTCGGGCACGGCCTGGCCGAGGGGCAGTTTCCCAAGGGCGGGAAGCTGAGCCTCGAGGCCGGGCGCTACCGCTTCTGGTCGAGCCCCCTGCACCTCGACACCTGGCGCACGCAGTTCGCGCGCGTATTCGCGGGC
>CAYNPQ010000059.1:6967-8024 GCA_964399065.1 uncultured Treponemataceae bacterium | reverse complement strand
AGGAGCTTGGCGACCATGTCCTCGGGGAGGTCCTCGATCCTCGGGAGCCTCGCCGCGGCCATGTAGAAGAACGTGCCTCCGTCCATCGAGGCCTCGTCGTAGAACTCGAGGCCGTGGCAGGAGTATCCCGCGACCAGGGTCGGGGTCCGCTCCTCCATCCTGAATTCCATGCTCGATCCTCCCTCGCGGAGCCCGGGCCGCGGCGGCGGCCTCCTCGATCGACGCCTCCTGCCTGAGCCGGTCCTCCAGGTACTTCGCCGCGCGGAGCGCGTTCTCCCTATAGTCCATGTCCCTCCCTCCGCGTCTCGGATCGTATGCCTTCGCCCCGGCCCGCGTCCTGCCAAGTCCTGCGGAAATTCATGCCCCTCTTGATCGTCCTTGGCAAGGGAGGCCCCGGGGGCCGGGAGCGCGTTGACCGGCCGGCCGGCGCGGCGCATACTGCGGGCATGGAGATGCCGCTCGGGACGGGAACGGTGACATGAGGTCCGCGAGGCTCCTCCGCGCCGGGATCGTCGCCGCCTCGCTCGCCCTGGTCCTCCTCGCCGCGGGCGCCGCCCTCTCTCTGCGGGTCGCCCGGGCGGCGACGGCCGCCCCGCCCGCGAGCGCGGCCTTGGCCTGGGACGAGGCGCTGGAGCTCAGGCAATCGTACAACGCCTGCGCCTCCTACTCCACGATGGCCTTCGCCTACGCGACGCGGGGGGAGCGCCTCGATCCGGAGGCGATCAAGCGCTCGATCCGCGGGAAGATGGCGAACGGCTACGTATACCCCTGGGGCATCACCTCGTACCTGCGACTCCGCGGCCTCCGCCCGGCCACCTGGTGGCTCCGCTTCCTCTCCCCGCGCGAGAGGGCGGATTGGGTCCGATCGGCGGTGGCCGGCGGCCGGCCCGTCGTCCTCATCGTCGGGAACAGGAAGTACCTGCACTACGTCACCGTGCTCGGCTACTCGGGCAAGGTCTTCGACCTGTACGACTCGGACTTCGCTGGCAACGGCGCCGCCGGCAACGGCGCCGCCGGTAACGGCGCCGCCGGTAACGGCGCCGCCGGTAACGGCGCC
>CAYNPQ010000059.1:0-6867 GCA_964399065.1 uncultured Treponemataceae bacterium | reverse complement strand
AACGGCGCCGCCGGTAACGGCGCCGCCGGTAACGGCGCCGCCGGTAACGGCGCCCGGCCCGGAAACCGCGCGATGGGCGAAACAGCCCTCCTCGACTGGTGGTCCGGCGCCCGATTCAAGGGGCTCAGGCTGGACGCGGCGATATGCGCGGCACCATGATTCGCACGCGGGTCCATACCCCGTGGCTCTGCTCCGGGGTATCGTTCATAGGTCAAAAGCGAGGGGAACAACATGTCGGTGGCTAGAAGGGAAAGCGGCGTATCCTTCGTGTTGTCCGCGACGCTGTACCAGTGCGTCACCTACTTCGCGTTCGGACTCATGGCCTCGGCGATCTTCCGCTACGATGCGCTGTTCTCCCTTCCCGTCATCGGGGACTACTACCGTCCCTACGGATCGGCCGCGTCCCTGGTCGGCCCGGCGTCGCAGCTGCTCCGCGGCGCTTTGTTCGGCCTCGTGCTGTTGCCGCTTCGCGAGTTCCTGCGCGGCGAGAGGCTCGGCTGGCTCTGGCTGTGGATGCTCTTCCTCGTCATCGGGATAGTCGGGACGCCCTCCGCCTCGCCGGGATCGATCGAGGGCGCGATCTACACGAGGCTTCCCCTGTGGTTCCACCTGATCGGCCTGCCGGAGATCGGCCTGCAGACCCTGGCCTTCAGCCTTCTCGTCCATCGGAGACTCCGCTCGAGGGAGCACCCACTGCCTGCCGCGGCCACCCGCGCCATCCGCTGCCTCGCGGCCTCCTGCATCTCCTTCATCGGCTACACGGTCGTCTCCGTCGCCTTCGCCCTGCTCTCCGGCGTGAAGGTGGATCAAGCCGACGCGAGCCCGGCGGTGCTGGGGCAGTTCCTCGCGCCCCTCGCCCTCACGTTCGTCGCCGCGCTCATGGACAGGATCGACAACAAACTCAGGCACGCCCTTCTCTATGCCGCTTCCGCCGGATCGATCTGGCTCTACCAGGAGCTCGTCCTCGGATCCGGCGGCTGGTTCTATTCGCTCCTCGCGCCGCTCCTCCCCGTCGCGATCTCCTTTCTCCTCGCGATGCGCGCGGAAGCCGCGAAAGCCCGAGACAACCGTCGCCGCGATCAGCCCTGACAAGCGGCCGCGACGCGGCTGGCAAGAATGAGCGGGGGGCGCTCCCCCCTTCAATCGAAGGGCGCGCTCGGCTACGATAGTACCTTATGAGCGTCGCGAAGAAAGCCGGCCCCGTGTACCGCTGCTCGAACTGCGGGCATGCGGAGCCGAAGTGGCTCGGGCGCTGCCCGGAGTGCGGGCAGTGGAACACGTTGCGCGAAAGCGCCCGCGGCGAGCCGGGGCGCGAGGACCGCGGCGGCGAGACCTTTCCGCTGCCGATCGCGTCGATCGACCCCGGGGAGGGCGCGCGGATATCGACGGGGCTCGCGGAGATGGACCGCGTGCTCGGCGGGGGGCTCATGCGCGGCTCGGCGACCCTGCTCGGGGGCGAGCCGGGGATCGGGAAGAGCACCCTCCTCCTCCAGGCCTGCGCGCGTTGCTCGACGAAGGGCAGGGTGCTCTACGTCTCGGGCGAGGAGTCGCCGGCGCAGATCAGGTTGCGGGCGGAGAGGCTCGGCTGCATGCGCGAGGGGCTCGAGGTCTTCTGCTCGGGCGAGCTGCCGCTGGTGCGCGCGGCCCTCGACTCGCTCAAGCCCGCGGTCGCGGTCATCGACTCGATACAGACGATGCGCGCCGACGAGGCGGGCGCGGTGCCGGGCACGGCGAACCAGATCAAGTTCTGCGCGCAGGAGCTCACGTCATGGGCGAAGACCCACGACGCCGCCCTCATCCTCGTGGCCCACGTCACGAAGGAGGGGCTCATCGCGGGGCCGAAGGCCGCGGAGCACCTCGTCGACGCGGTGCTCGGCTTCGAGCAGGGCGAGGGGGAGACGCGCCTTTTGCGGGCGAGCAAGAACCGCTTCGGCAGCGCCGAGGAGGTCGGGCTCTTCCGCATGGGCGAGGCCGGGCTCGAGGAGGTCGCCGACCCCTCGGGCCTCTTCCTGATCCGCCGGCCGGGCGAGGCGGGAGCCGCGGCCGAGATGCCGCCGGGCGCGGCGGTGGCGCCGGTGCACGAGGGCTCGCGGATCCTCCTCGTCGAGATCCAGGCGCTGACGGTGCCCGCCAAGGCCGGGCTCACGCGGGTCTACTCGGAGCGCATCGACTCGGGACGGGTGTCGCGCGTCGCGGCGGTGCTCGAGAAGCACGCGGGCGCGCGCTTCTCGGACCAGGACATCTACGTGAACGTCGCGGGGGGGATGCGCCTGGCCGAGCCGGGCATCGACCTCGCCCTGGCCTGCGCCCTCTACTCGGCGCGGTCCTCGCTCTCGCTGCCCGCGGGCGCGGCCCTGGCCGGGGAGCTCTCGCTCGCCGGCGAGGTGCGGCCCGTGCGCCACATGCGGCGGCGGGCGCGGGCGGCGCAGGCCCTGGGCTTCGGCCGCGTGGTCGGGCCGCGCGAGGAGGGGGCGCCGGAGTGGGTCGGGGTAGCCGAGCTCAAGGACGCGTTGCGCGAACTATTCGGCAGGGCCAAGGCCTGAACTGGCGTCGAGTGCCGTGAGTCCGTTCACGGACCTCGGGCGAGCGATTGGGTTTAAAGAGAACCGCAGAGGCGCAGAGACGCGGAGAAGAGGGGGAAGCGGGAAGTCAGGCTAGCATTGACCTTGGCGCAGCGCTTTCCTCTCCTCATCTTCTCCGCATTCACTCTTTATTCCCTCTGCGTCTCTGCGCCTCTGCGGTGGAATCATTACCGCATTGACGGGGCCCTGGTCGCCGGAGCCCTCACTCGAGGGCGCGGTTGCGGAGGACATAGTGGTCGTGGTCCTCCCAGGCGCCGTTGATCTTGAGGTACTTCGGGCTCGAGCCCTCGAGCTCGAAGCCGAGGGCCCGGGCCAGGCGGATCGAGGGCGCGTTGCGCGGAATTATGTTCGCCTCGACGCGGTGCAGCCCGTATTCGATGAAGGCTATGTCGAGCAACGCGCGGACGGCCTCGGTCATGTAGCCCATGCCGCGGCGGGCCTCGTCGACCTTGTAGCCGAGGAAGGCCGAGAGGAAGGCGCCGTACACGATGTTCGAGAGGCCCGCGTAGCCGACGATCGGCCCGGCCTCCCCGTCCTTCTCGAAGAGGTAGAGGCGGAGGCTCCGCCGCTCCTCGAAGTCCCTGCGTTCGATGGCGATGGCCTCGGCCTGGGCCCCCTCCTCGAAGAAGCGCTCGTCGTGGACGGGCTCCCAGGGCTCGAAGAAGGTCCGGTTCCGGAGGTAGAAATCGCGGAGCAGGGGCGCGTCCGCGGGAGCGAGGGTCCTGAGGCGGAGGCGGTCGGTGTAGGCGACCACGGCCTAGTCCCCGCGCTTCCGAAGCGCCGCGGCGTCGACCTCGGCGCGGGTCGGTATCGAGGGCGCCGCGCCGCGCCGCGTGACGCAGAGCGCGGCCGCCTTGGCCGCGAGGTCGAGGGCGGCGGCCGGCCCCATGCCCTCCGCGGTCGCCGCGAGGAAGTAGCCGGTGAAGGTGTCGCCGGCCGCGGTGGTGTCGACGGCCTCGACGCGGTAGGCGGCCTGGCGGACGCGGACCGAGCCCGGCCGGCCCGCCGCGCCCCGCGCGTAGATCGCGCCCTCGGAGCCGAGGGTGAGGACGACGGCCGCGCCCGGCGCGCGCTCGAGGAGGGCGCCGATCGCGGTCTCGGGCTCGCGCCTGCCGGTCAGGCCCTCAGCGGCGCCGTCCGCCTCGCGGCGTCCGGCGAGAGCTTGCGCTTCGACCTCGTTCAATATGAAGAGGTCGACGAGTTCGAGGGGGTAGTCGCGCAGGCCTTCCTCCATGGGCGAGGGGTTGAAGGCGATGGCGAGGCCGCGCTCCTTGGCGCGGCGCATCGCACGCGGCAGGTCGTTGATCTCGTTCTGGAGGAGGACGAGGTCGCCCTCGCCGAAGGGCGCGAGGAAGGCCTCGAGGTCGGCCTCGCCGATGTCGCGGTTGGAGCCGCCGTAGAGGAGGATGCAGTTCTGGCCGGCGGCGTCGACCTGGATGAAGGTGTGGCCGGTCGGGAGGGGGGAGGGGCGGAGGAGGGAGACGTCGACGCCGGCCTCGCGGAGGGTCCGTTCGAGGAGCTCGCCGCCCGAGCCGAGCTTGCCGGCGTGCCACACCCTCGCGCCCGCCCGCGCGGCGGCCACGGACTGGTTCAGGCCCTTGCCGCCGGCGTGGACCTCGCGGGACAGGGCGGCCTTGGTCTCGCCCGGGACGAGGAAGCTGTCGACGCGGTACACGTAGTCGACGTTGAGCGATCCTAGATCGAGAATGCGCACGGTCCGGCCTCCGGCGGGATCCTCTCGGCCCGCCCTGGCCCAGTATATCCCGAGGCGCGGCGGCAGGTCGAGGCTTTCATTGCAGGCGCTCTCCGCTATACTTGAGCGGGGAGGAACCAGATGAGATTCGCCCACACCGGCCGCTTCCTGAGCGGCGTCGTCGCGCCGCTCTCGGCCCTGAGGACGGCCGCCTCGCCGGGCTGCGGCGAATTCCCCGACCTCGAGGCCCTCGGCGAACTCGCCCTCTCCTGGGGCTTCGAGCTCGTCCAGCTCCTGCCGGTCAACGACACGGGGACCCAGTCCTCGCCCTACAGCGCCTTGTCGGCCTTCGCCCTCCACCCCCTGTACCTGCGGATCGCCGACCTGCCGGAGCTCGCGGAGGCCGGCGGGGTCGCGGGGGCGGACGCGTTGCGCGACGAGGCCGCCGGCCTGGTCGCGCGCTTCGGCGCCGCGGAGCGTGCCCCCTTCGGGGAGCTCCGGGCGGCCAAGCTCGCGCTGCTCGAGAAGGTCTGGGCCGCGAGGAGGGCGGGCGGGACGAAGGCGGCCCGGCGCGCCGCGGCCGATCCGGGGCTCGAGGCCTGGATCGGGGAGAACCCCTGGGTCTCCGCCTACGCGGCCTTCGTCGAGCTCAAGGGCCGGAACGGGGGCAGGTCTTGGTGGGAGTGGCGGAGCTTCCGCGATCCCTCCCCGGCCGACATCGAGGAGCTCTGGCGCGACGCCGAGCTCGCTGATCGCCTCCGCTTCCAGGCCTGGATCCAGATGCGGGCGCAGGAGCAGTTCCACGCGGTCGCCGCCCGGCTGGCCGGGCGGGGAGTCGCGCTGATGGGCGACATCCCCATCCTCATGAACGACGACTCGGCCGAGGTCTGGGCGAGGCGCGGCTGCTTCCGCCTCGAGCTCAAGGCCGGCGCGCCGCCCGACATGTACTCCTGGCTCGGGCAGAACTGGGGCTTCCCCGTCTACGACTGGGAGGCCATGGCCGCGGACGGCTACTCCTTCTGGAAGGAGCGGCTCGCCGAGGCCGACCGCTTCTATTCCGCCTATCGCATCGACCACGTCCTCGGCTTCTTCCGCATCTGGTGCCTCGGCGAGCGGGAGAGCACGGGCTACCTCGGCCGCTTCGAGCCCGACTCCCCGATACGGGTCGAGGAGCTCGCGGCGGCGGGCTTCCCCCCCGAGCGCCTGCGCTGGCTCTCGCGGCCGCACCTGCCGACGAGACGGCTGGTCGAGGCCGCGGGCGAGGCCGCGGCGCGCGGCGCGATCCACGCGGCCCTGGACAGGATCGGCGAGGAGGAGCTCTTCCTCTTCAAGCCCTCCATCCGGGGAGAGCGTGACATCGAGGCGCTCCCGGGGATCTCGCCCGCGGCGAGAGACTGCCTCCTCTCCTCATGGCGCGACCGGGTGCTCTTCGAGGAGGAGCCGGGCAACTTCGCGCCGGCCTGGCGCTACCGCGAGGCCTCGGCCTGGCCGACCCTCTCCGACGCGGAGCGCGGGGCCATCGAGGAGCTCGTCCGGCGGAAGGCCGCCGAGGCCGAGACTACCTGGGCCGAGACGGGCCGGCGCCTCCTCGGCGCGCTCAAGGAGGCGGTGCCGATGCTGCCCTGCGCCGAGGACCTCGGGGCCGTGCCCGACTGCGTGCCCCTCGTCCTCGAGGAGCTCGGCATCCTCGGCCTGCGGGTCCTGCGCTGGTCGCGGCGCTGGAACGAGCCGGGCCAGCCCTACATAGCCCCCGCGGACTACCCGAGGCTCTCGGTGGCCTGCCTTTCGGTCCACGACTCGACCTCGCTCCGGGGCTGGTGGGAGGAGGAGGCCGACAAGGCGGCCACCTGGGAGCTCGCCGCCTCCTGCCTCGGCCGCGAGCTCGGACCCTGCCCGGAGCGGCTCGGCCCCGACGAGGCCGAGATCCTCCTCGAGTCGGTCGCGCGCTCGAATTCCCTCTTCGCGGTCTACCCGATCCAGGACCTCATCGCCCTGAGCCCCTCGCATAGGCCCGCCGATCCCGGGAGCGAGAGGATCAACGTGCCGGGCACGGTGGGCGAGGGCAACTGGACCTACCGGATGCCCTCCTCGATCGAGGAGCTCTCCGCCGACCGGGGCCTCGCCGCGCGGGCGAAGAGGCTCGCCAAGGCCCGGCCGCGGACGCCGAGGGAAGGAGGGGAGAAGGGGCGGAAGCGGGCCTGAAGGCGTCGCGCAACGCGCCGACCGGCGCGCCCGCGATCCCGCGCTCGCGTGGTTCCGCGCTTTCGAGCTTTCGCGGAGGACGGGCTTGGCTTACAATCTCGGGCAAGGAGGAGATATGGCACGGAGTTCCGGAGCCGCGGGCCTGCTGCTGGCCGGCGTGGGCCTCGGCAGCCGATCCGCGATGGAGGAGGGCATCTCGGCCCTCGCCTCCGCGGGCATCCGGGCTTTCCTCCTCCCCGGCATCCTCCTCTCCGATCCCGGGCTGCTGGCCTCGCTCTCCGCGAGCGCGCGACGGGCCGCCGCGGCCGCCGGCCTCGGGGAGGCCCTCGTCGCGTTGGGCGGCGCAGCCTCGCCCGGTTTCGGCCTGCCCTACTGCCAGGAGGTCCTCAG
>CAYNPQ010000058.1:15720-21953 GCA_964399065.1 uncultured Treponemataceae bacterium | reverse complement strand
CATCACGACGAGCGCGGACGCGATCGACTTCCTGCGGGCGGTGACGCTGACGGGGAACGTGGCGCTGGACTCGGCCGGCGGGAATGTACGATTCCAGAACACACTGGAACCGAACAATGCCGGCGCGCAGGGGCTGAGCCTGGCGGCCGGGACGGGGACGGTCTCGGTGACCGGGCCGGTGGGCGGTACGCTGCGGCTCGGGGCTCTGGCGGTGACGGGCGCGGGAAGCGCGACCTTCACGGGCTCGGTGCGCACGACGAGCTTCGCCTTCACGGGCGGGATCCTGAACCTGGACAACGCGCTGGACACGAGCCTGGCGGCGACGGTGACGAACACGGGCCTGTTCACGAAGAGCGGGACCGGGGCGATCACGGCGGTCGGGGGCTTCGCGCAGGGCGGCGGCGGGGCGAGCAGCCTGGGCGCCAACATCACGACGACGAACACCAGCTTGAGCTTCGCGAACGCGGTCACGCTGACGGCGAGCGTGCAGCTGTCGACGCAGGGGGCGGCCGGGGCGGGCGACATCACGCTGTCGGGCACGGTGGAGCCGGCCGGGGCCGGCGCGCAGGGGCTGAGCCTGGCGGCCGGGACGGGGACGGTCTCGGTGACCGGGCCGGTGGGCGGTACGCTGCGGCTCGGGGCTCTGGCGGTGACGGGCGCGGGAAGCGCGACCTTCACGGGCTCGGTGCGCACGACGAGCTTCGCCTTCACGGGCGGGATCCTGAACCTGGACAACGCGCTGGACACGAGCCTGGCGGCGACGGTGACGAACACGGGCCTGTTCACGAAGAGCGGGACCGGGGCGATCACGGCGGTCGGGGGCTTCGCGCAGGGCGGCGGCGGGGCGAGCAGCCTGGGCGCCAACATCACGACGACGAACACCAGCTTGAGCTTCGCGAACGCGGTCACGCTGACGGCGAGCGTGCAGCTGTCGACGCAGGGGGCGGCCGGGGCGGGCGACATCACGCTGTCCGCCGCGGTCGACGGCGCCTTCGCCCTCGATCTCCTCGGCGGAGGCGGCGCCATCCGCCTTGGCGGCGCGTTAGGCGCCACCATTCCTCTCGCGTCCTTCACCACCGACGCGTCCGGGACGACCCGCATCGACGGCGGCCTCGTCCGGACGAGCGCCTTCCAGCGCTTCGGCGATCCTGTCTCGATCGGCGCCGACCTTTCGCTCGAGGCCAAGGGCCTCGTCCTCGAGTCCAGCCTGGACTCGGTCGACGCCACGCCGCGGAGCCTGTCGGTCGTCGAGACCGGCGCGGCGCCGGGCGCGGCCGGTACCTACGGCGTGAGCGTCATCGGCGCGTTGGGCGCAACCTATCCTCTCGCCGCGGTGGATATCAAGTCGAACGACTTCGTGTCACTCGCGGACATCGGCAAGGCCGGGGCGGACGGGGCGACCGCCGCGCTCAAGGTGGAGGCGGCCGGGACGGCCCCGATCCTCCTGAGCGGCCGGTATTGCCGGAGCGGCGGCGCCCAGACCTGGACGGCTCTCGTCGCCGGCCTCCGCCTCCTCGCCGCTTCGGCGGGAGCGGGCGAGTGGGGCGGCGGCGGGACCGGCGTGAGCCTGCCCGCCACCGACCTCTACCTCGACGCGCCCGCCTTCGCGCCGGCGAATCCGCTCAAGCTCCTCTCGAACCTCGCGGCCCGGCGGATCGTCATGTACCGCGGCACCCTCGACCTCGCGACGCGGACCCTCCGCACGGTCGCGGCCGACGCCTTGCCCGGCTCGGGCGACCTCGTCGCGTTCGGCGCGAATTATCAAGCGGCCGACCTCGATTGGACGACCGCGAACAATACGCGGCACGCCTACTACCTCGCGCCGACGGCCCTCTCCGGCGGCCTCGTCTACCATCCCGCCGGCGGCTCCTACAACTCGGTCGCCGGGACCGCCGGCGCCGGCGCCTTCTCGACCGCCCCCGGGGCCGCCTTCGCCGACCTCGCGGGAGCCGCGATAGCCGTCGCGGGGAACCTCTTCGTGAATGGGGCCGATCTTTCGGGGAGCGCCGCCTGGAGCCTGTCGGTTCCGGACAACGCGTCCTCTCACCCCGTGTTCAACGACACGGATGCGGTCACGGCCGTCCAGTGGGGGACTTCCCGCCACGCGGTCGTCCTGAACGCGACCGTGGCCCGCTGCCAGGCCGACCACTACGTCAACGCGGCCGAGGTCAAGGGCCTCGAGCGCAACAACGGCGTGACCGACGGGGCCCCCGGCGCGAGCAACGCCTTCGTCGTCTTCGAGCGGCCCGAGATAGACATCGCGAGGACCGTCTACGACGACGTCCTCTACGTGGGTTTCAAGGACGCCAAGGGCGCCGCGATGAAGATAGCCAACGCCAACGGGGAGATCGCCGATGTCCTCACCCGCGTCGAGCCTTCGCCCGCGTCCGGCGGCGCCTGGTTCGACTCGGGCGGCCTCCAGTTCCTCGGCGCCTACCTCGACCCCGGCTGCGACAAGCCGCTGGCCCTCGCGTCGAGCTACCCCTCGAACGCCTTCGAGGACATCGCCGGCTTCTACCTGCGCATCCTCCCCAAGGGCTCGGCCTACGACGCGACGAGCGCCGCGTACCGCTGGAACTCGGACGCGACGGGCTCCTCCGCCGGCGATCCGGACAGCACGGACCGGGGCAGGCCCGGCGTCGCGCCGGCCCACCGCCTCCGCGTGCCCGACCTCTCGTTCGCCAAGGGCCTCCTCTACGCGGCCTCGGGCAAGTCCATGGTCCGCGCCTATGGCCTCTCGAGCTACGGCGGCGCGGCCTTCGCCCGTTTCTCCGGAGCCTCCGACGACTGCAGGCCCGTCGTCATCGCCGTGCGGACGGGACAGGAGACCCACCTCGGCCCCAAGGAGGGGCAGCAGCCCTACGACGCGCACAACTACCTCGAGATCGACTGGTCCGAACCCGTCACGATAGGCGATCTCGCCGCCGGGACCGACTACTCGAACCGGCGGAGCCAGACAGCCTTCGCTTCGGGCCAGCACGGCGCGGACTACGTCTCGGCGGGCGGCGTCGCGACCCTCGCGGGCTACTTCTCGGTCGCGGGCGACATGACGCGCGGCGCCATGCCCGACCTCGACGGCACGACCCCCTCGCAGTCCGCCAACTCGCTCTACCGATCGGCAGGCTCGCCGCAGCGCCTCCGCGTCTACATCGCCGGCTGGGCCGAGGACGGCACCGCGGTCAACGCGGACTGGACCTGGTATTGGCCGGGCTGGATCGAGGCCGGCACCACTCCCTCCGGCGCGATCACCGTCGCCGAGAACCTCAACCTCGTCGACCTCGCCGGCAACCCCGTGGAGCCCACGGGCGAGGTCGCCGACGCCGCCTCGGCCGCCGCCTGGTCCAACGGCTTCGCCCCGGACAAGGCGACGATCTCCGTGGATTCCGCCGAGTCGGCGGGGTCCACCTACGGCGCCTGGGACACCTACGAGCCCGACCTCGCCTGGGTGCGGAGCAAGGCGGACTGGAGCGCGGTGGCCGGCGAGGCCGTGCCCGTCGACGTCGACGGCAACACCCTCATCGACCGCCTCGAGCTCCACTTCATCGACGATAGCGACTTCGCGGTCGCGGGCCGGCCGATGTCCGAGCGCTGGGCCTCGATCCGCGGCTGGGTCAGGGACGAGTACTCGGGCGCCTTCGAGGCTGCCGTCGACGCCGACGTCTTCGGCCTGCCCGACACCCGCGGCGGCGCGCGGCCGGCGCGCTCCGACGGCACGCCCGTCGTCTCCGCGACGACCGCGGGCGGCGTCAGGGACTCCTCCCTCCGCGATTCGAGCACCCTCTCGCCGAGGGCCCTGAGCTACTTCACCATCGGCTCCGCGGAGGGCGGGCCCTACACGAACGCGTACAACGAGCGCTTCGCCACCTACGTCATCTCCAAGCTCTTCAACAGCGCGGGGTCGGTCAACGTCCTCGACGATCCCTACGTCGCCATCGCGCTCAAGGACTCGACGCCGGGATACGCCTGGACGACGACGGCCACGCTCTACCTCTCCTACGACAAGGCCGGCTGCCTCACCGACCTGGCCGGCAACCGGCTGCAGGGCTTCACGGGGCGCAAGGCCGTCGAGAAGACGCCGCCGCGCTTCCGCCTCTCCCTCGCGGTGGCGAACAGCGACAAGCGGCGCGTCTACGTGCAGTTCTCGAAGAGCGTCAACATCGACGCCATCGCCGCGGGGACCGTGACCGACTTCTTCGAGTTCACGGGGAGCTACAACAACGACCTCGCGCCCGTGAAGGCCGAGCGCGTGGGCCGCGGCAGCGAGACCGAGCTCTGGCTGACCGTCAACCGCGACGTCACGACCTACGACATCCTCAACGCGCGGCTCAAGGTCGTCAACAAGAGCGTCCTCGACTGGATCACCGGCGACTACGTCTCGGGATCGAACGTCCTCGACGACTTCGGCAACGCCCTCTCGCCGGGCGAGCTCCACCGCGTCTCCGACCTCGGCCTCAACGTGGTGAACGCGAGCGCGGCCACCGACGGCCTCCACGACACGGATACGCCGCAGCTCTCCGCGGGCGACACGGCACTCTCCGCCTCGGCCCTCGGAGCGCTCAGGATCTTCGACGGTTCGGGCTACCTCCTCGACCGCGACATCACGGTCTACTCGGTCCTGAACCCGACGGGCTCCGCCGCGACCGATCTCTCGCTCCAGCTCCACTACGACGTCGATCCGGAGGCCGAGCTCGCGCCCTTCGTCTCCATAACCGGCCGCAGCGCCGCCCTCGGCATGACCTGGCTGCCCGGCGTCGTGCCCGCCTTCAACCTCGTCGCCGACACCCGGGCGCGGAGCCTCCCGCCCTTCTTCGTGGGCCAGTCGCCGAGCCTCCTGCGGAACTTCCGCGTACCCGGCAACGACCCCGAGATCAAGGCGGGGGCGGCCGTCGGCTTCCTCTACTCGTACGGCGACCTCTACTGCCTCAGGGCGGCCGACCCGGACGACCCGCGGCAGTTCGACCTCTTCCGCTTCGGCGTCAAGGAGGTGCGGCCGCAGCGGGGCGGGGTGACCATCCTCAACAACGTCATCAACCCGACCACGGGCGAGCGCACGGCCGTGCAGGTCGTCCTCGAGGAGGCCGGCGCGATGACCGCCACCGTCTTCACCCTCGACGGCGACGTCGTGAAGCGCCTCTACAACGACCGCCAGGCCGCGGGCACCTACACCTACTTCTGGGACGGCAGGAACAACGCCGGCCTGCCCGTGGCGCGCGGCGTCTACTTCATCCGCGTCGTGGCCAAGGGCATCGACGAGATCCGCAAGGTCCTCGTGGTCAGGTAGCCCGGGGAAAGGAAAGAGGGGAGGAACCTTCGGAAAGGTTCCTCCCCTCTCGCTCCCCTCTTCCAAGCCTGCTGTGCCGCCTAACGCTTGTAATTGTTCACGTAGATGTGGAGTTCGGGCTGGGCGATCTCGACGGTGCCGGGCTGGGGGCTCGCGCTGTCGCAGGGATAGATCGCGAGCTCGACCGCCGCGGCCGACTGGGAGGCCCCGTTGATGCGGTCGAAATTGCCGCCCGCGTTCTGCCGGAGCACCGCCTGCTTCCAGTCGCTTCCCACCGGATAGGTCTGGTAGGTGCCGCCCTTGCCGCCGAGAAGGTCGGTCATCTTGAGGGTCACCGTGCCCGCCGCGTAGGGATTCGCCGCCGCGTCCTCCGTGACGAAGGCGAGGTCCGCCGGCTTGCGGATCCAGAGCGTCAGCTCGTAGTATCCGTTGACGAGTACAGGGGTAGTGTCGGGCGACCGCAGGCGGAGGCGGAGGCAGGGGGTGATGTCGGAACGGACGAAGCGCAGGTCGTCGACGGTCATGTTGAAGGAATACTTGTACCCGAGAAGTATATCCTGCGGATTCCCCGTCCCCCCGAATTTGCCGATGCCGGCCAATGCCTGCCTGCCGTCGGAGACGGAGGCTCCTGCGGTCACCTGGATCGCCGAATTGGCGATGTCGGTCGTGGACGAGCTCAGCACGGTGGATCCCGTGACGACCTGGAAAAAATAGGCTTTATCCACGCCCTTGGTCAGCATGTACCAATAATAGGGATGCTGCGCGTCCTGGTCGTAGTCGAGGAGGGCGTTCACGAGGTCGTAGCGGATGCCCTGGTAGTCGCCGGTCTGCAGATAGAGCGACTTGCCGCTTCCGTGCATCATGGCCGCGCTCGTCTCCAGCCTCACGAATGGTCCTGCGCTCAAGGTGTACCAGGTCGCGGGCGGCGTCGACGCGTTGTTGAAATCCCCGT
>CAYNPQ010000058.1:3112-15620 GCA_964399065.1 uncultured Treponemataceae bacterium | reverse complement strand
GCGCTCAAGGTGTACCAGGTCGCGGGCGGCGTCGACGCGTTGTTGAAATCCCCGTCCGCCACGAGGTTCGCGAGCGTCAGGCGATACACCTTCGCCGCGGCGTCGAGGCCCGCGGGGGCGCCCGCGCCTGCCGTGTTCCCGGTGTCAGCCAAGGTCATGTACGCGTAGCCGCCCGCTGCGTCGTTCGAGTCGCCCCTCCAGGCCCAGGTCCAGGCGGCGTTCGACTCGTAGCCCGCGGTCGTGAGGTCCTGCTGATCCAGGCCGCTGGCCGCGATGAAGTTCCGCGTCGTGTCGTAGTAGTCGGCGAAGGGGTCGTTGATGTTGCAGGTCGACAGCGCGAGCGCCGCCGCGAGCGACAGGGCGAGAAGCGCGAGCGGATGAGTGAGGGCGGGGAGGGGACCCGTCCGGCCGGGGCGTCTCATGCCAGAGAGTATACCGCGGCGCCGCCGGCCGGACGAGCTCATGCCCTCTCCAGCGCGTAGGCCCTCGACCCGAGTCCGATGCGCTCGCCGTGCTCGAGCTGGGCGGCGGGCCGGGTCTCGGGGTGGAGGAGGGCGAACTTGTCGACGCCCGGCCCGGCCTTGCCCTCGAGGGCGGAGCCGGGGAGGACGGGCGCGGCGGTGACGAGGTCGTAGGCCGCCTGGTCGATCGCGACGGGGTCGGTCGAGGCGAGGATGCCCTGGTCGGGGACCACGGGGGCGTCGGACCAGGGCGCGCAGTCGCAGTCGGGCACGACGTCCTTGACGAAGCTCAGGTAGGCGACGCGGCCGGCCTTGCCCTTGACCGCGCCGTAGGCGTACTCGGTCATGCGCTCGCAGAAGGGGACGATCTCGGCGGCCCAGTCGAGTCCGATGGCCCGCGAGCGGCAGAACATGGCGCATTCCCCGCAGCCGATGCAGGCGGCCTGGTCGATGGTGGCTTTTTTCTTGCCCTCGACCTCCCGCATCGTCGCCGCGCCTTGGGGGCAGACCTCGACGCAGCGGCCGCAGGCGACGCAGCGCTCTTCGCGCGTGAAGAACTTCACGGCGTGCTGCTCGCGCTTGCCGACGGGCGGCGCGCAGCCCATGGCGAGGTTCTTGATCGCCCCGCCGAAGCCGGCCATCTCGTGGCCCTTGACGTGGCTCAGGACGATCATGGCGTCGGCGTCGAGGAAGGCCGAGGCGATCTTCACCGTCCGGAGCCGCGGCAGGCCGACCTCGACCTCCCGCCAGTCCGAGCCGCGGAGCCCGTCGGCGACCAGGACGGGCGCGCCGCAGACCGCCGGCAGGTAGCCGTGGGCCTCGGCGGTGGCGAGGTGGTCGGCCGCGTTCGAGCGCGAGCCGGAATAGAGGGTGTTCGTGTCGGCGAAGAAAGGCTTGCCGCCGGCCGCTCGGACCGCGTCGGCGACGCGGCGGGCGAGTACCGGGCTGACGAAGGCCTCGTTCCCGGCCTCCCCGAAGTGGACCTTGATGGCGACGAGGTCGCCCTGCCTGACGATGCCGGCGAGGCCGACGGACTCCAGGAGCCTCGAGACCTTCGCGAGGCCGTTGCTCTTGGAACCCGAGGACCTGCTGTCGGCGAAGTGGACCTTGGCGTTCATGGGGCCAGTATAGCCGGACCAGCCTCGTTGCGCAAAGTCCGGCCGAGCGGCTATACTTCCACTCCGGGAGGGACCGAAGCCTTGAAGATCCTCATGATTACGAGCGAGGCGGTCCCCTTCGCCAAGGCTGGAGGCCTGGGCGACGCGGTGACCGCCCTCTCCCTCGCTTTGGCCAGGGCGGGGAACGACGTGCGGATCCTGATCCCCCGCTACTACGCGATAGACCGCTCGCGCCTGGAGCGGGTCGGCGGGCCCCTCGGGGTGCCCTCCGCCGGCGGCGAGGAATTCGCCGGGGTCCTGCGCTCGACCCTGCCCGGCTCCCCGGTCCCGGTCTACTTCCTGGACCACGAGCGCCACTACGGCCGGGACGGCATCTACGGCACGAAGGCCGAGCCCGACTTCGCCGACAATCCGCAACGCTTCGCCTTCCTCAGCCGAGCCGCCTTCCAGCTCTGCCGCTCCCTCGGCTGGATCCCGGACCTCGTCCACGCCCACGACTGGCCCACCGCCCTCGTCCCCGTCTACCTCCGCCACCTGGAGAGCTACACCGAGTTCGCCAAGACGGCCTCGGTGCTCACGATCCACAACCTCGGCTACCAGGGCGTCTACGGCAAGGACTCCTTCTCCTCCCTCGGCCTCCCCTGGTCCCTCTTCCACGGCGCCGGCTTCGAGTACTACGACCGCGTGAACCTCCTCAAGGCCGGCATCCGCTCGGCCGACTGCCTCACCGCGGTTTCCCCCACCTACGCCCGCGAGATCCAGACCCCCGAGTTCGGCTTCGGCCTCGACGGCCTCCTCCGCCACCGCAGCGCCGACCTCGTCGGCATCCTCAACGGCGCCGACCTCGACGGCTGGGACCCCGAGTCCGACCACTACCTGCCCGCGCGCTTCTCCGCCGCCGACCTCTCGGGCAAGGCGGCCTGCAAGGCCGCCCTCCAGCGCGAGCTCGGCCTCCCCGAGGATCCCGACCGACCCCTCGTCTCCATGGTCTCGCGCCTCGTGGACCAGAAGGGCGTGGGCGAGCTCTTCGGCCCCCTCTCCGGCAGCGCCTACCGCGTCTGCGCGGACATGGCGCTCCAGTTCGCCCTCGTCGGCTCGGGCGAGCGCTGGTGCGAGGACGAGGCCCGCTCCCTCTCCTCCAGGCTGCCCAACTTCCGCGCGAGGATCGGCTACGACGAGCGCCTGGCCCACCTGGCCGAGGCCGGGGCCGACTTCTTCCTGATGCCGAGCCGCTACGAGCCCTGCGGCCTCAACCAGATGTACAGCCTCCGCTACGGCACCCTGCCCATCGTCCACCGCACCGGGGGCCTCGCGGACACCGTCGAGAACTACAACCAGGACACGGGATCGGGGACGGGCTTCATGTTCGACAACCTCACGCCCCGCGCGATATACGACACCGTCGGCTGGGCCGTCTGGGCCTGGTACAACCGCCGCGACCACGTCGAGGCGATGCGCGCTCGAGCCATGTCGCGCCGCTTCACCTGGGACCGCTCCGCGGGCGAGTACCTGAAGCTCTACGAACGGGCCCTGGACAGGGCCTCCCGCCGCGACGAGTCCTGACGGAGGAACGATGGGCGACACTGCAAAGAAGGTCTACGACTACGACCCGGCCCGCGTGCGCGACCGGCTCGTCGACGTCTTCCGCTCCCGGCGCGGCGAGGCCACCGCCGCGGACCTCGTGGCCCTCACGGGCCTGCCCAAGGCCCAGGTCGACGCCGAGGTCAAGGCGGTCTCGGACGAGTACGGGGCGCGGCTCCGCGTCACCGAGTCGGGCGAGATCCTCTACTCCTTCCCCGACGGCATGCGGAGCCGCTACCGAGGCCTCGGCCCCTCCCTGCGCAGGGCCTGGAAGGCCTTCCGCAAGGGCGCCGCGGCGGTCGCCTCCTTCCTCTTCAAGATCTGGATCGTCGTCATGCTCGTGGGCTACTTCGTCCTCTTCATAGCGCTGGCCCTCGTGGCCCTCCTCGCATCCTTCGCGGTCTCGATGTCCGGCTCGAAGGACTCCCGCGACGACCGCCGCGGCTCGGGCGGGATCGGCGGGCTCTGGCTCGCCGGCCGCGTCCTCGACGCGATCGTGCGGATCTGGTTCTACTCCGAGCTCTTCCGCGACCCACGCGACCGCGAGCGCGCGCGCGACCGCCGCCGGGAGAAGCGTCCCCTCCACAAGGCCATCTTCTCCTTCGTCTTCGGCGACGGCGACCCCGACGCCTCCTGGGACGAGGTCGAGAAGCGCGCGGTGGTGGCCTTCCTCCAGGCGAACAAGGGCGTCATCACCCTCCACGAGTTCATGGCCATCACGGGCCTGCCGCCCCGCGAGGCCGAGTCGAGGATCAGCCGCTACCTCTACGAGTTCGAGGGCAGCCCCGAGGTCACCGAGGGCGGCGCGATCTACTACTCCTTCCCCTCCCTCCTCAGGCGGAAGGACCGCGCCGACCGCACGTTCGGCTTCTCCGTCCCCATGAAGCGGATCGCTCCCTTCTCCTCCAACCCGAAGAAGGCCAATACCTGGTTCTGCATCCTGAACGGCGCGAACCTCCTCTTCGGCTCCTACTTCCTCTCCCGCTCCCTCGCGATCGGCGGCGCCATCGACGCGGCCCTCGCCGCGGGCCGCGTCGCGATCTCCTCGAGCTGGGACTACCTCTACGCGATCACCGCCCTCCTCGCGCACAACTACCTCGGGATCGCGAGCCCCTCGGCCTCGCTCGCTATCGCCCTCGGCGCCGTGCCCCTGGCCTTCTCGGTGCTCTTCTTCGCCGTGCCCGCGATCCGGTCCCGCGCCCTCGCGGCGCGCAACGAGCGCGCCAGGCTCGACAACCTCCGCCGCGTCGCCTACCGCGCCGTGCTCGACGGCCCCGAATCGGTCAGGCCCGAGGCAGTGCCCGTCGCGGTCGACGCCGCGAGGCCCCGCGACCCGAGGGCCTCCGAGCGCGTGATCGGCGAGCTCGCCGCCTGGGCGGGCGCCGAGCCCGGGGCCGACGGCTCCTACGCCTTCCCCGAGGTCGCGCGGAGCAAGGCCGAGGCGGCCAAGGCGCGCGCGGCCGTCGACACCTCGGCCTTCGAGCTCGGCGCCGCGGTCTTCGACAGCCATTCCTGAGATGGCCTCCGACGCGATGGGCGAAACAGGAGCGGGGCGGAGGCGCTCGGCGCGGGGCCGGGGCATGCTCCTCGCCCTGGCCTCCGCCGCGGGTTTCTCGACCCTCGGACTCTTCGCCAAGCTCATCTACTCCGAGGGCTTCTCCGTGCCCCAGTCCCTCGCCTGGCGCTTCACGGTGGCCGCCGCCATCCTCTGGGCGATCATCGGCGCCTCGTCCCGCAAGTCCTCGACGAGGCGGCCGCCCCTCGGCAAGCGGCTCGTTCCCGTCGCCCTCCTCGGCGCCTTCGGCTTCGCCCCCCAGGCCGGCCTCTACTTCGCCACCCTTTCCTTCCTCGACCCGGGCATCACGAGCCTCCTCCTCTACCTCTATCCCTCCTTCGTGATACTCCTCTCCCTCGTCCTCTTCCGGAAGAAGCCCGGCAGGATCCAGCTCCTCTCCCTCGGCCTCTCGCTCGCGGGCTGCGCGATCACTTTCTTCAAGCCCGGGGACTATCCCGTGGCGGGGCTCGCCCTCGGCGCCCTCGTGGCGGTGGCCTACGGCGCCTACCTCGTCGCGGGCGACCGCGTGCTCGAGGGCGCGGACCCGGTGCGGGCCACCGCCCTCATCATGCTCGAGGCGGCCGCGATCTACTGGATCGCCGCCGCCGCGACGGGCCCGGTGCGCGCCCCCTCGACGCCCGCGGCGATCGCGGGCGTCCTCGGCATCGCCCTCTTCGCGACGGTCCTGCCCATCACCGCCCTCTTCGCCGCGATGCGCGACATCGGCGCCTCCGACGCCTCCCTCGTGAGCACGGTCGAGCCCGTGCTCACAGTCGCCCTCTCCGCCCTCCTCATCGGGGAGCGGCTCGCCGCCGCCCAGGCCGTCGGAGGGGCGTTCATCCTCGCCGCGGTCCTCGTCCTGCGCTTCGTCCCCGGCGGGAGCGCCCCCTCGCCTGCGCGCGCCGATATCGAATGAAGCGTCGACCGGGGACTCCGCGCCTCTCCCTTCCGGGCGAGCGATCGCTCGCCTCCCCCTCATCCCCTCGCCATGCCGTATCCCTTTAAAAAAATAAGTGGCAACTAACAAAATATTTTGACATCCGCCTGAAACGAACCTATTATTCCAGCCATACGCTTTCATATGGAGGATCCTCATGAAGAAAGTTTCGTCCATCCTGGTCCTGGCCTTGGTCGCCATGGCCCTCGCCCTCGGCTGCTCCGGCGGCAAGAGCTCCACGATCAAGATCGGCCACGAGGTCGCGCTGACCGGCCCGAACGCCACCTGGGGGCAGGCCGAGAACAACGCCCTCAAGATGGCTGTCGAGAAGATCAACGCCGCGGGCGGCGTGCTCGGCAAGAAGCTCGAGGTCGTCGCCTACGACAACCGCGCCGACAAGCTCGAGGCGGTCAACGTCGCCAAGCGCCTCGTCGAGCAGGACAAGGTCGCCGCCATCGTCGGCCCCGCGCAGAGCGGCGTCACCAACGCCATCCGCGAGGTCAACAACGCGGCCAAGGTCCCCGTCGTCGCCACCACGGCGACGAATCCCAAGGTGACCGTCGCCGACGACGGCAAGGTCGTGCCCTACACCTTCCGCGTCTGCTTCATCGACCCCTTCCAGGGCACGGTCGCCGGCCAGTTCGCCTTCAAGGACCTGAACGCCAAGACGGCCGCCATCCTCTACGACGTGGGCGACGAGTACTCCCAGTTCCTCGGCAAGTACTTCGTCGAGGCCTTCGAGAAGTGCGGCGGCAAGATCACCGCCAACGAGGCCTTCCGCTCCGGCGAGCTCGACTTCCGCGCCCAGCTCGGCAAGATCCGCGACGGCAAGCCCGACGTCCTCTTCATCCCGACGATGCAGAAGGAAGCCGCCCTCGCCGCCAAGCAGGCCCGCGACCTCGGCATCAAGAGCACCCTGATGGGCGGCGACGGCTGGGCGAGCCCCGACCTCATCGACCTCGCCGGCGCCGCGATCGACGGCTCCTACCTCGTCAACATCGCCGCCCTCGAGGATCCGGCCATCCAGGACTTCATCAAGGAGTACAAGGCGAAGTACAACGTCGACCCCGTCCTCCCCAACCCCCTCATGGCCTACGACGCCGCGTTCTGGCTCGCCGACGCGATCAAGAGGGCCGGTAGCACGGACGGCGAGAAGCTCAAGGCCGCCATGGAGCAGACCAAGGACCTCCAGGTCCTCACGGGCAAGCTCTCCGTCGATCCCGCCACGCACAACCCGCTCAACAAGCCCGCCACCATCCAGCAGGTCCAGGTCAAGGACAAGAAGTTCATCTTCGTGAAGACCTTCGTCACCACCGACTGAGGCAGCACGAAGGCATCGCAAGGCCGCCCGGGGGCATCGCCCCCGGGCGGCCCCCCTCCCGCAATCCAGCTCCACGGAGAATCGGCGTGCTGCAAACAATCATAACCGGGTTGTCCATCGGGAGCGTGTACGCGCTCATGGCGGTCGGGTATTCGCTCGTTTTCTCGGTACTCAACTTCTCGAACTTCGCGCACGGCGCGATCATCACCCTCGGCGCGTACATCGCCTGGGCGATCATGGTGCAGTACGTCCACCTCCCCTTCCTGCCCGCCCTCCTCCTCTCCATGGCCGGCGCCGGCGTCCTCGCCTTCCTCAACGAGCGCATCGCCTACTCCACGCTGCGCCGCAGGCACGCCCCCTCGCTCTACCTGATGATCAGCGCGATGGGCGTCTCCATCTGCCTCCAGAACCTCCTCTACGCGACGGTCGGGGCCAAGCTCTACGCCCTGCCGCCCGTCTTCGCGCAGGACTCGTGGAACGTCGGCGCGAACCTCGTCATCAGCCGGATGGACCTCTTCGCCTTCGGCTTCTCGGCCGTGACGATCTTCCTCCTCAACCTGGTCCTCCAGCGCACCCGCGTGGGCACGGCCATCCGCGCCGCGTCCCACGACATGGACATGGTCTCGGTCCTCGGCATCAACCTCGACGTGCTCGTGGCGGTCCTCTTCCTCATCGCCGGCTCGCTCGGCGGCATGGCGGGCGTGTTCATGGGCGTGAAGTACATGGTCTACCCGAGCATGGGTTGGATCACCAACAAGGCCTACATCGGCGCCGTCATCGGGGGCCTCGGCAGCCTCCCCGGCGCCATAATCGGCGGTCTCCTCCTCGGGCTCCTCGAGGCGGTCGTCTCCGTGACCAGGATCGGCCAGACGAGCCTGTCGACCTATCGCGACGTCTTCAGCTTCGGGATCCTCGTGGCGCTCCTCATCGTGCGCCCGACGGGGCTGTTCGGCCGCCGCGTCGAAGAGAAGCTGTAGGGGGAGCCGTGGCATACGCACAAGCGATATTCACCAACGCGGCGATCTACATCATCGCGACCATGGGCCTCGCGGTCTTCACGGGCTACACGGGCCTCTTCAGCCTCGGCCACGCAGCCTTCATGGCGGTGGGCGCCTACGCCGCCGCGATCTGCACGCATTTCCTGAAGCTGCCCCTCCTGGTCGGCCTCGTGGCGGGCATGGCGCTCGCGGTGCTCACGAGCCTGGCCATCGGCTACCCCACCCTGCGCGCGAAGCTCCGCTCGGACTACTTCGCCATCGCGACGCTGGGCTTCGGGGAGGCGATCAAGGTCATCCTCGAGAACTTCCAGCTCACCCAGGGCTCCCGCGGCCTCCCGGGCATCCAGAAGCTGGCGAACCCCCTCAACACGGCCTTCTTCGTGATCCTCTCCGTGTGGCTGGTCCGCAACTTCCTCCGCTCGAACTACGGCCGCAAGATCATCGCGATCGGCCAGGATCCCGTCGCCGCCGAGATGATCGGCATCAAGCTCCTGCCCAACCAGATCCTCTCGCTGGCGGTGAGCGCCGCCTTCTCGGGCCTCGCGGGCGGACTGCTCGCGCATTACACGACCTTCATCCAGCCCTCCATCTTCAACATGGACCTCTCGAGCCTCATCACGGCGGGCGTCGTCTGCGGCGGCATGGGGAGCCTGACCGGCCCCTTCGTGGCCGTGGCCCTCTTCGTCGTCATCCCCGAGCTCTTCCGCGGCCTCGCCCTCTGGCGTCTCGTGTTCTACGGCATGCTCCTGGTCGTCATCATCAACTGGCGGCCCAAGGGCCTCTTCGGCTACGAGGAGCTCTCCGTCGCCAACCTGCCGAAGCTCTTCGTGATAGCCGGCGCCACCATCGGGCTCACGGTCGCGGCCACGATCTTCCGCGCCATCGTCGGCGCGGGCGGCGGCATCTGGCTCGGCCTCCTCGCGGGCGCGGCCGCGGCCGCCGCGATCACCTACGCCTCGAGCCTCGCCGGGCGCCTCGCCTCGAAGTGGCTGGCCCCCGTCACGCCGAGGCTGCGCGCGGGCTGGAACCGCTTCGTCGTCAGGGCGGTCGAGGCGATCAAGAAGCCCGTCCGCCGCGAGCCCGTCGCGAAGGCCGAGCCCGCTCTCGCCGGATCCGCCCTCGCCAAGGACGGCGTCCTCCTCGAGCTCAAAGGCGTCAAGAAGGCCTTCGGAGGCGTCGTCGCCATCGACGGCCTGGACCTCACGGTCAGGCGGGGCGAGATCCTCGGCCTCATCGGACCCAACGGCTCGGGCAAGACCACGGCCTTCAACCTCATAAGCGGCGTCTACCCGATCGACGCCGGCGATCTCGCCTTCGACGGCTCGGACATCTCGAAGTCGAGCCCGACCGCCATCGTCGGCGCGGGCATCTCGCGCACCTTCCAGAACATCAGGCTCTTCGGCAACATGAGCGTCCTCGAGAACGTGCAGACCGCCCTCCACGCCTCGGGGAGCTACGGCCTCGTCGAGGCCTTCGTCCGCTGGCCCTGGACCGTCTGGGAGGAGGAGAAGCGCCTCCGCGAGGAGGCCTTCGCCATCCTCGGCACGGTCGGGCTCTCCGCCGAGGCCGACCGCGTGGCCGGAACCCTGCCCTACGGCCTGCAGCGGAAGCTGGAGATCGCGAGGGCCCTCGCCCTCAAGCCCAAGCTCCTCCTCCTCGATGAGCCCGCGGCGGGCATGAACCCGAAGGAATCCGAGGACCTCGTCGACCTCATCAGCCTCATCCACGGCGAGGGCAAGCTCTCCATCGTGCTCATCGAGCACCACATGGACGTCGTCATGCGCCTGTGCCGGCGGATCGCCGTGCTCAACTTCGGCCGCAAGATCGCCGAGGGGACTCCCGACGAGATCCAGTCGGACCCCGCGGTCCTCAAGGCCTACCTCGGAGACAAGACCTATGCTGCTGTCTGTTGAAGGCCTCAACGTATACTACGGCGAGGCGATCCACGCCCTCCGCGACGTGAGTTTCTCCGTCGACTCGGGCGAGATCGTCTCGATCATCGGCGCGAACGGCGCCGGCAAGTCGACCCTCATGTGGACCATCGTCGGCCTCCTCAAGCCCAAGTCGGGGAGCGTCACCATGGCCGGCAAGGTGATGAAGCCGCTGCCCCACCTCGCCGTGGCGGCGGGCATCTCGCTGGTGCCCGAGCGCAGGCGGCTCTTCCCGAACCTGTCCGTCCGCGAGAACCTCTCCCTCGGCGCCTACCTCCGCCATGACCGGGCGGAGATGGCGAAGGACGAGGAGTACATCTTCAACCTCTTCCCCATCCTGAAGGAGAGGCTCGGCCAGTTCGCGGGCACCCTCTCGGGCGGCCAGCAGCAGATGCTCGCGATCGGCCGGGCCCTGATGGCCAAGCCCAAGGTCCTCCTCCTCGACGAGCCCTCCCTCGGCCTCGCCCCGGTCCTCGTCGACCAGGTCTTCAAGGCCATCCAGGAGATCGCGGCCGCGGGCACGACCATCCTCCTCGTCGAGCAGAACGCCCTCGAGGCCCTCGAGATCGCGCATCGCGCCTATGTCCTCGAAGTCGGCAGGATCGTCCTCTCGGGCCCCGGGCGCGAGCTCCTCTGCGATCCCGCCGTGCGGGCCGCCTACCTCGGGGTCCGCCAGAGGACCGAAGTCCTGCAGAAATCCGAAGGAGCGTGAACATGCTCGCAGCCGACCTGCCCCGTTTCGCCCTCGCTTCCCTTCCCACCCCGATCGAGGAGATGCCCAGGCTCTCCAAGGCCCTCGGAGGCCCGCGCCTCCTCGTCAAGCGCGACGACCAGACCGGCCTCGCGGGCGGGGGGAACAAGACGAGGAAGCTCGAGTTCACCCTCGGCGAGGCCCTGCGCGCCGGGGCCGACCGCCTCGTGACGGTGGGCGGCGTGCAGTCCAACCACTGCCGCCAGACCGCCGCGGCCGCGGCCCGCGCGGGCCTGGCCTGCACCATCATCCTCCGCGGCCATCCCCCCGCCGACTGGAACGGCAACCTCCTCCTCGACAGCATCCTCGGCGCCGAGGTCCGCTTCTCCGGCGACCGCACGCGCGAGGAGGTGGCGGCCGAGGTCGTCGCCTCCGAGAAGGCCGCCGGGCGCAAGCCCTTCTTCGTGCCGATCGGGGCCTCCGACGAGTTCGGCGCGCCCGGCTACGCCGTCGCCGCCGAGGAGCTCGCCGCCCAATTGAAAGCGTCGGGCCTCAGGCCCGATCGCATCGTGTTCGCCTCGAGCTCCTACGGCACCCAGGCCGGTCTCTGCGTGGGCGCCAAGGCCCTCGGCCTCGATGTCGCGATCACCGGCATCGCCATCGACTCGCTCCTTCCGGACCTCCAGAAGGGCGTGGCGACCCTGGCCGGGGCCACCGCGAGGCGCATGGGCCTCGACCTCTCCTTCTCCCCCGGCGAGATTCTCGGCTACGACGGCTACTTGGGCGGCGGCTACGCCGTCATGGGCGAGCCGGAGAAGGAGGCCATCGAGCTCGCGGCCCGCCGCGAGGGGCTCCTCCTCGACCCGGTCTACACGGGCCGCGCGATGGCCGGCCTCATCGACCTCGTGCGCAGAGGCGAGTTCGGCAAGGACGAGACCATCCTCTTCTGGCACACCGGAGGCTCGGCCGCCCTCTTCGCCTACTCACGGCACTTCGTCGCGCCCGGTCCCGGGGCCGCGGGCACGAGCGAGCCGAGGGAAGCGCGCAAATGAGCCGGAGGCCGGGCGGCATACCCTACGCCAAGATGTCGGGGCTCGGGAACGACTTCATCGTGGTCGACGACCGCGGGGGAGTCCTCTCGGGCCGCGACGTCGCCCTCCTCGCGCGCAAGCTCTGCGCGCGCGGCCAGTCGATCGGCGCGGACCAGCTCATGATCATCGCGCCGCCGACGGCCGGGGGCGACTTCTCGATGAGGACCATCAACCCCGACGGTACCGAGGTGCGGATGTGCGGCAACGCCTCGCGCTGCGTGGCGCGTTATGCGTTCGAGCACGGCGCCGCCGGGGCCGCGATGACGATCGACACCTTGGGCGGCCCCGTCCGCGCCGTCGTCGAGGGGGCCTGGGCCCGCGTCGAGCTCATGCTGACCGCGCCTCCCCGGCTCGGCCTCGAGCTCGAGGCCGCCGGCCGACGCCTGTCCGTCGACTGGTTCGAGATCTCCGGCGCCCCCCACGCGGTGGTCCGGCTCGAGAGCGCCGCCTCGGCTCCCGGGGCCCTCGTCCTCGAGCTCGGGTCGGCGGTCCGGCGCCACGCCGCCTTCCCGGTCGGCACGAATGTCATGTTCATCGATCCGCGGGGGCCGCACGAGATCGCGCAACGCAGCTTCGAGCGGGGGATCGAGGGCGAGACCCTGGCCTGCGGCACGGGAGCCACGGCCTCGTCGCTGTCCACCGCCCTGCGCGGCGGGGCCGAGAGCCCGGTCCGGGTGACCATGCCCGGCGGCTCCGTCGAGATCGCCTTCTCGCGCTCGGGCGACTCCTTCTCGGGCATCTTCCTCGGGGGAGGGGCGCGCTTCGTGAGCGAGGGCATGATCGACCCCGAGGGCTGGGACTGGTAAACCCGGTATTCCTCGCGG
>CAYNPQ010000058.1:0-3012 GCA_964399065.1 uncultured Treponemataceae bacterium | reverse complement strand
CCTCGAGAAGGCGGCGAATTCGCGCAACGCGCGGGCCGCGGCGGCCAGGGCGGCCGGCGGGACCTGCTCGGCCGCGAGGGCTTCCGCGTCCGCGCCCTCCCGCGCCAGCACGACGCCCGGCTCGAGGAGGGCGGGGCAGGGGAGGAGGGGCAGGGCGAAGCGGGAGTCCGCCGGCGCGCTCCCGCGGAGATGCTCCCCGAATGGCCGGAGGAGGGCCGGCGCCGCGCCGGGGAAGGCCGCCCCGAGGGCGGCGAGGGCGCGGTCCCGGTTCGGGAAGAGGCGGGCCGAGGCGAAGCCGGGATAGGTCTCGAGGAGGGCCTTCTCGAGGCGGCGCGTCCAGACGCTGGGCAACGGCCTCGTGAGGCCCATGTCGATCGCGGCCTTGGCCGCGGTGCCGAGGCCCGTGCCCTTGGCCCCGAGGATGGACCTGCCGCCGTCCATCCAGAGGTCGAGGAACCTCCGCTGCCGTCCCTCGGCCGTGCCCTCCGCGTAGAGCCGCCACAGGCGGGCCCGGCGGATCGGGGGGAGGAGGGCCAGCCGCGCGGCCGGCGTCATCGCGGTATCCATGCTCAGCCTCGCTGCGCTTCGAGCTTGTTGGTGTAGCGGGGGAAGAAGCGCGCTTCCTTGCCCGTCTCGAATTTCACGACGACGAGGGGTCCCGAACTCGGCGTCGGGGAGACCGACACGATGTAGCCGGGGCCGTAGTCCTCGTGGTAGACGCCGAGGCCCGCGCGCCAATGCCCGTCGGACGCGTTGGGCGACGCCGGTCGCGCGCGCGAGGCCGACTGCGGGCGATTGGGATCGAAGGCGGCGCGGGGGCCTCCGGGGCCGCCCGAGGCGCCGAAGGCCGACGCGCGGGACGACTGGCCCGCGGCGCGCCCCGCGACGGCCTCGACGCTGTCGCGCTCGATCTCCGCGAGGAAGCGCGAGGGGACGGTCTCGAAGAGACGGCCGTGGAGCCGTCGGAAGGCGCAGGAGGTGAGGTGGAGCTCGTCCTTCGCCCTCGTGATGGCGACGTAGAAGAGCCGGCGCTGCTCCTCGAGCTCGGCGCCCTCCTCGTCGTCGCGCGGGAAGAGGCCCTGCTCGAGGCCCGTGACCACGACCACGGGGAACTCGAGGCCCTTCGTGTTGTGCATCGTGATGAGGGTCACCGCGTCGGAGGCCGCGCCGGAGGCGGGGTCGGCCGCGGCGAGGCTCCGGTCGAGCTCGATGGCCTCGAGGAACTCGGAGAGGCCCTCGGGGCTGCGGGCGTAGAGCGAGGCCGCGTTCACGAGCTCGTCGAGGTTCGCGAGCTTCTGCGTCCCGGCCACCTCGTCCTGGGAGCGGTGGTAGTCGGCGAGGCCCGAATCCTCGACGAGGCGCTGCACGAGCTCGCCGAGGTTGCCCGCCGACCCCGCGACGCCGGGACCTGGCGAGCCGGCGCCGGCCTCGAGGTCCGAGCCGAGGCGCGTCACGAGGTCTACGAAGGCCTTGAGCCCGGAGCGCGCCTTGCCCTTGAGGGCGGGCGCGACCGCCGCGGCCGCGGCGAGGAGCTGCCCCGGCTCCGCGGTCCCGGGCCGGAATGCTTCCTCGAGCGCGATCTCGAGGCTGGCGTCGCCGACCCCGCGCGAGGGCTTGTTGACGACGCGCTTGAAGGCGACCTCGTCGCGGGGGTTCGAGAGGAGGGCGAGGTAGGCGAGGGCGTCCTTGACCTCCTCGCGCTCGTAGAAGCGCAAGGCGCCGACGACGCGATAGGCGATGCCGCGCCGCGGGAATTCCTTCTCGAAGGAGAGGGACTGGGCGTTGGTCCGGTACAGGATCGCGATGTCCGAGAGCCGGCCTCCGGCGCGGACGCGCTCGGCGCAGACGCGCGAGCAGTAGGCCACCTCGGCGTCCTGGTCGGGCAGGAGGGCGAGCCGCGGCCTCGCGCCGCCGGGCCGCTCGGCGCGGAGCTCCTTGCCGAGCCGTCCCGCGTTGCGCGAAACCACTTGGTGGGCGACGTCGAGGATGCTCTGGAAGGAGCGGTAGTTGCGCTCGAGCCGCACGATCGAGGTGCCCGGGAAGATCGCCGGGAAGTCGAGGATGTTCTTGACCTCGGCGCCGCGGAAACGGTAGATCGACTGGTCGTCGTCGCCCACCACGCAGAGGTAGGAGGGCGGGAGCCCGTCGCCTCCGCCTGCGCCGCCGGCGAGGAGCCTGAGGAGCTCGAACTGGGCCACGTTCGAGTCCTGGTATTCGTCGACGAGGATGACGGAGAAGCGGCGGCGCGTGCGCGCGCGCACGACCTCGTCCTCGCGGAGGAGCCGCGCGGGCAGGCGGATGAGGTCGCCGAAGTCCACGTTTCCGGTGCGTCGGAGCCGCTCCTCGTAGGTCGCGTAGATCCGCCGCATGAGGCCGGGGTCGGCGAAGGCGGAGGAGAGGTCCGGCGAGTCGGGCTCGAGCCCGTAGTCCTTGGCCCTCGAGATGGCCTGGACCATGCGCGAGCACTCGCTCCTCGTGTACTGCGGCAGGGCCGCGTGGAGGAGGGCCGACTGGTCGTCGTCGTCGTAGATGACGAAGCGCGGGTCGAGGCCCTCGAAGGCCTGGGCGTTGCGCCTGAGGAACCAGGCGCCGAAGGAGTGGAAGGTCCGGATGACGGAGGCCTCGCAGCGGGGCTCGATGGCCGCGGCCCGGTCGCGCATCTCCTTGGCCGCCTTGTTCGTGAAGGTCACCGCGAGGATCGAGGCCGGGTCGACGCCGCGCTCGCGGACGAGATAGGCGATCTTGGTGGTGATCACGCGGGTCTTGCCGGAGCCCGCGCCGGCGAGGATGAGGAGGGGGCCGCCCTCGTGGCGGACCGCCTCGAGCTGCTCGGGGTTGAGCGCCTCGAGATAGGGAGGGAGGCCGCTCACCCGAGGGGCGCGGCGTCGAGGTCGACGCCGGCGACGGAGAGCACGCGCGAGCGCGCGACGGTCCCCGGCTCGCGGCGGCCCCGTAGGACGGTGAGCCCGTCCACCTCGGGCGCCTGGTTCCAGGCCCTGCCGATGCAGAGCT
>CAYNPQ010000057.1:0-22046 GCA_964399065.1 uncultured Treponemataceae bacterium | reverse complement strand
GCCCGTCTCGACGACGACGCGCTCGCAGCCGGCGGTGCGGAAGGCGCAGAAGCCGATGAGGGTCGTCAGCTCGAAGTAGGTGGGGAGCTCGCCTCCCGGGAAGCGCTCGGCGGGGATGCCGTCGACGAGGGGGACCACCTCTCCGGCCGCGGCGAGGAGGAGCTCCTCGGGCATCTCGTCGCCGGCGAGGCTGATCCGCTCCTTCCAGCGGAGGATGTGCGGGGAGGTGTAGAGCCCCGTCCGGTAGCCGGCGGCCTGGAGGATCCGCGCGGCCATCGTGGAGACCGAGCCCTTGCCCTTGGAGCCGGCGACGTGGATCGTCGCGTAACTTTCCTGGGGGTCGCCGAGCTCCGAGCAGAGCCACCGCATCCGGTCGAGCTTGAACTCGGTCTTCTGGCCCTTCTCGACGTTGACGAAGCCCATGAGGTAGTCGAAGAGTCCGTCCGAGGACGCGAAACGCCGCTTCTCCATCGCCCTCGATCATGGCGAAGCGCGCCGGGAGGGTCAAGCTCGGCCGCGGTAATGGCGCGACGGACGCCCGCCGATATTCGAAGGTATGCGGTGCGCATCCCCCAGGGCTCGCGGATCGGGCCAGTCCCGCGGCCGGGCCAATCCTCCCCTCCGACCGGCCAGGCGCCATGGAAAGATGGCCGGCTCGGAAAGGGAATCGGGCGCGCCGCGCGGCGGGCGCCCTCCCGAGAAACGACTCGTCCTCGTCTGGTCCGACGGGGCGGTGCTCGACTCCGAGCGGCCCGCCCACGAGCTCTGTCTCGGACCGGCCTTCGCCGAGTGTTTCTGCGAAGGATGCGAGAGCCGCGAGGCCGCCGGGCTCTGGAGCTCCGTGGCCCTCGATTCGCGGCTCCGCGGAGCGAGCCAATTCCGGATACTCGCCGCGGCGCTGAGGCTCGCGGCCAGGCGGCCGTCGCTCGGGCGGGCGGCCAGGAAGGAGACAGCCCTCGCCGCAGCCCTCGAGGCCTGGCTCGCCACCGAGAATCGGCCCTCGCCGGAGCGGCTCGAGCTCGCCCTGCAGAGCGGCGACGTCGACCCCCGGCTCTACAAGGCCTTGGAGTGGTCTTGGCAGATCCAAACAGGCCTCGCCTCATTGCCGCCCCCGCCTCCCTTCGCGGCCGCGAGGACCGCGCTCGGACTCATCGCGGGCGAGGCCATGATCATCGCGCTCTCCTCGAGGCCGCCGGCCTCGGTGAAAGCCGACTGGGCCAGGGCGGGGATCGCCGGCCTCGCCGGGGGCTACGCCCGCGCCAGGCGGGGCAGCGCCGAGTCCCTCGCCTCGATCCTCGAAGCCTGTCGCCCCGAGACCGCGGCCCTCCTCGTGGGCGACGCGGCCCTCGACATCGAGTGGGCCAGGTCGGCGGGCGCGGCTTTCTATCCGATCTTCCGAGAGAGGGTGGACGGGAGCTGGGAAGACCTGGCTCAGGCTTGGCGGGAGGGACGCGCCGCCTCCGAAGGCCCGGCGATACCGGTGGCCGCCTTCCTCGATTCCTTCGCCGCCGCGCCCGGGAGGGCGGGCGGCCTGCTCAATCGGGATCGACGCTGACGAGGGCGGCCGAGAAGGCCCATTCCACGGGCCTTCGGCCGCAGCGGGCGGCGAGTTCCTCCGCCAGGCGCCCGATCTCGTCGGCGGAGAATTCCCGGGCGAGGGCCGCGCCGAAGGCCGAGGACGCGGAGAGCCAGGCCTCGAGCTCCGAGCCTGCGAGGACCCGGGGGTAGCTCAGGGACAGGCGCTCGATCCGGAGTCCCGCGATTGCAGTTTCGCGCAACGCGGCTTCGAGTTCGTCGAGGGCTGGGCCGAGGGCCGGCAGGTCCCGGCGCGCGTAGAAGCCTCCCTCGAAGGAGGAGAGCCTTTCGGCGAGCGGGGAGTCCGCGGCCAGGACCGACGAAAGGCGGCCGCCCTCGCGGGGAGGCAGCTCGATGGAGGCGAAGCGGGCCCGCGGCAGGGTCTCGACGACGCCCGCGAGGGTCCCCGCCGCGGCGGACCCGGCCTTGCCGCTCCACAGGAGATCCCTGCCCAGGACGAGGTCGAATTCCGCGAAGCCGAAGGCCGAGGCGAGAGCCTCCCTGGAAAGCCGCTCCGGCGGCAACGCGGCCGCGAGGGGACGCTCCAGCTCGGGAAGGGTGGAGGAATATCCTTCGATGACATCGAGGTCACGGGCTTCGCGGGCGCAGGCGGCGACGGTCCCCTCGGGCGAGCGACGGAGGGCCTCCCAGACGAGGTAGCCATCGCGCGCGTCGAGCACGAGGACGCGGTCGCCGCGCGCGGGGGCGGCCGCCTCGAAGAGGGCGCGGCGCAGGACGGCCAGCCGGGCGGGAGCTGAGGACTCGGCGCGGGAGCGCCAGCGCGTCCTCGCCTCGCCGGCGGCCGACCACGAGGAGCCGTCGGGGCGGAGCGTCTCGGCGCGCTCCTCCGCGGCCGCGGCGAGCTGGGCCTCGCGCCTTTCCAGGACCTTGACGCGGCGCTCCCCCTCGACGCCGAGGGAGCCGGGCTGGTAGAAGACGCGGCCCCGGAGGGAGTCGGGCAGGTACTGCTGGGCGGCCCAGTGCTCGCGGTAGGCGTGGGGGTAGATGTAGCCCTCGCCGTGGCCGAAGCCCTTGGCGTCGCGGCTCGCGTCCTTGAGGTGGTCGGGCACCTCGGCCGCCTCGGCCTCGACGGCCTTGAGCGCGTCGAAGTAGCCGAGCGTGGAGTTGGACTTGGGGGCCGTGGAGAGGTAGAGGGCGGCCTGGGTCAGGAAGAAATGCCCCTCGGGCATGCCGACGCGGTCGAAGGCCTCGGCGCAGGCCAGGACGACGCGGAGGGCCTCGGGATCGGCCAGGCCCACGTCCTCGCAGGCCGAGATGAGCATGCGCCTGAAGGCGAAGCGGGGATCCTCGCCCGCGTAGACCATGCGCGCGAGCCAGTAGAGCGCGGCGTCCGGATCCGATCCGCGGAGGCTCTTGATGAAGGCGCTGGCCGCGTCGTAGTGGTAGTCGCCGTCCTTGTCGTAGAGGACCGCCCGCCTCTGGATGCTCTCCTCGGCCGTGGCCATCGAGACGAGGATCTCCGAGCCCGCGGGCGGCGGCCAGGGCTCCGCGCTGGTCTCGACCGCGAGCTCGAGGGCCCCGAGGAGGCTGCGCGCGTCGCCGTCCGCGGTCGAGACGAGGTGCTCGAGGGCGCCTTCCTCGAAGCCGACCTTCCAGGCGCCGTAGCCGCGTTCGGTGTCGCGCAACGCGGCCTGGGCGACGCGGGCGAGGTCCCCGTCGTCCAGGGCTCGGAGCTGGAAGACCCTCGACCTCGAGACGAGGGCGCTGTTCACCTCGAAGAAGGGGTTCTCGGTCGTCGCGCCCACGAGCACGAAGGTGCCGTTCTCGACCCAGGGGAGGAGGGCGTCCTGCTGGGCCTTGTTCCAGCGGTGCACCTCGTCGACGAAGAGGATGGTCTTGCGGTCGTAGAGCTCGCGGTGGCGCTTGGCCTCCTCGATCGCGGCCCTGATGTCGGCGACGCCGGCGAGGACCGCGTTCAGGGTGACGAAGCGGCTCGCGGTCGAGTTGGCGATGACGCGGGCGAGGGTGGTCTTGCCCGTGCCCGGCGGGCCGGAGAGGATGATCGAGGAGAGCTGATCCTTCTGGATGGCCCGCCTGAGGAGGCGGCCCGGTCCGACGATGTGCTCCTGCCCGACGAACTCGTCGAGGACGCGGGGACGCATGCGCGCGGCGAGGGGTTCCCGCGCGGGCCCCCCCGCCCCTCCCTTCGGGGAGGAGGCGAAGAGGCTGTCCTCGTCCTGGCCTGCCATGTCGTCCCCGGGCGCGACGGGCGCTCTCGGGCCGGAACCCTACTCCGCGACCCAGTCCGCGGAGGCCGCGGAGTAGAGGCCGTAGCTCGAGGATGAGGAGCCGGGCGCGAGGCAGGCGAAGAGCCTCGAGGCCGTCGCGTCCCAGTAGAACCCGACGACCGCCTTCCCGTAGACCGTCGTCGAGTACTGCGAGCCGTAGCTCCCGCCGTCTCCGCTCGCGAGGGAGCCGAAGACGCCCTCGAAGTAGCCGCCGGTGGAGACCGAGGTCGTCGTGCCGAGGCCGGCGAAGATCTTCGATCCGACGCACTCGAGGGCGTAGACGGGGGAGGAGCCGAGGCTCTGCCGGTTCGGGGCTCCCGTGCCCGCCACCTTGGCGATATAGCCGGTATAGGTCCCGGCGTACAGGGCGGCGTCGATGGCCGAATACCGGAGGCTCGTGATTGAGCTGTAGGTGAAGGCGCCGAGCCCCGTGGTCGAGGACGAGGTGACGTCCGTCGCGGCCCCGTCCGGCGCGGCCGTGCCCGAGTAGAGCTTCGCGGTGGATGCGTACCAGTACGAGGCCCCGTCCCACTCGACCCCGACGAGGGGGACGGCGAGGGAGGCGAGGCCGCCGGCCGCGGCGAAGGACGAGCCGTTCCAGTAGAGGAGCGTATACGCGTGATCGGAGCCCGTGGAGCTCGCGTGCTTGTCGTGGGACTGGGCGAAGAGAGTGCCGTTCGAGGCGAAGAGCGAGTCGATCCAGGCCGTGGAGGGGAGCGAGCCCGTGCCGAGCTCGCTCCAGGCGCTCCCGTCCGTCGTGGAGTAGACCTTGTTCGCGTCCGAGGCGTCGAGGATCGAGACGTAGAGCGTCGAGGCGCCTGAGGCCATGGAGAGAAGGGTGTATGAGGCGGAGCCAGCGACGGACACGACGCTCCAGGAGCCGCCGGAGACGGCGCGGCCGTAGAGCTTCGAGGTCGCGGCGTAGTAGGAATCCCCGAGGCGGGCGACCTTGGCCACCATCGCCGCCTTGAAGGTGGAGGTCCCCTCCTGGGCGATCTGCTCCTGCGCGTTGGCGAGGCAGCCGTAGGAATTGTCGCAGGCGGTCGTCGCGGCGAGGGCCGAGAGGAGGACGGCGGCGAGGCCGAGGTGAAGCGTTGCGCGATGCAGCTTGCTCATGTGCCGACTCCTAGAGGTGGTAGACCGCGACCGCCGAGATCTCGGCGAAGCCGGCCGTGCGCGTGAGGTCGGCGTATTCGGCCGCGTGGATCTCGGGCACGAGCCAGAAGTAGCTCTGGAGGCCGAAGCTCCAGGCTGAGGCGCTTCGCCAGAACGCGCCGCCCCCGGCCTTGGCGAAGGGGCCGAGCATGCCGTGGTCCCCGAGGCGGAGGAGGTAGCCCCCGAGCTCCGCGCCGACGCAGAACTCGAAGGGGAGGGCCGACCACCAGTAGGCGGTCCTGAAGGAGAGGGGGGCCGCGAAGAGGGAGCCCCCGCCGACCGTGCCGTTGAAGCTGCCGGCTATCGTGCCTCCCAGGGCGAGGCCGCGGGCGATGAAGTACTGGTAGGTCAGCGAGAAGGCCCCTCCCGCGTGGAGCGCGGCGTCGGACTGCTCGCGCGTGTCGGGCAGGATGAAGAGCGGCATCTGCAGCCCGGCGCTTAGTCCTATCGTCTGCTCGCCGCGGAGGAAGGGGTTGACGGAGGCCGTGGCCTCGTCCGCGGTGACGGGACCGGCCGGCGCTTCGGCCCCGGGGGCCGGGGGCGCGTCCTGCGCGGCCGCCCGGATGGCCGGCGACAGGGCGAGTATGATCGCGAGGCCTGCGGTTGCGGCGATCTTGAGGGTCATCATGCCTCCGTTCTTTCCCGTGGACTATAGCACGGTGGTCGGCTCTTGAACAGGTGCGGCGCCCGCCGGGGTGCTAGCGCCGGAAGGCGAGGGCGTATAGACTGTCCGTCTAGAATCCATCGAGGGATCGATAGGTTACAGCATCGATGCGGAGCGTTCGAACATGAAAAATGTCCTCGTGAGGAACGGCGACAGGGCCGGAGGGCCGGAGCTGCTCGACCAGCTCCGCATCTTCGGCATCACGGTCCGGGAGGTCTCGGGCGCCGAGGACGTCGGCCGCCTCCTCGACTACCTCGGCGACGCCGTGCTCGTCGCCGACTCGCGCCGGCTCGCGCGCGAGCCGGCCTTCGTCGCGGAGCTCGTGGCCCTCAAGGCGCGCTTCGGCGCCTCGCTCCGCCTCCTGTACTACGCCGACCGCGACGACTTCCCGACGCGGCTCGAGGCGGTCAGGGCGGGCGGCGAAGCCTTCTTCCTCCTGCCCGTCGACGCCTGGGCCCTGGCCGAGAAGATCGACGCGCTCTTCGACGGGCGGGAGGCGCCGCCCTACCGCGTCCTCATCGTGGACGACGATCCCGATCAGGTCGCCTACAACGAGCACATACTGCAGGCCGCGGGCATGCGGACGACCGCGGTCACCGATCCGCGCGGGATCGTGTCCCTCCTCGTCGAGACCGATCCCGAGATCCTCCTCATGGACATGTACATGCCCGGCTGCTCGGGCACCGAGCTGGCTTCCATCGTCAGGCAGAACGAGGCCTTCGCCTCGATCCCGATCGTCTTCCTCTCGGTCGAGCGCGATCTCGAGAAGCAGATCTCCGCGATACGCAAGGGCTGCGACGAATTCCTCGAGAAGCCGATCAAGCCCGAGCACCTCGTCGCGAGCGTCGCCGTGCGGGCGGAGCGTTCCCGGGCCCTCCGATACTACATGGAGAGGGACGCCCTGACCGGGCTGTACAACCACACGACGATCTCGGAGCGCCTCGCCAACGAGCTCCTCAGGGCCCGCCGCTCCGGGGGCGTGCTCTCCTTCTGCCTCGTCGACGTGGACGGCATGAAGGCGATCAACGAGGCGCACGGGCACCTCGTCGGCGACCGCGTAATCAGGAGCGCGGCGCGGCTCATGACGGAGCGCCTCCGGAGGACGGACATCGTCGGCCGCTACGCGGGCTCGCGCTTCGCCGCGGTGCTCCCGGGCGCCGACGGCCGCACCGCGGTGCGGCTCATCGACGAGCTCCGCGAATCCTTCGCGGCCCTCCTCCATCGCGGCGGCGAGGGGGAGTTCTCGGCGACCCTGTCCTGCGGCGTGGCGAGCTATCCGGACTACCTCGGCCCCGCCGAGCTCGCCGACGCGGCCGAGCGGGCCCTCGCCGCGGCCAAGAAGGCCGGCCGCGACCGCGTGCTCGCCGAGCGGCCGCGCGACGGGAAGGTCCAGGACTACAAGGACTAGTCGCCGGGACGGGAGCTCCGCGGCCGCCAGGCCGCGGCGAGCTCCCGCCAGGCGGTGGCGGAGAGCGGTTCGCCCCCGTGCTCCGCTCGGAGGATGGAGAGGCGGCAGGCCGCGAAGGCGCTCGCGGGAGGGCCGAGGCCGAGGGCCGCCTCCAGTCCGCGCTCCGCGTCCCGGGGCCTGCACAGGAAGACTCCGATACGGGCGGCGAGGGGCGCCGCGTCCGCCGCCGATCCCCGCCCATACTCCGGAAGGGCCTCGGCGAGCGAGTCGGCGAGGGCCGCGAGCGGACCGTCGAAGCCAAGGTAGAGGGAACCCTCCCGGAGGAAGGGCCGAGTCGAGGAGAAGCCGCCCTCGATGCCGCGCCAGGCCTGCCTGAGCAGGGCTTCGAGGCGGCGACGTTCGCGGCTTCCCGGAGCGAGATCCGCGTGCCCCTCTGTGGCGAAGGCCAGCGGAATGACCTCCGGCCAGGCCCGGGCGGAAGGCTCGGCGAGGGCGGCGAAGAGCCTGCCGCGATAGAGGGCCAGTTCCGCGGCGACATTGCCGGGCGGCTCGAGGGCGGCCATGTCGACGGAGACGGGGCGGATGGTCTTTCGCGAAGCCACGTGTGCATGATACAATCCAGGCAGCAAAGGAACAAGGAAGACCGATGCGGAAGAAAGTCGAAAGCCTGACAAAGGCCCTCGCCGATGTGCTGTCCTCCTGGGATTCCGTCGAGTGCGTCACCTTGGGGGAGCACTCCGAGTCCGACGTACTCGATCCCTACTTCGCCCTCGTCCTCGACGTGTACCATCGGGGCCCCATCCCCTCGACGGACGAGCGCCGTGCCGCCTTCGCCGCCGTCATGGGCGATCCCGGCGCCTTCGAGAGCGCGACCGCCCAGGAGAAGGACCGCTTCTTCATCGAGGGCCTGCCCGTCCGCGTCGAGTACAAGACCACCCAGCGGACCGACGACTTCCTCGGCAGGGGCGTGGACCTCGACTTCGTGTGGGTCATCAAGAATTCGGGCACCTATATGTTCTACCGGCTCCAGCGCTGCAAGATACTCTTCAGCAGGAGCGGATGGATCGAAAAGACGCGCGAGCGGCTCCGCGACCTCCCCGATCTCTTCTGGGACTCCCTGAGGGAGGCCTTCCAGGCCAAGATGGAGCACTACCTCTCCGACCTCGGCGCCGCCGCCCTCCGCGACGACGGCTTCTTCTACCTCCAGTCCTCGGCCGGCTTCGTGCGCAACGCCGCGGCGGCGCTTTTCATGGCGAACCGACGCTTCGAGCCCTCCCACCGCATGGTGGAGGTCCAGCTCAAGGAGCTCGAGCGGATCCCCGACGACTTCTACGGCCGTTGGGAGACCTTCCTCCGCTCGAACATCGACATGAGCCGCGCCCAGAAATACGAGGTCGCCGAGCTCATCGCGAGAAGCGTCCTCGCCCTACGCTAGGCCCGGGGCCCCCTTGCCCTTCCGCCAGAGGTCCGCGCTCCTCGCGGCCTGCATCGCCTCGCTCGCGGCCGCCGCCTGCGCGGCCCCCTCGGTCGCCTCCTTCGACTGGAGGGACGGCTCGGGCGCCAGGCTTTCCTTCCGCCAGGCGGCCTCGATGGAAAAGGGGAGGGAAGGCGACTTCGGGCCCGGGCGCTCGGAGAACCGCTACCTCCTCGCGAAGCCCTATCGCATCGCCGCGGGACGCAGCCTCGAGATCGTGATGGACGCGGCCTTCGACGGGGGGAAGGCGCCGGGAAGCCCCGCCCCCGCGATCGTTTTCTCCGCAGGTCCCGCGGGCAGGGGCGCCAAGCCCTTCGCCGAGGCCCGTTTCCCCCTCCTCGAAACATCGACGCGCTTCTTCGTGAGACTCCCTCCGGGACAGGAGCTCTCGTGGCTCTCCGTGGCATTCGAACCCGGAGCGACGGCTTCCACGAAGGCGCGCATCGTATCGATCGACGACGCCCCTTCCTTCCGCGGATACCTCCTCGACGGCGATGGCCTCAGGGTCTCGGATGGTTTCTCCCTCGCGATGAAGGGCGGCGAGACCCTCCTCGCCCTCGACAGTCCTTTCGAGACCCTGCCTGATGCTGCCGCGGGTAGAAGCCCGAAGCGCGAAGCCCTCCTCCTCGAATGCGAAGGGCTCGCCGCGGGCTCGAAGCTCACCCTCTCAAGCGATCGCCCCGCGGGCGGGTCCGAGGAGCTCGCGATACGGGCGCGGAGCGCGAGGCAGCGGATCCTCCTCGCCCGCGAGGCCTTCCCGGAGGAGGCGCGGGCGATCAGCCTCCGCCTCCCGGCGGGAGCCCGCGCGACGGCCTTCTGCGCGACCGCGGCGGACGCGAAGGAGCTCGAGCCCGCCGACCTCGGGACGATACTCCGATCCAGGCCCGCCGCGCCCGGGGCGGATTACGACCTTTATCGCTGGGATCTCCTCCCGGGCGTCCTCGTCTTCGACTTCAGGGATTACTCGGCCCAGGACAGATACTTGAAGCGCCTGGCCTTCTTCGTCGAGAAGGCGGGCTACCGCGGGACCCTGCAGCGCGACGAGGTCATCGGCCCCCTGCACGGCTGGAACGCGCACGACTACCGGCCCGAGGACCTCGCCGCCTTCTTCCGCAAGGCGCGCGAGACGGGCTTCCCCCTCGGTGAGGAGGAGCGCTCGCTGGAAAGGCTCCTCCTCGAGCGAGGCCTCATCCGCGCCAAGGGCGGCAGGATCGAGGCCGGCGAGGGCGCACTCATCTCGATCGCGCGCGAGTCCCCCTCCTACCTGCGGAGGACCTTCGTCGTGCACGAGTCGACGCACGCCCTCTTCTTCGCCGACGCCGAGTACCGCGCCTACGTCACGAAGGCCTGGTCGACGATGGAGACCGGGGAGAAGTGGTTCTGGACCCGTTACTTCCAGTGGATGGTCTACGACACGGGCTCGCCCTATCTCATGGCGAACGAGTACCAGGCCTACCTCATGCAGCAGCCGGTCGCCAAGGCGCGGGACTACTTCACCAAGACGCTCCCGGCCAACCTGCTCTGCCCCGAGGTCCTCGCGCGTGATCCCGGGCTCAAGCAAAGGGTCGAGGAGTACATGGCGAAATACGGGGACCGCTTCGAGCGCCGCGCGGCCGAGCTGGAGGCCTGGCTGTCCGCCGCGTATGGCTTCTCGGCGGGCAGGACCTACTTCGTCGACTGAGGCCCGAAGGACTCTCCCTCAGTTCCTCTCCTCGAGCGCTTCGCGGATCGCCGACATGGCCCAGGATCGGGTGGTCTCGAGGAGCTCCGAGGGCCGGAGCGCCGAACCGGCGCCGAGGGAGCGCTGGAAGGCGCTGGCCGCGGGGAGGAGGGTGGTCCAGAGGTCGCGCTCGCGGTCCCCGAGCGAGGACATGTAGGGGATGGCGGGATCGCGCGGCGGAGGGAGGCCTTCGAGGTCGGCGAGGTAGTCCTCGAGGAAATCGGCCGCCCCGCAGGCCGCCCTGCCCGCGGAGAAGAGCCTGGTCTCCGACCGGCGAGGCTTCCGCCCCTCAGGCGTCCTTATCTCGACGCCCATGCCGCGGAAGGGCCTGACCTCCATGCTCGAATCGGCCGCGAAGCGCTCGAGGTGCTCCTTGTAGGCGATGAGGGGCTTGGTCAGGTAGCGGTCGAACTCGCCGTAGTCCGGATCGCGGACGCGCTCGCGGTACATCTCGGAGTTGCGGAACATGAAGCCCGAGAAGAGGCCCTCGAAGGGCGAGAGCCGCGTCTGGAAGCGGTCGTAGTAGCCGTAGATGTAGGTCCCCCGCGCGTAGCTCTTGCCCGAGGGATAGGAGAAGTCAGCTCCCGCGAGGATCGTGGTCTCCGCCCCCAGGGACTCGGCCAGGGAGAGCGCGGCGTGGGTCACGTTGCCGCCCGAGGTGTCGAGGGCGGGGAAGGGGCGGAAGCGCGCCGAGATGTAGGCGCAAAAGGGATGCCCCGAGGAGAAGAAGCGCAGCGACCCGCCGACCCTCGTCAGGCGGCTCGGCGAGGCGAGGTCGATGACGAGGGGCGTGCCGTCGGGGATGCCGCCGAGGAAGTGGTAGTAGCTGATGTGCTGGCAATCGATCGACACGACGGCGTCGGGCGCGAGGCCGGCCCCGACGAGGGCGGGCATGCTCGTGTCCGTGGCGATCAGGAAGGCGCCTTCTTTCTCGGCCGCGCGGATGGCGGGCAGGGCGAGCTCGAGCGAGGGGCCCGCCGCCGTGACGACGGCGCGGCGGATCCGTGGCAGGGGCGGGGCGGGGCGCTCGGCGGCGAAGAGGTTGCGGGCCGCGTTGCGGAACCAGAGCTTGCCGAAGAAGGCCTGGACGCTGTAGTCGTCCGAGATTCGGCGGAGAACGTCGCGCAACGCGTCGGCCGCCGCCCCGAAGGGCGCGGGGTCGAGGTCGACGCGGCCGCGGAGGGGGAGGGAGCGGATGTCCCCGGCGATGGGCGGCACGTAGCGCGACAGGATGAGGGACTCGAGCCGCTCGGGGCCGGGATCGAGGGCGAGGGAGAAGCGGTCGTCGAGGAAGAGCTCGGAGAGGTCCACCTCCTCGAGGAGGGCCCTGAGGAGGGGCGCTGAGTACTCCACGGCGAGGATGCCGGTGGTCGAGGGCGAGGCGAGGTGGCGCTTGAGGAGGTAGCCGCAGCCGAGGCCGAGCGCCACGACGAAGCCACCCGGCGGCTGGGCCTCGAGGAGGCGCTCGGCCTCTCGCTCGGGATCGACGAGGGAGTGGAAGGGCGCTTCGCGACCCTCCCGCCTGAGGACCGGCACCAGGGCGCCGCTCCTCGCCTGCCGGAAGGCGAGCGCGGGGTCGGGCGCGGCTTCCAGGAGGACGTCGCCGAGCTCCGGGTTCGAGCGGGACAGGGCCAGGAGATTGCGCTTGAAGAGGTACTCGCTCACGAAAGGAGCCTCCCCTCGATGTCGTCGATTCCCGCCATGACGCGCGCGCCGAGCGCGAGCGCCGCCGGACGGGGGTCGGCGCCCGAGGCCGCGGCGCGGCGGGCCGCGGCCCACAGGGGATGGTCGAAGGCGCGGAGGAGTTCGACGATCCTGGGATCCGGCTCCAGGCCTTCGGCCATGCGGGCGCAGGCCGCCTCCGCGGCCGATCGCCATTCGCCGAGCTTGCGCCCGAGGAAGGCGCGCCGGTCGCGGCAGGGAGGCGCGGCCCGGCGCGCGAGGGGCGCCATGGCTGAATACGCGTTATGCGAGGTCATGATGATGCCCTCCAGCTCCCGCGCGCCGATGGGCTTGAATCCATCCAGGGAACAGGGCGAGGGGTTGAGCCGATGGAGCCTGCCCGGCAGCGACGCGGCGTCCTTCGAGAGGGCCGCCGCGTACACCGCGTGGCTCCTCGAGCCGTGCCAGCCCCCGCCTACCGGGATCGGGGCCGCCTCGAGGCGTCTCGCGAAAGCGCTCGTCTCGAGGGGCCGCAGCCGTCGCGAGGCGCCGCCGACGGCTTGGTCGAAGCCGTGGGGACGGGCATGCTCCGACTCCCCCCTGCAGGCGAGGTCGAGGCCCGCCGCTATGACGGGCCCTTGGCCCGACCGGGCGGCGAGAGTTAGGGCGCTTCCCGCGACGGTGCCGTGGGCGGGGAGGACGAGCCCGCCGCCGAGGGGAGGCAGGAGCTCGGCCTCGGCGAAGGATCCTTGGTCGAGAAGGAGGATGGCCGAGCGGCGCGAGAGGCAGGCTGATGGCAGCGCGGTCAGGGGCATGCAGAGTGGAAGCCCACGGCCGGAGAGAGGATAGAGGTGCGCCCTGCTCCAGAAGCCCCCGTCGGTCGCGATGGCGAGGTCGGGGACGAGCCCCGAGGCGAGGCAGGCCGAGAGCGCCGAGGAGACCGAGACGAGCCGGAAGGCGCCGCGCAGCGGCGCGAGGGCCGAGAGGGATTCCTCGAGGCTCGGTCCGGCCATGGCCACGACGACGGGCCCCTCGAAGGGGCGTGGTTCGAGGAGTTCCTCGACCAGGAGGAAGGATCTGCAGGCGTTGAGGATCCATGAGCGGCCCGAGGCCTTGACCGTGGCGGCCGTGGCGGAGTGGCGACCGAGGAAGTCGCGTACGGCCCGGTCCACGCCATGCGCGATGTCCGGGAAGGCCCTCGATGCCGCCGACCACTCGAGGACCGCGAGGCCGGAGGACAGCTCCTCGCCCAAGTTCGCGTCGAGGAAGGAGAAGACCGGGGAAGGGTCGTCGGGGTACCAGGTCGCGTCGGCGGAACCGAGTTCACGGCCGCGGAAGAAGGGCGAGAACTGTAGGGAGACGATGCGCGACGCCGGGAAGCGGCGCCTGATGATGGGGCTCAGGTAATCAAGGCAGGGGCCGAGAAGGATGAAGGACGAGGGCTTGGAGGAACCGAGTCGTGAATCGATGAAGCGCTCGGCCTCGCGCGCCGGGTCGTAGCCTGAATGGAGGAGGGCGCCGTCGGCGGTGCAGACGGACGATCCGTCGCGCGCGAGCGACATGGCGAGGAGCATGGCCTAACCCGCGATGAAGCGGTGAAGGGCCTCTTGGGATCCGGGCTCCACGGGATCTATGGGGAAGGCCTCGCCGGGCAGAGACGAGCCGACTTCCATGAAGGCGAAGGATCGGGCCAGGGATTTGCCCATCTGGAAGACGGCGAGCTCCGGGTCGAGGGGCGAGGAGCTGACGAGGATGAGGGCGACGCGTCGGCCAGGCAATTCGACGCACCCTCCGTGTCCGGCGAGGAGGGGCGAGGCGGCGCGGGCCACGAGGGCGGTGGCGGAACCGGGGCAGAGGCTCGGGAAGGAGGCCTGGGCCCGTTCCTCGAAGGCGTCGAGGCGGAACAGCATGGCGACGGCGAGGTGGTCGGGAGGGATGGCGCCCAACAAGAGGACCGCCGGATCGCCGTTCGGAACCGCGGGGGAAGAGGTCAGCGAGGCGCGGGCGGAGCAGGAGCGGAGGATATCACCGAGGTTGGCCGAAGCCTCGTCGGAGAAGGACCCGGGGGGACTGGAGTACAGCCAGACGCAGTCGAAAGGCGCGCCCGGATTGTCCGTGAAGCCGGAAACCCTGGTTTCACGGGGTAAGGTCGAGCCGATGGCATCAGAGAGAATCTTGGCATGCTCCCCGGCGAGCACCGTTCCGGGTTCGAGTGATGCTGGAAGGACGCTTGCCGGTATCCGCGCGGCGGTTATCGAGGCCGGGAGCCCGATGGATGCGAAGGGTCGAAGGACTTCGCCCTCGGAGAGGCAGAGGACCAAAAGATCGAGGGGCAGGGCTTCGACCAGCCTGGTGAACACCGAAGGAAGGTAGTCGGAGCGCAGGGGAAGGTCGAGAAGCTCAAAACGGAGATTGGCGAGGTCGCCGAGGAGGATCGAGGGACAGGCGGCCGCGCCCTCCTCCGGGGAAGGCTCTGGTCGGACAGCGTTCGCCTTTGCGAAAAAGCCGCTTCCCGCGTCGCGGGAAGCGGCGATCGGCGTCGTCGCTCCATGGAGAGCCTTATCGAGAAGCCCCATCAGACCAGACCCAGTTCCTCGAAGAGCTTCTTGTAGGTGTCGAAATGCTCGGACCGGGCGAACTCCTCGATCTTGTCCTCGGGAAGGGAGTCGAGGAGCTTGTCGAGGTAGGAGAGGACGCTGCGGATCTCGGTCTTGAGGCGATCGACATCGTCAACGGGGGCTTCGGGACGGGCCAGGGGCTTGGCGGGCTCCTTCTCGGCGGGAGCTTCCTCCACGAAAAGAGCCTCGTCGAGGCTCGAGGGAATCTCGTCGGGATGGAGGGAGACAGGCTCCGCGGCCTTGACCGTCTTGCTCTCGATCTCCTCAGCCAAAGTCAAGGGCTCGGAGGCGAGGGACTCGATTTCCTCGAACTCGGGGATCGGTTCGAGATTCTCCTCGTGGAGATTGATCTCGCCCAGGTGAGCGGGCTCGGCCTCGAGTTCGGGCTCGATGGTCTCGGCTTCGGCGATATGCTCGATGGAGAGGTCGATGTCGGGAAGGATCTCGGCCTCCTCGACGAGGGGCAGCTCCTCCTCGATCTCGGGAATGGGCTCGGCCTCGAGCTCCTCGGTCTCGAAGGAGGACAGGTCGGGCTCGACGAGGGGGACGTCGCTCAGGGTGATCTCGCCTATGCCGGGCTCGGCAAGGGTCTCGGAGCCGACCTCGGTCTCCTCGAGGTAGGAGGTGTCCTCGGGAGCCTCGGTCATCGGAAGGACGCCCTCCTCGGCCATGAGCCCGATCTCGGAGAAATCCTGTCCGTCCGCGACGGATATCGCCTGGGCCTCCTCGGCCTCGGCGACCAGGGGCTGCTGCCCGAGGCGGACTTCCTCGATGGCAGGCGCCTCGGCGAGTGCCTCGGCCGCGGCGGCGTAGTCGCCGGATTCGGGGAGGAGGTCTTCGGCGAGGAGGGAAGTATCGGTGGGTTCAGGAACTTCCGCCTCGATGGAGAGCTCCGCGAGGTTCTCGACGCCGACCTCTCCCTCGGGAACGGCTTCTTCGGCGGCTTCCTCGGTGAAATCGGCTGTATTGAGGATGTTGTCGAGCTCGTCTCCGGTGAGGGCAATGGTCTCGTCCTCCTCCTCGTCGAAGAAGCCGCCGGCCTGGCCGGCGTCTTCTTCTTTCTCGAGGGAGGAAGGCTGCTCGGCCTGGACGGCCGATTCCGCCTCTTTCCGCAAGGTCCCGAGCTGGGTCTTGAGCGAGACGAGCTCGCCGCGGATGGAGGAGAGCTCGTCGGCGATCTTGAGGAGGATCTCGGTGGAGAGATCCTTGGTGGGAGCGGAGGCGGGGACCTGCGCGCTCGCCGGGGCATTGACGGGCGCCTTCGCGGGGGCCTCGGACAGCTCACGCTCCAGGGCCGCCACGTCGTCGAATCCGTCAGTCGCCTCGGGTTCCTTGGCCGGTCCCGAAGAAAGGAAATCGTCGAACTCGGTCACCGCCTCGAAGCCGGGAAGGCTGGCGGCGCCTTCGGAGCCAGCCTCGGCCTGGGGGAGGGTGTCGTCGAAATGCAGATCCATGTCGAGGCTCTCGAACTCCTCGGGGGATTCGGCCGTGTCAACCGCCGATTTGGGGGAGGGCTCGGCGGCATCGAGGAATTCGGCGGTGACATCCTCGGCGGGGCCGGCGGAAGGGGAGATCTCCTCCATGAAATCGGCCGAAACGTCTTCCATCACCGGGGAGGGGATGCGGGCCTCGGCATGGCTGCCGAGAGCGTCTATCCCGCCGAGCTCCATGTCGAGCCTGGCCGCGCCGCCGGACGACGATAGGTTGTCGTCGAGGTCCTCGAGGGAGATGTCGATCGTCGAGGAGCCGAGATCCTCGACTTCGGAGGACTCGAGCGGCGGGGATGAATCGAGGAGGGTTTCGTCTATCTCGGGGAGCTCGTCGATGCTCGGAAGGGCTGAAAGATCGGCCCCCGCGGCGGCGGGCGCCGTCTCGAACTCGGCGTCGAAGCTACCGAGGAGCTTTTCCTCGTCCTCGGAGAGGAAGGTCGCGTCGGCCTTGGTCTCCGGCTCCTCGGGCAGATCGAAGTCGCCGAGGGGGAGGGCTGCCTCCTCCACGATATCCTGAGGTTCTGCCTTGACCCATACCCCGTACTGCTCCAGCTCTCCCTTGGGAGCTCCCGAGCGAGGCGAGGCGCTTGGGGAATCAGGATTTTGACGTATGGCCATGGCTTCTCCGTTACGGCGGTCGTTAGTAAAGTATCGGCAGGAAATCGCTACGCATTAACGGACCGAACTCCAATCTAAGCGTCGCGCCCCCCCTTGTCAATGACAGGTTTTCGGGCCGGGCGCAGTCAAGGAAAGGCGGGAACAGGCCGTTAATCTAGGTCGATGAGCTCCCGAAACGCCGCCTCCGAGGCGGCCCGGCGCTGTCTCTCCGGCCTCGCCGCCGCCTCCTGGATCGCGCTCGCCGTCTATTGCCTCCTCTCCTCCCTCGCGGGCCCGGCGGGCATCCTGTCCTATCGCCGGCTCGAGGAGAGGAACGCCGCCATGAGGGAGAATCTCGGGAAGCTCGGCGAGGCGAACGCCAGGTTGCGGGTCGAGCTCGAGTCGCTGCGCTCGGACGCGGACCGCGCCGCCAGGGAGGCCAGGAGCCTGGGCTACCTGCGTCCGGGCGAGGGGGCCATCGTCCTCGCCGGAAGGGACCTGCGCATCCCCGATCTCGACGAGGGGGGGATCCTCGCCTTCGAACAGCCGAAGACCTGGCCGGACTCCGCCCTCAAGGAGATCGCCCTCGGCGCCTTCCTCGCGGCCTTCGCGGCCTTCCTCGCCCCGAGGAAGGGCCGCTGACCCCCGGTTACTGGAACAGCCTCGACCAGCGCGCCTCGCGGACGTAGTTGTTGTCCACCGTGATGGCGCCCTTGTCCATGGTGACGTAGACGGATTCCTTGGTGCCGACGAGGGATCCCTTGTTCTCCGCGAGGGAGAAGATCCAGCGCCAAGGCCTGGCCTTGGCCGCCACCTCCCGCGCGGCCTTCAAGTCCAGTCCGCCACCCTTGTAGAATTCGGGCGAGCTCGGCTGGTCCTGCACCACGACGATCGAGGAGCCGGCTATCGTCGCCTTGATCTTCATGGAGCTGCCCGAGCTGAGGACCGCGACTCCGCGGCCGTCCCTGAGTATCGAAACCCTGTCCACGCCCTTGTCCCCGCTCCAGCTGCCCGTGATCATGGCGAGGGAAGGCTCCTTCACGAAGGCGGGCGCCGGCTCCTGGCCGATCGGCGGGGAGGCCTGCGGGGCCGCGCCGGCGGGCGGCGGGTTTCCGGCGGCCGGGGCTGGCCCGGATGCGGGCGGCGAGCCCTGGGCCTGGGCAGAAGCGGATCGGGGTGCCGCGGGCGAGGGTCCCTGCGCGTCCGTCGCCGCCTGGACCCGGTCGAAGAGGGAGTCGGTGAGACCCCTCAGCGAGAGGATGAGGTCGTTGACCGAGGCGACGGCCTTGGCCACGTTGCGCTTCTCGCCCGAGGAGACCTTGGTGAGGTCCATGCTGAAGACGACGAGCCCTCCCGCCGACTGGGCCGAGGCGGAGAGGATGTAGTCGGCGGCGAGCGGGGCTATGTCCCTGGACACGCCGAGCTGCATCGCGGCCTCGGCCTCCTTGAGGGCCATCTCCTGGGCGGCGGCGTCGATCACCCTGAACAGCTTGTACTCGCTGATGTAGCTCGTGACCATCCCCTGCAGGGCCTGGGCCTCGCCGGGCGAGATGCCGTTGCCCGCGAAGGGATTGACGCGGAGGATCTTGGGCTGGTTCTGGGAAAGGGCGGGGAGGGCGGCGGCGAGCGCGACGGAGAGTGCCAAGGCGAGGGGTCGGACTGGGCGCATCGAGTTCCTCCATGCCGTAGTATACGACGGCCGAGGCCGTTTTTAAAACCGGGACGGCTCCTCAGTTCAGGATGCCGTCCGGCGCCTTGGCCGGCGCGGCCTCGCCGGAGGGCTCCTCGAGGTCGAGGCCCGGTATGTTGAGACGGAGGCGGGAGTCCACCGCGGCGCCCGGATCGAGGAGCTCCACCTGGCCGCCGATCTTCCCGAGGAGGTCGCGGTCCCGCTCCGAGTTGCCCGGGTGGACGTCGCAGAGGCGGTTGGGCTGGGTGCCCTCGTAGAACATCAGCTTGACGGTGCCGTCGGTGCAGCTCGGTGTCGGCAGAAGGCCGGAGACGGCGCAGACCGAGACCTCGACGAGGCCCGTCTGCGGGACGGTGAAGCCCTTGTACGGGAGGCCGCGGTGGATGTCGCGCATGTAGCGCGACCAGATGTCGCCGGCGAGCACCGCTCCGGACTGGTCGACGCCGAGGGAGTTGCCGGGCTTCTTGAAGCCGAACCATATCGCGGTCGTGAAGTAGGGCGTGAAGCCCACCGTCCAGGCGTCCGCCCAGTTCTGGGTTGTGCCCGTCTTGCCCGCGGCGGGGATGGAGTACTTCTGCCCCTGCGCGTCCTTGTAGGTGAAGATCGCCCCGCCGTTGGTCGGGTACTGCAGCGTCCCCGATTGGACGACGCGCTGGAGCATGTCCACCATGATCGCGGCGTTCTGGGGACTCACGACCTGGAGCGAGGAGCCCTTCTTCTTCTGTTGCGTGCGCAGGTCCTTCTCGGGCTCGAAGAGTATCCTTCCGTTGCGGTCCTCCACGGCGCGGATCGAGATGGGCGAGACCTCCTTGCCCTGGTTGGCGAAGACCGAGAAGGCCCTGGCCATGCGGAGGGGGGTCGTGCCGATGACGCCGAGGCCGAGCGGGTAGACGCGGGGGAAGGTGCGCCTGACGTCGGCGGGGTCGCTTATGTCGAGGAGGGAGGCGGCGCGGTCGATCGCCGCGTCGAAGCCGATGCCGTCGAGTATCTTCAGCGAGGGCACGTTCATGGACTTGGCGAGGGCGTACCAGGTCAGCACCGTGCCCTTCCACTCGCCCTTGAAGTTGAGGGGCGTGTAGGGCGTCCCGTCCTCGTTGTAGAAGACGACGGGGCTGTCGTAGATGAGGGTCCCCTCGGTGAACTTCCGCGAATCGATGGCGGCCGAGTAGTAGAGGGGCTTGAAGCAGGAGCCGGGCATGAGGGAGTCGCCCTGCGTCGCGAGGTTGAGCTGGTTGGCGGTGCTGAACTGGGAGCCGCCGACCATCGCGGTGATCCTGCCGGTCTCGGGCTCGAGCGTGATGAGGGCGCCCTCGACCGTGGTCTTCTCGAGCTCGTTCTTGACCCTGCTCGAGCCCGCGTTGCTCATGTTCTTGAGCAGGGGCATGCCGAAGAGGAGCGAGGTCGCGTCGACTATGGGGTTGATGTTCTTCTGGTAGTACTCGTAGCTCTTGCTCTTGACCTTGCCGTCCGAGACGAAGAGGTCCTCGAGGTCGAAGGCGAGGCCGAGCATCTCGACCACCGGCACGTAGACGTTCGCGGCGTCCCCGAGCCGCTCGCCGCTCGAGCGCTGGAAGTTGGCGTTGGCCGCCGCTATGCCCTCGGCCATGTAGCGGTCGGCGAGCCTCTGCTGGTCGAGGTCGAGGGTCGTGTACACGGCCAGGCCGTCCGTGTAGTAGTCCATGGAGCCGTAGAGCATGTCGTCGAGCTGGCGGCGGACGTGCTCGCTGAACCAGGGCGCCTCGTCGTCGCGGGAGAAGTAGGCCGCCTGGTCGACCCGGGTGTAGTCGAAGTTGTCCCAGTACGCGGCGAAGGAATCGTCGGCCTCCTCCTTCGTGGCGTAGCCGTACCTCACCATGTCGTCGAGGACCTGCCGGGACCTGGTGTACGCGTTGTTCGGCTTCGTGAAGGGATTGTACTTGCCCGGGCTCGAGAGCTGTATGGCGAGGATGGCCGACTCGGCCAGGGTGATCTCCCGAGCGGAGTGGCCGAAGAAGTACTTGCTCGCGGCCTCCACTCCGTAGAGCCCCGCCGAGCCCATGATCATGCGGTTCAGGTACTGCTCGAGGATCTCTTCCTTCGTGTAGCGGCGCTCGAGCTGGAAGGCCCACCAGAGCTCGACGACCTTGCGCTTGATGCTCACGTCGCGCTTGTCCAGGTAGAGGCTGGTGGCGAGCTGCTGGGTCAGGGTGGAGCCGCCTCCGAGGTTCTGCCGCGACAGGACGCCCCAGGCCGCGCGGATCATTCCCTTGAAGGTGAAGCCGTGGTGGCTGTAGAAGGAGCGGTCCTCGCGGGTGATGAAGGCGTTCACGAGGTGGCGCGGCAGATCCTTGATCGAGATGATCTCGCGCTTCTCCGCGGAGAAGAATTCCGTTATGAGACGGCCCTTCACGTCGTAGATCTTCGTGGGGAGGTCAAGCTTGAAGTCCTGGAAATTCTCGCTCTCGCGGATGTTGCTCGTCGCGGCTATCGCGACGCCGGCCGCGGTGCCGAGCAGGAGGGCGAGGGCGAGGGCGGCGATGAGGAGGACCCTCGTCAACCTCCTCGACCTGTCGGGAGAAGACATGGGGCTAGCCTACGCGAAGCGGCCTCGCTTGGTCAAGTTGAAGCCCCGGCGGCGCGGGCGGGCGCGGCGCCGGGAGGCGGCCGGGACGCGCGAAGTCGCCACGAGGGCATAAAAAAAGGCCGGTTGGGGAAACCGGCCTGCCCGTAACGGGTGTCGGACGTACCATAGTAGACTGGGAGGGGAACTATGATCGGATCCGACATCTATTCTATCGGCACCGGGCACCTAATAGTTTACCGCCCTTCCGCGTTTTTTTAAAGGGCATGGATTTATGCGCTGATATTGCATAAACTTGCGTCGGGCATCGATCGGTTGCGGCTGATAGAAACCGAAGCCGTTGACATATGGTGCCTAACTCTGTATCATTGAGTATAAATATATAGATTCATCCCCTAGGTTGTAGGAGGAAACTGTGAAAGTCGCCATCAACGGATTCGGGAGGATCGGCCGCCTCGTTTTCCAGGCCATCGTGGACCAGGGGCTCCTCGGCAAGGACAAGATCGACGTCGTCGCCGTCGTCGATATCTCCACCGACGCCGAGTACTTCGCCTACCAGCTCAAGTACGACTCGATCCACGGCCGCATGAAGGCCGCCATTTCCGCCAAGAAGAGCGATCCCTCCCTGGCCGAGGCCGACACCCTGGTCGTCAACGGCCACGAGGTCAAGTGCGTCATGGCCGAGAAGGAGCTCAAGAACCTCCCCTGGGCCAAGCTCGGCGTCGAGTACGTCATCGAGTCCACCGGCCTCTTCTGCAACGAGAAGGCCTGGGGCCACCTCGAGGCCGGCGCCAGGAAGGTCATCATCACCGCTCCCGCGAAGAGCGCCGACGAGACCAAGAAGATCCCGACCTTCGTCATGGGCGTCAACCACGAGAAGTACGACCCCGCCAAGAACGACGTCGTCTCCAACGCCTCCTGCACCACCAACTGCCTCGCGCCCATCGTCCACGTCCTCCTCAAGGAAGGCGTCGGGATCGACCGCGGCCTCATGACCACCATCCACTCGACCACCGCGACCCAGAAGACGGTCGACGGCGTTTCGAAGAAGGATTGGCGCGGCGGCCGCGCGGCCTCCAACAACATCATCCCCTCCACCACCGGCGCCGCGAAGGCCGTCGGCGAGGTCCTCCCCGAGACCAAGGGCAAGCTCACCGGCATGTCCTTCCGCGTCCCGACCCTCG
>CAYNPQ010000056.1:0-22516 GCA_964399065.1 uncultured Treponemataceae bacterium | reverse complement strand
CCTCGAGCTTGTCGGCGATGATCTTCTTGATCTTAAGGAACAGCTCGTCCATGCTCAGGCTCCTTATGCCTTGGATTCAGGCGTCATGATCTGGCGCCCGCGGTAGAACCCGCACTTGGGGCAGACGCGGTGCAGGAGGACGGGGTTGCCGCAGTTGCCGCAGGATACGATGGAAGGAGCGGTCAACTTCATGTTGATGGAGCGGCGCCTCCGGGTCCTGGCCTTGGAAGTCTTGAATTTGGGTACAGCCATTTCGATAACCTCATTCGGGCAAGAATTTCCAGTACGGAACGACACCGTACGATATACAAAGCTCGAGATTATGTCAAGTCCGAAGCCTCTCCGGCCTGAAGCGGGGCCCGGGCCCCCTTCGCCTTGAGCTTCAGCGCCCGGACGACGGAGGGCGGGACCATGCCCGAGAGGTCGCCGTCGAAGGAGGCGAGCTCCTTGATGGCGCTCGAGCGGAGGACGAAATACTTGGGATCGGTGGGCATGAAGAAGGTCTCGATGCTCGGGTCGAGGCTCTTGTTCAGGATCGAGATCTCGAACTCGTAGGAGAAGTCGGGCACGCTCCGCACGCCGCGCACGAGGACCTTGCAGCCGTTCGTCCTCGCGAAGTCGACGATGAGGGTGTCGCAGAGGTGGACCGAGACGTTCGGATAGGGCGCCAGGAGCTCCCGGAGGAGGTCGAGGCGCTCCTCGGGGCTGAAGAGGTAGTTTTTCTGGCGGTTCACGGCGACGACGACGTAGAGTTCCTCGAAGATGCCGCGCGCGCGCTCGACGACGTTGAGGTGCCCGAAGGTCGGGGGATCGAAGGATCCCGGGAATACGGCCTTGACCATGGCGCAACTGTAGTGCCTCGCCCCGGGAGGGTCAAGGAGCGCGGCCGGCGCCGGCCCGGCGTCTTCCCTTTTTGCCCGGCAGGCGCTACATTCGCCACCGTGAGCAAGCTCCGCGCCATCCCTCGAAGCCGTCCCCTCGACGCGCTCCGTCGCCTCCTCCTGGCCCTCTCCTCGGCCTTCCTCATGTCGATCGCCCTCCCGAACGAGGTCTTCAACTTCGGCTACGCGCCCTTGGGCTTCCTGGCCCTGGTGCCGCTGTACGCCGCCATCCTCGACGCCCCTGGCCACAGGTCAGCCGCCCTGCTCGTAGGCGCCTTCGGAGCCCTCCAGCACGCCCTCTCGAGTTACTGGCTCTGGTTCTTCAAGGATTTCCGCTTCTGGACCCTGGGCTCGACCACCATCGCCTACGGGATCATCTACGCGGTGCTCGGCCTCTACCTTTCCTTCTTCCTCAAAAAGGCGGGTCGGGCACGGCCCTTCGCCTTCGCCCTCCTCTGGGCGGTCTTCGAGTACCAGAAGTCCACGGGCTTCCTCGGCTATCCCTGGGGCCTCCTCCCCTATTCCCTGACGAATTGCCTCCCCCTCCTCCAGGTCGCCGACATCACGGGGGTCTACGGGATCAGCTGGATGCTCGCCCTCTGCAATGCAGCGGTCGCGGAGCTCGTCATCGCGGCCCCGGCCTTCGGCCGCAGGCTCCGCCTTTCCTACCTCGCCGCGGCGCTGGCCTTCGTCGCCGCCGCCGGCGTCTACGGCTTCGTACGCATGTCCAGGCCTGTGCCGGAGAAGGGCCGTTTCGAGGCCGTCCTCGTCCAGCAGAACGCCGATCCCTGGGTCGCCGGGGAGGAGGCCTCGCTCGCCGCGAACATCTCGCTCGCCCGGAAGGCCCTGGCCGACGGGAAGGGCAAGCCCGACCTCATCCTCTTCAGCGAGACGACATTGCAGCGTCCCTACGTCGATTTCCGCGGCTTCTACGCCCAGCGCCCCCGCGGCGATCCCCTCATCCCCTTCATCGCGGAGACCGGCACCTGGCTCTTCACGGGCGCCCCCGAGGTCCTCGATTGGGACTCGATGGCGGCCACCAATTCGGTCATCCTCATCGATCCCGAAGGAAGGCAAAGGGCGAGCTACGCCAAGGTCCACCCGGTACCCTTCGCCGAGGCCATTCCCTTCTGGGACGTCCCGGCCTTCAAGAAGTTCATCCAGGAGACCGTGGGCCTCGAGTCCGGCTGGGTGATGGGCACGGAGTACAAGGTCTTCGAGCTGCCGACGCGCATGGGGACCCTCCGCTTCGGCGCCCCGATCTGCTTCGAGGACGCCTTCTCCGACGTCTGCCGCGAGTACTTCCGGAACGGCGCCGACCTCCTCGTCAACCTGACCAACGACGCCTGGTCGAAGACCCACAGCGCCGAGATCCAGCACTGGGCCGTCGCCCGCTTCCGGGCCATCGAGTTCCGCCGGACCCTCCTGCGGTCGACGAACGCCGGCCTCTCCTGCGTCATGGGCCCCTACGGGCAGTTCCTCGAGCGCCTGCCCCTCTTCGAGGCCACCGCGCGCCGGGTCGAGGTGCCGGTCTACCGGGAAGACAGGCCCACCGCCTACGCCCTGTTCGGCGATTGGTTCGCCCGGGCGGCGATGTTACTTTCGGCGGCCTGGTCGCTTATACTCATGGTGAGAGGCTTGCCGAAAGGAGGACGACCGCATGAGCATCTCCGAATACCTCGAGTCCGAGGAGCTTAGGGATCTCGTCCGATATCGCTCCGAGGCCCCCCAGGACGCCGTCTCCTTCGTGGGGACCCTGCGCAAGCATCCCTACGACGAGGCCAAGTGCCTCCTCATCGGCGATCCGGCGGGCTGCGAGCCGGCTATCTTCGAGTTCCGCGTCGCCGATGTCGTCGGCGCCGACGAACTCCCCTCGCCCGTCGACGGCGCGGGGCAGTCGAGGCCCATGGTCAGGCTCTGGGTGAGGCACGGCAGCTTCGGCATCCGCTACGAGCCCTTCGAAGTGGACGATCCGCCCCGCTTCCCCAAGGAGTCGGGCCGCCTCCACGAGCGGATCCTCAAGAGCGCCCGCTGCTGGAGTTGAGGCGGTGCCCGGCGACAGGGTGGGAAGCCTCCGCGCGGCGTATTGGGAAGCGCTGGGGGACGGCCGCGTCGCCTGCCGCCTCTGCCCCCATGCCTGCGTCCTCGCGGAGGGGGCCTCGGGGATCTGCCGGGTGCGCCGCAACGAGGGAGGCGCGCTCGCCCTGCCCTATTTCGGCGCGATCTCCAGCCTCGCCGTGGATCCCATAGAGAAGAAGCCGCTCCTCCACTTCCTCCCCGGCAGCGAGGTCTTCTCGGCCGGCTTCCTCGGATGCAACCTCCGTTGCCCCTTCTGCCAGAACTGGGAGATCTCGCAGAGCCTCGAGCCGCCCGTCAGGCGCATGGAGCCGGCCGAGCTCGTCGAGCAGGCCCGCCGCTCGGGCTGTCCCTCGATCGCCTATACCTACTCCGAGCCCCTCGTCCACTTCGAGTTCATCCTCGAATGCATGGGCCTCGCCCGGCGGGCGGGGCTCAGGAACGTCCTCGTCACCAACGGCTGCGTCGGCGAGGGCGCGGCGAGGGAACTCCTCGCGCTGACCGACGCGGCCAACGTCGATCTCAAGTGCTGGTCGGAGGAGACGTACAAGGAGACTCTATGGGGGGATCGCGGCGCCGTCATCCGCTTCATCTCCCTGGCCGCGGCCGCCTGCCACCTCGAGGTCACCACCCTCGTGGTGCCCGGGCTCAACGACTCGGAGGCGGAGATCGAGTCGATCGCCGGCTTCCTGCTCGGGCTTTCCCCCGACATCGCCCTCCACCTCTCCGCCTACCATCCCGACTGGAAGCATCGCGCCCCGGCGACCGGCGGCGCCGAGCTCCGCGCCCTCGCCGAGCGGGCCCGCTCCCGTCTCCGCTACGTCTACATCGGCAACCTCCCCGGCGAGGGCTCCGACACCCGCTGCCCGACCTGCGGCACCCTCCTCGTCCGGCGCCGGGGCTATTCGACCAGGATAGAGGGCCTGGCCGCCCGGGGCTCTCCGAAGGCCGCGGCCGGCCCTGTACTCGGTCGCTGCGCCGCCTGCGGGGCGAGCCTGCCCATCGTCGTCCGCTGAGGCGCGGAGGAAAAAAGCGCCGATTTTTACCGGGACTTCCTATTGACATTATTTTGCGAAACTGGCATTGTTCACTCACCGATTGCACGGTGGGTGTAGCTCAGGTGGTAGAGCGCCAGACTGTGGATCTGGGTGCCGTGGGTTCGAACCCCATCACCCACCCTATGGCTGCACCCGGTCGGACGGGTTCGGTCGGCGGCCTTCAGGTCGCATGCGTTCGTAGCTCAGCTGGATAGAGCGACGGACTTCGAATCCGTAGGTCGCAGGTTCGATTCCTGTCGGACGCATGTTTCGGTTTTCCTTGGGCCGCTAGCTCAGCTGGCAGAGCAGCAGACTCTTAATCTGCGGGTCGCAGGTTCGATGCCTGCGCGGCTCATCGAAGGATCGATCGGGACGGCGGAAACGCCGTCCCGACGGTTCTAATAACAAAACAGGGAATCCGGCCATGGCAGCCGGGAGCCCGAACCCTTGACAGCGGGGGGCCGGACCGCTACCATGCGCGGGCACGCCGCCTTCGGGCGTCGCGAGCGAGAGTGGTGGAATGGCAGACACGCCAGACTTAGGATCTGGTGCCCATGCGGCGTGAGGGTTCAAGTCCCTTCTCTCGCATCCCCGGATGCGCGAAGGGTAAGACAGCGCGCGGGAATAGCTCAGTGGTAGAGCGCGACCTTGCCAAGGTCGATGTCGCGGGTCCGACTCCCGTTTCCCGCTCTTCATCCACGAGGCGATCCGGGTCCACCGGGTCGCCTTTTTTTTGCCTCGGGAGGAACCAATCGTGATTTCCAGCAAGAACGTCGAGAAGCTCGAGCATTCCGCCGTAAAACTCGGCGTGACCGTTCCCAAGGACGAGGTCCGCAAGGCCTACGAAGCCACCGCCCGCGAGTACGCGGCGAACGTGCGGATCGACGGTTTCCGCAAGGGCCACGTCCCCGTCTCCGTCCTGGAGCGCAAGTTCGGCGACAGCCTCAAGCTCGACGCCATGGGCCGGGTCATGGAGAAGGCCGTCGAGGAGGCGGTCAAGGACATCGAGGAGAAGCCCCTCGCCTACTCCTCCCCGAGCCTCGAGGGCGAGCCCGTCCTCGACCTCGAGAAGGACTTCGCCTTCTCGGTCGTGTACGACGTCTTCCCCCAGGTCCCCGCCATGGACTGGAAGGGCCTCAAGGTCGAGACGCCCCGCGTCGAGGTCGGCCTCGAGGACGAGGAACGCGAGCTCGCCGAGCTCCGCGAGCGCAACGCCGTGGTGGTGGAGCGCGACTCCGCCGCGAAGGCCGCGAAGGGCGACGTCGTCACCGTGGACTACCGCGAGCTCGGCGCCGACGGCGCCGCGGTCGCGGGCTCCGAGCGTTCGGACTTCACCTTCGAGATCGGGACCGGCTACAACCTCTACAAGTTCGACGACGAGATCGTCGGCATGGCCAAGGACGAGGAGCGGACGGTCGAGAAGACCTTCCCCGCCGACTACGAGCACGCGGAGCTCGCCGGCAAGACCGTCAAGGTCGCGGTCAAGGTCACGAAGATCAAGGAGAAGAAGCTCCCCGAGCTGGACGACGACTTCGCCCAGGACGTCTCGGAGAAGTTCAAGACCCTCGCCGACCTCAAGGCCGACATCCGCTCCCAGCTCGAGAAGCGCCTCGAGGCCAGGCTCCGCCAGATCAAGGAGAAGGCCCTCGTCGACGGTCTCCTCGCCCGCGTGGCGGTCGACCTCCCCCGCTCCATGGTCGACGCCGAGCTCGGCATGCGCCTCGAGAACCTCAAGCGCCAGATGGGCATCGACTCCGACGAGAAGCTCGACCGCCTCCTTTCCTTCTCCGGCAAGACCCGCCCGGGCCTGGCCGAGGAGTGGAGGCCCTCCGCCGAGAAGGCGATCACGACCCGCCTCGTCCTCGAGAAGCTCGTCCTGGAGGGGAAGTACGAGTGCGCCGACGCCGACCTCGAGGCCGAGTACGCGCGCCAGGCCGCCGAGGCCGGCCTCTCCGTCGACGAGGTCAAGGCCGAGTACGAGAAGCGCGGCTCCCTCGAGTACCTCCGCGACCGGATCAAGGAGGACAAGCTCATGGAAGCCCTCCTCGCCGAGGCCAAGGTCACGCAGGGCGACCGCGTATCCTTCGTGGACTTGTTCAAGGATAATGAGTAATCTAGTGGAATGAGGTACAAGGCCATGGACGAGCGAATGCACAACCTGGTGCCAATCGTCATCGAGCAGACGGGCATCGGCGAGCGGTCCTACGACATCTATTCCCGGCTCCTCAAGGACCGGATCGTGTTCATCGACGGCGAGATCAACGACCTCACCGCCGACCTCACCGTGGCCCAGCTCCTCTTCCTCGAGTCCCAGGACCCGGAGAAGGACATCTCGATCTACATCAACTCCCCGGGCGGGTCGGTCACGGCGGGCCTGGCCATCTACGACACCATCCAGTGCGTGAAGCCCGATGTGCAGACCTTCTGCCTCGGGCAGGCGGCCTCCATGGCGGCCCTCATCCTCGCGGGCGGCGCCAAGGGCAAGCGCTTCGCCCTCCCCTCCTCGAGGGTCCTCATACACCAGCCCTGGGGCGGCGTCTCCGGCCAGGCCTCCGACATCAGCCTACAGGCCCGCGAGATCGTGCGGCTCAAGAAGCTTACCATCGAGTACTTCGCCCTCGCCTCCGGCAAGGGGGCAGACGCGGTGGCCGCCGACATGGAGCGCGACTTCTTCATGTCGGCGCAGGAGGCCCTCGACTACGGCCTCGTCGACCGCATCTTCGAGCGGAGGAAGCATGGCCAGGCAGAAGCAAAGTAACGCCGGCGAGGAGAGGACCTGCTCCTTCTGCGGGAAGAGCGCCGAGTACGCGAGGCGCCTCATCGCGGGGCCGGGCGTCTACATCTGCGACGAGTGCGTCAAGGTCTGCGGCCAGATCCTCGCCGAGGACGAGAACGACATCGCGGCGGGCTTCACGGGCGAGGTGCCCAAGCCCCGCGAGATCAAGGAGTACCTCGACCAGTACGTGGTCGGGCAGGAGTACTCCAAGAAGGCCCTCTCGGTCGCGGTCTACAACCACTACAAGCGCATCGCCCACGCCCAGGACCGCTCCTCCGAGGTCGAGCTCGAGAAGTCCAACGTCCTCCTCATCGGGCCGACGGGCACCGGCAAGACCCTCCTCGCCCGCACCCTCGCCAAGAAGCTCAAGGTCCCCTTCGCGATGGCCGACGCCACGACCCTCACCGAGGCGGGCTACGTCGGCGAGGACGTCGAGAACATCCTCCTCAAGCTCATCCAGAACGCCGGCGGCAACATCGGCGCGGCCGAGCGCGGCATCATCTACATCGACGAGATCGACAAGATCGCCAAGAAGGGCGAGAACGTCTCCATCACCCGCGACGTGTCGGGCGAGGGCGTGCAGCAGGCCCTCCTCAAGATCATCGAGGGCACGGTCGCCAACGTGCCGCCCCAGGGCGGTCGCAAGCACCCCCAGCAGGAGTACCTGCGCATCGACACGACGAACATCCTGTTCATATGCGGCGGGGCCTTCGTCGGCCTCGACAAGATGATCGAGAGCCGCGTGGCCAAGCACCCCCTGGGCTTCGGCGCCGACGTCAAGGGCCGCGGCGAGCGGGACCTGCGCGCCCTCTTCTCCCAGATGCACCCGGACGACCTCGTCAAGTTCGGCATGATCCCCGAGTTCATCGGGCGCCTGCCCATCCAGGTCTCCCTCGACGAGCTCACGCGCGACGACCTCAGGCGCATCATCACCGAGCCGCGCAACGCCGTCCTCAGGCAGTACCAGGAGTCCATGCGCCTCGACGGAGTCGAGCTCCGCTTCGACGCCGACGCCATCGACGCGATAGCCGACCGGGCCATCGCGCGAAACACCGGCGCCCGCGGCCTCCGCGCCATCGTCGAGTCGCTGATGATGGACGTGATGTACGACATCCCCTCGATAGAGGGCGCCAAGCGGGTGGTCGTCACCAAGGACACGGTCGCGGGCGAGAAGGCCCCGGCCGTGGAGATCCTCCAGAAGAGCGCGTGAACCTCATCCCGGCCCTGCGCGGGCCAACGGAGCTCCCCCTCGTCTACGCGAGGGACGCGGTCGTCTTCCCGAAGACCGTCGTCCCCCTCCTCGCGGCCACCAAGTTCGCCGCGGCCGCGGTCGACGAGGCCCTGCGCGGCGACAAGCGCGTCGTCACGGCCCTGCTCAAGGGCGTCGGCGAGGAGAAGGGCGCGGAGATCGAGGTGCACCAGGTCGCCACGGTGTCGCGCATCGTGCAGCAGGTGCGCCTGCCGGACGGCTCGGCGCGCATCCTCGTCGAGGGCGAGACGCGCGTCCGGGTCAAGCGGACGGTCTTCCGCAAGGACCACCTCGCCGCCCTCGTGGAGCCCCTCGAGGAGGACGGGACCGCCCCGGCAGGCGAGGCGGACGCCGCGATGCGCCTCGTCAAGCGCTCCTTCTCCCAATACGCTGAGCTCTCCAAGAAGCAGCCCGCCGACCTCCTCGGCGCCGTCGAGCGCGCGGCCGGGGCCCACGAGCTCTGCGACCTCGTCGCCAACGCCCTGCCGCTCAAGGTCGAGCGCAAGCAGGAGCTCCTCGCCCCGCCCTCGGCCATGGAGCGGCTCGAGGCCGTGGAGGCCGCGGTCGAGGCCGAGACGGAGCTCCTCACCCTGCAGCGGCGCATCGGCGCCAAGGTCAAGAACCGCATCGACCGCAACCAGCGCGAGTACTTCCTCAACGAACAGCTCAAGGAGATCAACCGCGAGCTCGGCCGCGAGGAGGAATCCGAGGCCAAGGAGCTCGAGAAGGCCATCCTGGCAAAAGCCCCGCCCGAGGAGGTCCTCGCCAAGGCCCGACGCGAGCTCGGCCGACTCGCCAAGCTCCAGCCCTTCTCGCCCGAGGCGGGCGTCCTGCGCGTGTACTGCGAGTGGCTCGCCGACCTGCCTTGGTCCTCGCGGAGCCAGGACAACCGCGACCTCGCCCGCGCGCGCGCGGTCCTCGACGAGGACCACTACGGCATGCAGAGGCCCAAGGAGCGGATCCTCGAGTTCATCGCCGTGCGCCAGCTTTCCGAGGCGGCGCGCAGTCCGATACTCTGCCTGGTGGGGCCGCCGGGCACGGGGAAGACCAGCCTCGGCCGCTCCGTGGCCCGCGCCCTCGACCGCTCCTTCGTGCGAGCGAGCCTCGGCGGCCTCCGCGACGAGGCCGAGATCCGCGGCCATCGCAAGACGTACGTGGGCGCCCTGCCCGGCAAGATCATCCAGTCGATGCGGAAGGCCGGGACGGTCAACCCCGTCTTCCTCCTCGACGAGGTCGACAAGATGTCCTCCGATTTCCGCGGGGACCCGGCCAGCGCCCTCCTCGAGGTCCTCGACCCCGAGCAGAACGCGACTTTCACCGACCACTACCTCGAGCTGCCCTACGACCTCTCCAAGGTCATGTTCATCACGACCGCCAATTCCCTCCACGGGATCCCCTACCCCCTCCTCGACCGGATGGAGATCATCGAGGTGCCGGGCTACAGCGAGTACGAGAAGCTTGAGATCGCGAAGAAGTTCATCGTGCCCAAGCAACTCGCCGAGAACGGGCTCGGCGGGGCCTCCCTCCGGTTCCGCGACGAGGCCATCCTCGAGATCGTCCGCCATTACACCATGGAATCCGGCGTGCGGAGCCTCGAGCGGGAGATAGCCCGGGTCATGCGCAAGCTCGCCCAGAAGGCCGTAGAGAAGGGCCTCGCCGACGAACCCGCGAAGCTGGCCGAATGGGCCCCCTCCGTCACCGAGAAGAAGGTCGGGAGCCTCCTCGGCAAGCGGCGCCGCGAGGGCGACGTGCTCTTCAAGGAGCCGGCGGCCGGCGTCGCCTATGGCCTCGCCTGGACCGAGACGGGAGGGACCCTCCTCCCCGTCGAGGCCCTCGGCTTCGCCGGCGACGAGGGCCTCATCCTCACGGGAAACCTGGGCGACGTCATGAAGGAAAGCGCGAGGGCAGCCTTGTCCTTCATCCGCTCGCGCTCGGCCGGGCTCGATCTCTCGGAGGCCGACTTCCACAAGCGCGTCCTCCACGTCCACGTACCCGAGGGCGCGATCCCCAAGGACGGCCCCTCGGCCGGCGTCACCCTGGTCGCGAGCCTGGTCTCGGCCTTGACGGGCCGGCCCCTCGAGCCGGGCTTCGCCATGACGGGCGAGATCACGCTTACCGGCAGGGTCCTGCCCGTGGGCGGCATAAAGGAGAAGGTCCTCGCGGCCAAGCGCAACGCCATCGGCCGCGTCATCCTGCCCGAGGGCAACCGCAAGGACCTCGACGACCTGCCCGCCGAGGTGCGCGACAGCACGGAGTTCCACTTCGTGTCCTCGGCGGCTGAGGCCCTGGCGCTTCTCCTGCCGGGCAAGGCGAGCCGGGCCAAGTCCGCGCCGGAAAGCGCGCCCGCCAAGGCTTCGCGAGCGAAAACCGCCAGGACCACGAAAGAGGGAAAGCCTTCCGCGACTCGCGCCACCCCGCCTCGCGCGGGCGGGAAGCGACCTGCGAAGAAGCCCGCCGGGCGCCGACCCCCCGAGGCTTGACGCTCGGGCCGCGCGAGGCCTATCATCGTTTTCGAAACGGGGTGGTGCTGCGTAGCCTTGAGGCTGCGACGCGCCTGAGATCACACCCGATGAACCTGATCCGGGTAATGCCGGCGGAGGGAGCCATGCGCATGACGCGTCCGCGTCCACATCTCCAAGTCCAGTGTTTCTGCCTCCTCGCCCTCGCGGCGACCTGCCTCTCGGCCTGCGCCAGGGCCGAGGCGCCGGAGCTCGTCGTCTACACCTACGATTCCTTTGTCTCGGAATGGGGGGCGGGGCCCAAGCTCGCGCCTCTTTTCGAGAAGGAGACGGGCGTCAAGGTGAAGCTCCTGTCCAAGGGCGACGGCGGCCAGCTCCTCTCGACCCTCGTCCTCGAGGGCAAGTCCTGCGAGGCGGACCTCGTCCTCGGCCTCGACAACTTCCTCGCGCCCAAGGCCCTCGCCACGGGCCTCTTCCGCGCCTACGAGCCCAAGGGCTACTCCGCCCTGCCGGCCGAGCTCCGGCTCGACCCGAAGGCGCGGCTCGTTCCCTTCGACTACGGCTACTACTCCCTGGTCTGGGACAGCGCCAAGCTGGCGACGCCGCCCGCCTCGCTCGAGGACCTGGCCAAGCCCGAGTACGCGAGGAAGCTCATCCTCCTCGACCCCCGCACCTCGACGCCGGGCCTCGGCTTCCTCGCCTGGACGAAGGCGGTCTACGGCGAGGCATGGCGCGACTACTGGCGCAGGCTGAAGCCGAGCGTCCTCGTCCTGGCTCCGGGCTGGGACCAGGGCTACGGCCTCTTCACGAGCGGCGAGGCCCCCCTCGTCCTCTCCTACGCGACGAGTCCGGCCTACCACCTCGAGTACGAGAAGACCGAACGCTACAAGGCCCTCTCCTTCCCCGAGGGCGCGATCATGCAGGTCGAGGCGGCGGGCATCCTGGCCTCGGCGCGCCATCGCGGCAACGCCGAGAAGTTCATGGACTTCCTCGTCTCCGATGTCGCGCAACGCGAGCTTCCCCTGACCCAGTGGATGTACCCCGTCCTCCCCTCGGTCGCCCTGCCCGCGTCCTACCGGATCGCGCCGAAGCCCGCCAAGGCCCTCGCCCCCGATCCGGCCGTCCTCGCGGACCTGGCCGTCGAGGCGGCGGCCATCCTGGCCGAGGGGAAATGAGCGCGAAGGCCGCCCGCGCGGGGCGGGCGGGGACCGTCTCAGGCCTCGCCCTCCTCGCCTACGCGGCTGCCGCCCTCGCGCCCCTCGCCGCGGTCGCCTTCCTGGCCCCGCGGGGCGGGGAAGGCGGCTTCGGGGCGGCCTGGTCGCGGCTCCTCGAGCCGCGGAACCTGGCCGCCCTCCGCTTCACTCTGGCCCAAGCCTCGATGAGCACCCTCGCCGCCCTGGCCGTCGGCCTGCCCGGGGCCGCCCTGGTCGCGCGCTACCGCTTCCCCGGGAGGCGCGCGCTCAAGGCCCTTTCGGTCCTGCCTTTCAGCGTGCCCTCGGTCCTCGTGGTCCTCGCCTTCGTGCTCTTCTACGGCCGGGCCGGATACCTCAACCGCTTCCTCATGGGCCTCCTCGGACTCGAGCGGCCGCCGGTCGACTTCCTCTACGGTTTCTGGGGCATCGTCCTCGTCCACGGCTTCTACGAGTTCCCCGTCGTGCTGCAGACCGTCGGGGAGGTCTGGGAGCGCCTGCCCCGGGACCGGGCGCGGGCCGCGCGCCTCCTCGGCGCCGGTCGGTTCCGCGCCTTCCTCACCGGCACCCTCCCCTCCCTGGCACCTTCCATCGCCCAGGCCGCGGCGCTCTGCTTCCTCCTCTGCTACTTCAGCTTCGCCGTCGTCATGGTCTTCGGCGGCCTCGCCGGCTCGACCCTGGAGGTCGAGGTCTACCGCAGGGCGAGGATCGAGGCCGACGCGGGCGGGGCGGCCGCGGTGGCCGTCGCGCAGACGGCGATCGCCTTCCTGATCGTCGCCCTCGTCGAATCCCTCGAGCGCTTCGCTTCCCGCTCCGGCGCGGCCGCGAGGTCCGCGGGCGCGGAGCCGGAGCTGGAGCGACCACGCGGCGCCGCCGCCGCCGCCCTCGCGGCCTACGGCCTCTTCCTCGCGATCTTCTTCATCGGCCCCCTCCTCGCCCTCCTCGCGCAGGCCCTCTCCGTGCGGGGCGGACCCCTCGGCCCCGTCTCATTCGGCCTCGGCAACTTCGGGCGCCTCCTCGCGCCGGGTTCGGGCTTCTCATCCGCCCTCGCGGGCAGTCTCGCCACCGCCCTGCCCGCCGCCCTCGCCGCGCTCCTTGCCGGCTCCCTCGGCGCCCTCGCCTTGAGGCGCGGCGGCCCCCTGGCCAAGGCGGCCGCGGCCCTGCCCCTCGCGGTTTCGGGCATCGTGTCCTCCCTCGGCTGGTCCCTCCTCCTGCCCCGCGGCGGGCTCGCCCTCATACCCCTCGTCCTGGCCCTCGGCGCCCTGCCCTACGCGCTGAAATCGATAGCCGCGGCGCTTTCGACCCTCGAGCGCTCGCCCGTCGAGGCGGCGCGGAGCCTCGGCGCCGGCCCGCGGCGAGCCGCCCTCGGCATCGAACTGCCCTCGGTGGCGCCGGCCCTGCTCTCGGCCTTCGCCTTCGCCTTCGCGGCCTCCGCAGGAGACGTCAATGTCCCCCTCGTCCTCGGCCGCGGAGGCTTCGAGCCTCTGCCCGTCTACCTGTACCGCCTGATCTCCTCCTACCGCCTTCCCGAGGCCTGCGCCGCCGGTGTCGTCCTGGCGGCCCTGACCTCGATCGTCTTCGCCGCGAAAGAAAGGGGCAAGGGCCGTGCTCGCGGTTGAAGGCCTGTCGAAAGCCTGGCCAGGCTTCGGGCTCGAGGTCGATCTCGGGATCGGGAACCGGGAGATCGCGGCCATACTAGGGCCCTCGGGCTGCGGCAAGTCGACCTTACTCCGACTCCTCGCCGGCCTCGAGCGAGCCGATGCGGGACGGATCATCGTCGACGGAGAAGATGTCTCGGGCCTGCCGCCGGAGCGCCGCGGCATCGGCCTGGTGTTCCAGGACTTCGCCCTCTTCCCCTCGCTCAGCGTCAGGCGGAACATCGAGTACGGGCCGCGGATGAAGGGTATGCCGCGGGCCGAAAGGGCCCGCGAGGCGGAGGCCCTGGCGGCCGCCTTCGAGATAGGCCGGCTCCTCGACCGGAATCCCGCCTCCCTCTCCGGAGGCGAGCAGCAACGCGTCGCCCTCGCGAGGACCTTGGCCGCCGGGCCCCGTCTCGTCCTCCTCGACGAGCCCCTCTCCTCCCTCGACGCGGGACTCCGCCGCCGGCTCCGCTCCGAGATAGCCGAAAGGCTCCGCGCGGCCGGCCTCATGGCCCTCCATGTGACGCACGACGTCGAGGAGGCTCTCGCGATGGCCGACAAGGTCTTCCTGATGGGGCAAGGCAGGATCGTCGAGAGCGGCTCGCCCGAGGAACTCTACGCGAATCCAGCCACCGCCTACGGGGCGCGCTTCCTGGGAAGAGGGCCCGTCCTGCCCATCGCGCGGCTGGAGAGCGCGGACGGCCGCTGCCGCGCGCTCACCGCCCTCGGCTCCTTCCTCTGTGAAAGCGAACCGCGAGTGGAAAGAGGCCCCAGTCGCGAGCCGGCCAGCGAGGTCGCGGGCGGTGACCGCGATTCGCTCTCTCTCTTCTTCCCGGCGGATGCGGTGCGTCCGCTCGGAGGTTCCGGGATCGAGGGAAAGGACAACACTTTTTCCGGCAGGGTTATCGACAGTTCCTTCGCGGGAAGATTCAGGAGAATTCGGATCTCCTGCGAAGCGAGGGGCGAAGGCAAGGAAGAGGCCGGAATGGGCGGAAGGATCGAGGTCGAGGTCGAGGTGGCGGCTTCGCTTAAGCCCCACGTCGGTGAAGCGATGACGTTCTTGGTACCCCCGCCCGTCTGTCGGTTCCTGCGGTAGTGTTACGAAGATTAGGGGCGGAGATCCAGCGAAAAGTAAATCGGTAAACCATTGGCATTTCCATTTCTAGCCCTTTATTTCCTTGCTCTTTCGATCATCATCTAGCTCATGTATAAGCTTCGTACCACTATGGAAATGCTGCGAGAAGCGGATGGCGGCCGGATCCTCGTGGCCATCGGCGACATCACCCGCTTCGAGGGCGACGCCATCGTCAACGCGGCCAACTCGAGCCTTCTCGGCGGCGGCGGCGTGGACGGGGCGATCCACCGGGCGGGCGGCCCCGCGATCCTGGAGGAGTGCAGCGGCTTGCGGGCGAGCGCCTGGCCGGAGGGCCTTCCGACGGGAAAGGCCGTCGCGACCGGGGCAGGCCGCCTCGCCGCCAAGGCCGTGATCCACACGGTCGGGCCGGTCTGGCATGGAGGATCGAGGGGCGAGGCCGAGCTCCTGGCTTCATGCTACCGCGAGTCGCTCCGCGTCGCGGCCGAGCGGGGTTGGGATTCGGTGGCCTTTCCGGCGATCTCGACCGGCGTCTACGGCTATCCCCGGGAGGCGGCGGCGAAGGTCGCCCTCGACGCGGTCAGGGGTTTCCTGGCGACGAGCGCGCTGCCTTCGAGCGTGTTCCTCGTCTTTTTTTCCCGCGGAGACGCCGAAGCCTTCCTCCAGAATAGCCAAATCTAGGGAGCCGCGCGCGAGGCCGTCGATGCTATCCTCCACGTGGAGGCCGACGATGCGCGACGATGACGTGCGAGAAAAGCTGGCTGCGATACTGGAGCGCCACGCCGAGGAGGAGTTCTTCTCGGGAGCGGCACTCGTCGAGCGGGGGAAGGATGTCCTCCTTTCCGCGGCCCATGGTTTCGCGCATCGCGGCTTCAGGATCCCGAACCGCGTGGACACCCGCTTCGACAGCGCCTCGGTCACCAAGCTCTTCACGGCCGCCGCGGCCTTCCGCCTCGTGGACGCGGGCCTCCTGGACCTCGACGGGCGCGTCCTCGACATGGTCGACATCGGAGAGACGAGGATCCCGCGCGAGGTCACGCTGAGGCACTGCCTCACCCACAGCTCGGGGATCGGGGACGACGCTGACGAGGAGGAGGGCGAGGACTACGAGGAGATCTGGAAGGCGCGGCCCTGCTACATGGTCCGCGAGACCCGGGACTTCCTGCCCCAGTTCGCGATGAAGGAGCCGCGCTTTCCCCCCGGCACGGCCTGCCGCTACAACAACTGCGCCTTCGTCCTCGTCGGCCTCGCCATGGAGGAGAGGAGCGGCAAGCCCTACCGCCGCATCGTCGAGGACGAGGTGTTCGGCCCGGCCGGGATGAGGGACAGCCGCTTCGCGGCCAAGGACGATGCGGAACAGGATGTCGCCGAGGGATACGCGTCGATCGAAGACGATGCCGGAAAGCCGATTGGCTTCCGCAAGAACATCTTCGCCTATCCTCCCCTCGGCTCGCCGGACGCCGGCGCGTACACGACCGTCGGCGATCTCCGGCGTTTCTTCGCCGCGATCGAGGGAGAGGACTTCCTCATGCCGGCGTCGCGCGCGGCCTTCCTGTCGCCCGTCAGGCGCTACAGCGAGCTGCGCGTCGGCGGGGAAAGGAAGATGGGCTACGTCCTCGAGCACGATTACGACGAGTCCGGCGAGCTCCTGCGCTTCGGCAAGGACGGGGTCAATCCGGGCGTGGCGGCCATCGCCATGCGCTATCCGCGGCGCGACGGATTCGTCGCCCTCCTCGCGAACCAGGACGCCGATGTGTGGTCCCTCTGCCGGGAGCTCGCCGCGGCGGCGGGTCTCGACGCGCCCGCGGAGTGACGCGTCCTCCGGTCAGCCCGATCCCGGCACCTCGATCCCGTACTCGTTGATCTTGTTGAGGAGGGTCCTCCTGGTGATCCCGAGCTCCGAGGCGCTCCGCTCCCGGTGGTAGGAGTTCCGCTTGAGGGCCGCCTCGATGGCGCGGCGCTCGAGCTCGGCGAGGGTGACGGGGCCCGATCCGAGAGGACCTTCGCCTGATCCGGCGGAGGCTTCGACGTCCCGGCCTCTGCCCACCTCGATCCTGCCGAAGAGATGGAAGTCGCGCGCCTCGAGCAGGGGGCCGTCCGAGAGGATGAGGGCGCGCTCGATGGCGTTCTCGAGCTCGCGCACGTTGCCGGGGAAGGCGTAGGACTCGAGGAGGGCGATCGCCTGGGCCGAGAGGCCCTCGACCTTCCGCGAGAGCTCGCCCGAAAGCTTCCGCAGGAAATAGCCGGCGAGGAGCGGGATGTCGCCCGCCCTGTCCCGCAGGGGCGGCATCTCGACCCGTATCACGTTGACGCGGTAGTAGAGGTCCTCGCGGAAGCGCCCTTCCCTGACCTCGGCCTCGAGGTCCCTGTTGGTCGCCGCGACGAGGCGCACGTCGACGGGGATGCCCTTGACCGCCCCGACGCGAAGCACCTTCCGTTCCTGGATGGCGCGGAGGAGCTTGACCTGGAGGTGGAGAGGCAGCTCGCCGAGCTCGTCGAGGAAGAGGGTCCCGCCGTTCGCGGCCTCGAAGAAGCCGGCCTTGCGGGACTCGGCGCCGGTGAAGGCGCCTTTCTCGTAGCCGAAGAGCTCGCTCTCGACGAGCTGCTCGGGCAGGGCTCCGACGTTGACGGGGACGAAGGCGCCCTCCCTGCCGGAGAGCTCGTGGAGGATGCGCGCGGCGACTTCCTTGCCGGTCCCGCTCTCCCCGGTGACGAGGACGGTCGAGAGCGCGGGCGCGGCCTTCTCGATGAGCCTGAGGACGGCCTTGATGGCCGGGCTCTCCCCGACGAGCCTCCCTCCCTCGGCGTAGCGCGCGGCCCCCGCCGCGAGCCTGCCCGCGGCGCGCCGCTCGTCGACCGCCTTGCGGAGCTTGAGCGCGAGCTCGACGGGATCGAAGGGCTTGACGAGGTAGTCGTAGGCGCCGGCCTTCATGGCCTCGACGGCGTCGCGGATCTCGCCGTGGGCGGAGATGACGATGACGGGCAGGGAAGGTCCCTCCTCGCGGACCCACCTGAGAAGCCCGAGCCCGTCCAGTCCGGGCATTCGCAGGTCGGTGACGAGGGCGTCGTAGGGCGATTCCTCGAGGAGCCGCCTGCCCTCGGTCCCGTCGCCGGCGGAGGCCGAGTCGATGCCCTCCGTCGCGAGGAATTCCGAGAGGGACTCGGTGAGGCGCTTTTCGTCGTCGACCAGGAGCACGCGCATGTCGACCTTCCTCTACACGGCCGCCCTTGCCACGGGCCGCGGGCGGCATATACTTGATTGCATGGTCGAGGATACAGGAAAAGGGAAGCTGCGTGAAGCGACGGTGGCCGGTATCTTCTATCCGGAGGATCCGGATGAGCTCCGCTCACGCGTCCGAAGCCTCCTCGAGGCCGCGAAACCGCCCTTCTCCGACGCGCGCGCGATCGTCTCCCCGCACGCGGGGCTGGACTATTCGGGCGACTTGGCCGCCTTGGCCTGGAAGGCGGCCTCGGGGCTCTCTCCCAAGGTCGTGGCGATCCTGGCCCCGATGCACCGCGCCGAGGAGAGCCTCGTCTACCTTCCCGAGTCCGAGCTTTTCGACACGCCCCTCGGCCCGGCCGAGGTCGACTATGAGCTCATCGAGGAGCTCCGCGACTGCGGCACCTTGTTCTCCGTCAACGACATCCCCCACCTCGAGGAGCACAGCGTCGAGATCCAGCTCCCCTTCATGCGCCATCTCTTCCCCGAGGCGAGGCTCGTCCCCATCCTGCTCGGCAAGGCCAGCCCGGCCGTGGTCAAGGCGCTCGGAGCCGCCCTGGGCATCGTCCTCGGACCCATCGCCGACGAGCTCCTCGTCGTGATTTCCTCGAATTCGGCCTCGGGGCCGGACGACGCGGAGGTTCGCGCGCGCAACGCGCGAATCCTCAGGCTTGTGGAGTCCGGGGACGCGAAGGCCCTCCTCGAGGCCGGGGCCGAGCCGGCCGGCCCCATCTGCGGCGCCGGCTGCATCGCGTCCTTCCTCGCCTCCCCCCTCGCCGAGGGCAAGCGGGCGCGGATACTCGGGAGCCACGACTCGGCCGCCGCGCGGCAGTCGGGGGACGAGCGCCTCGTCGGGTATATCGCGGCCGCCTTCGCGCCGGGCGATCCCCGCGAGGGAGGCGGGTGATGCGGCTCGAGCTCGGTCCGGCGCTCGAGGCGGCCCTCCTGGCCACGGCGCGCGAGTCCATCGCTTCGGCCCTCGAGCGTCGGCCGCCCTCCTGGCCGGCGGCCGCTGATGGCGCCGCCGAGCCCTGCGGGGCCTTCGTCTCGCTCCACGTCGGTCGCTCGCTCCGCGGTTGCATCGGCCGCATGACCTCGCCGGAACCGCTCTACGAGACCGTGCGCGAGATGGCCCGGGCCGCGGCCTTCGAGGATCCCCGCTTCACGCCCGTGTCGAGGGAGGAGCTCGACTCGATCGACATCGAGATCACCGCCCTCTCGCCGATGCGACGCGTCGAGGAGGTCTCGGAGATCGAGGTCGGCCTGCACGGGATCCACATCCAGAAGGGCTGGCGCTCGGGGGTCTTCCTGCCCCAGGTCGCCGTCGAGCAGGGCTGGGACCGCGATACGCTGCTCGAGGAAGTCTGCCGCAAGGCAGGCCTGCCCGTCGAGGCGTGGCGAAGCCCCGACGCGGTCATCTCGGTCTTCGAGGGCCTCGTATTCGGGGAGGCCGACTCCCCGTCCTAGCGCAGCGCGCGCTTGCGGAAATCCTTGAAATACCAGCGCCTCGCGTCCTCGGCGGCCCGGAAGAGCGAATAGAGAATCGGATCCAGCGGGAAGTCCCAGGATCCGGCCCGATGCGCGATCGAGCCGCCGAAGCCGGTCTTGAAGCGGTAGAGCCCCGCCATGGGATGCCCGGGATCGTCGGTCGGAGGAATGCCGTAGAAGTCGTACTCGGCGCAGCCGGCGGCCTTCGCCGCCCGGATGGCGGCCCACTGGAGAGCGTAGGCGGGCATCAGCTCCCGGCGTTCGTCGGAGGAGGCGCCGTAGAGGTAGACCGCCCGCGGGCCGCGGAAGAGGGTGATGATGGCGGCCAGGGCCGCGCCTTCGTGCCTCGCCACCCAGAGGCGGAGGTCGGGGCGACGGCCCTCGGCTCCCGCTTCCCAGGACGCGGCGAGGGCGAACTGGCGCTCGTAGTAGCGGAGGGGATGGAGGGCGATGCGGTCCCGCGCGGCGGTAGCCTCGTAGAGGCGGTAGAATTCGCCCAACGCGTCAGCGCCGGCTTCCTCGACGGCGACGCCCTTCCTGGCCGCGAGCCTGACGTTGTAGCGCCACTTGGGCTTCATCGCGGCGAGGAGCTCCTCCTCGCCGGGGCGGAGGTCGAGGAGAACGGTGTCGGGCGGCTGGATGTCGGCCGCTGCCCGCCGCAAGGGGGCGCCGAGCTTCGGCCGGTCGACCTTCGAGGCGGGGACTTCGGGCGCTGCTCCGGCCTCGGCCGAAGTCCCTGTTCGCGACGCGGCCTGGATTTCGGCACGCGGCTCCTCGACCAGGTACCAGGGCGGGTCGAAGCGGACGAAGATGCAGCGCGGGCCCAGGCTCGGCTTGAGGGCGTGGGCGAGGTCGGCGAGGAAGCCGCTCCGTGACTCGACGGGCATTTCGAGCTCGGGACCGTGGGGGACGTAGGCGAAACGCAGGCCGGCGCCAAGGTTCCTCTCGAGGACGATGAGGGGAGCGGAGCCGATACCCTCGACTTCCACGCGGAAATGGCGGGGCCTCCAGCCGAACTCGGCCTTGAAGGCGCCCCAGAAGGCCGACTGGAGGAAGCCCTCGGCGAGGTCGCAGGCGGCCGGCGGGGCGGGGTCGAGGATGATCCGCATCGAGGGCGGGGCTTCAGCCCACCTCGCCCTCGGCCACCTTGGCGAAGGAGAAGGGGGCTCCGGCCGCGAGGAGGCGCTTCGCACCGACCATGGCCGTGCCCGCCTCGGCGCGGATCGGGACCGAGAAGAAGGCATCGGCGTCGATCTCCTGGGCAGGCTGGGCGGCGGGATCCTGGCCTTCCAGGAGGACGCGGGTGCCGGGGGCGGCCTGGCCCGCGTCGAGGACCTCGACAGCCTCCTTCACGACGGCGCCGCCCTCCCCCTCCACCTTGCGCGAGGCGGCGAGGAGCATGCCGCGCGACTCGACGCCGCGGAGCTTCGCGGGCTTGAGGTTGTTGACGAGGACGATGCTCTTGCCGAGGAGCTCCTCCTCTTTGTAGAAGGGCACGAGGCCCGAGACGATGACGCGCTCGGTCCCCGACCCGTCATCGAGGGTCTCGATGTAGAGCTTGTCCGCCTTGGGGTGCCGTTCGATCCTCACGATGCGGGCGACGCGGAGGTCGACGAGCCTGGCGAAGCGTTCCTCGACGGGAAGGTCGGCGTAGGGCGCGGGCTTGGGCTCCGCTGAGCGGGGCTCCGCTGAGCTCCGCTCAGCCGCGGGTTTCGGCGCCTCGGCCTTGGCGGCCGGTTTCGCGGGCGCGTTGTGCGCCGCAACCTCGGCCCGGCCGGCGCCCTCGCCGCCTGCCGCCCTTTCGCGGCGCTCCTTCTGCGAGCCGGAGTAGCGCTCGCGCAGCGTCGCGACCAGGTCGTCCTCGAGCTTCGCGAAGAGGACGCCGGGCTCGACGACCTTCTCGAGGCCCTCGAGCCTGCCCAGGTCGGCCCAGGAGAGCCGGTCGCGGCCGGCCTCGGCGCGGAAGGTCTTGCCGAGGAAGGAGGCGAGCCGCTCCGCCGCGAAGGGCATGTAGGGGTGGATCATGACCGCCAGGTCGCGGAGGACGTAGGCGAGGTCGCGGATGAGGCAGGCGGCCTTGGCCGGGTCGCTCGTGCGGGTCTTCCAGGGCTCGCCGTCCTGGAAGCGCTTGTTCGCCAGGTCGGCGAGCTCGAAGGCGGCGCGGAAGGCGTCGCGGAGCTCCGCCCGCTCGAGGTGGGCCGCGACCCTGCCCTCGACCTCGCGCGCCTTGGCCCAGAAGGCCTCGTCCACGGCGCCGCCGGGGATGAGGCCGCCGTAGTAGCGGTTCACGAAGGTGAGGGTGCGGTTCGCGAGGTTGCCGAGGTTGCCGATGAGCTCGCCGTTGACCTTCTCCTGGAAATCGGACCAGGTGAAGACCGCGTCGCTCTTCTCGGGCCGGTTCCAGAAGATGTAGAAGCGCCAGACGTCCGCGGGGATCCCCGACTCCACCGCGTCGGTGCCGAAGACGCCGACGCCGTTCGACTTGGAGAACTTGCCCGCCTCGTAGTTGAGGTACTCGGTCGAGGACATGTGGTGGAGCATGGTCCAGCGCTTCCCCGAGCCGAGGAGGCTCGAGGGGAAGATGACCGTGTGGAAGGGGATGTTGTCCTTGCCGATGAACTGGAAGAGCTCGACGTCCTCCGGGTCCTGCCACCAGGACTTCCAGTCGAAGCCCCTCTCGTCGCCCGCGCAGGCGGTTATGGAGACGTAGCCGATCGGCGCGTCGAACCAGACGTAGAAAACCTTGTCCTCGTAGCCGGGCTTGGGCACCGGGATGCCCCACTTGAGGTCGCGGGTGATCGCGCGCTCCTTGAGGCCGTCCCGGATCCATGCCTGGGTCATCTGGACCGCGTTGTTCGCCCAGAAGCCCTTGACCGAGGCCTCCTTCATCCAGGCCTCGAGCCGGGGCTTGATGGCGGGCAGGTCGATGTAGAGGTGGGTCGTGGAGCGGAGGCGCGGCGTCGCGCCGCAGGTGGAGCACTTGGGCTCGATGAGCTCGGTCGGGTCGAGGAGCTTGCCGCAGAGCTCGCACTGGTCGCCGCGCGCGCCGGGGTTCTTGCAGGATGGGCAGGTGCCCTTCACGTAGCGGTCGGCGAGGAAGCGTCCGCAGCTCTCGCAGTAGAGCTGCTCGATGGTCTGGCTCTTCACGTAGCCCGCGGCGTCGAGGTTCTTGAAGATGGATTGCACGATCTCGGTCTGGCGCGGCGTGGAGGTGCGGCCGAACTTGTCGAAGGCGATGCCGAACCACTCGTAGATGTCGCGGTGGAGGGCGTGGAAGCGGTCGCAGAGCTCGCGGGGCGTGACGCCCTCCTCGAGGGCCTTCGTCTCGGTGGCGGTGCCGTACTCGTCCGTCCCGCAGACGTAGAGGGTCTCGTAGCCGCGGAGCCGGCAGAAGCGGGCGAAGACGT